>NZ_JAFLCJ010000002.1:0-523900 GCF_017302695.1 Leptolyngbya sp. UWPOB_LEPTO1 | reverse complement strand
AATAATGTGAACACGAAAGAATCAAAAGCATGAATCGAATCTAGATCAAAAAAGTTAGTAGAATTGAGATCTAGAACTGTAGCTTATTCACTATCTATTTTTTGTCCAACCCTACGGGTCCATCTCACATAAACACCTGATTCAACTGCCCTGCATAGCATTCAACTGGGGGCAATTCCGCATATTCCCTAATCACCTCGATGCTGCAATCTCCCCCGTTTGGTTTCAAGCGATGCTGCAAAATCAGCAGTGTACTTTCGATTCCTTCATGGATATCAACTGGCTTCATTTTAGCTTGGTCAAGCCGTGAGAAATTGCGGAGAGAGAGCACGATTTCGCGAATTCGTTCTGTTCCGACTTGCATTGAAGCAAGGATTTTAGGTAAGTCTTGGCGAACAAACTCAAAATCAATCGATTCGATCAGATCAATCACTTCTGATCGAGGTTCAGGATAAGCTGCGCGATAAGCGTCAAGCAGCCTCAGCATATCGATCACATAATGATTCAAATAGTTGAGATTGCCATGAATAAAGCTGACCGGATTGTTAATCTCATGGGCGACTCCAGCGACTAATCGCCCTAAGCTCGACATCTTTTCAGTTTGAATCAACTGCGCTTGAGTATGCTTCAAAGAATGCAGCGTTGCCTCGATCTGCTGAGCTTGATGCTGAGTTTGCAAGAGCAATTCGGCTTGCTCAAGTCCGATCGTCAACTGAATCGCAACTTGTTTCACAAATTGAATCTCATGCTCTGTCCAATTGCGCGGACGATCGCATTGATGCACACACAATAATCCCCACAGTTCATCTCCTCGTAAGATGGGCGCAATCAAATGGGCACGAATCGCAAGGCGCTCTAAAATTGCTAAATAACAAGGTTCGATTACGAGTGCTTCCACATCTGAGATCGAACTCACCCGACCATGCCGATATTGGGTTGCAAACCGTTCTCCAAAGCAATAATCTTCGATACGCGTGCCCAAAACAGAGGAAAGTCCTGAAACCATATTTTCAGCAATCACCTGCCCTGTATTGTATTGACGATCTAAATCAAATTGATAAACGCAGACTCGATCGACATTCAACGATCTCCGAAGCTCTTCGGTTGCGGTCGCACAAATCTGCTCAACTTGCAGCGATTTCCGCATATTCGTCACCACACTGAACAGAACATGCTGCTGCTCAGTTGCTTTCTGCAATCGAGCCGTATGCTCTTGAACTTGAATCTCTAAACTGGCATTCAGCTTTTGCACATGTTGATGCGTTTCATATTGTTGAATCGCGCTTGAAAACTGATGAGCGATCGCGCAACCTAGCTCTAAATCTCCTGCTGTCCAGGGCTGAATTTGTCCCCGTCGAGATTCACACCACGCCTTAAAAGACTGACGCGGATAAAGCTGCCGCTCGTCGGAGCTAATTTGCCCCGCCCAAAGAATCTCAGTTTCAATTTCATCTCGAAAGATAGTGAGATAGCCAAGCAATTCTCGGCGATACCACAAGGGGAAAATCAGTACCCCTCGGATTTTGAGCGATCGAAATGCAGGGTAGAACTTTTGCAATGCTGGCTCTTGATATAGATCCGCGATCGCCCAAACTGCATCTTGCTCAGACTGAAACTTATCTTGCCAAGCACTGTCTTCTTCGAGCAGCACAAATTCAGCCGTTTCGATACACTCATCTCTAGGAGCCATTGGCTGGCTCCCACATTGAAACAATCTGACACAAGCACTCGGCAGTTTTAGATTGCGAGGAGAATGTTCGACTGCCAATGATGTGGCATTCACCCACAGTCGTCCCCCTGACCCTGCAAAGGCTGAAACTGCTGTTTCTAAAGCAGCTTGAAGTTCAATCGTCGAAAGCGAATGCAGTAAGCAACTAATGCGACGTAGCGTCGATTCGCGATCGGCTTTAGCACGCGCTTGTTCGATCAAATGATACTGAGCAATCGCCACAGTCAGCAAATCAACGACCATCTGCAGTGCACTCACTTGTGCGTCTGAAAACGATCGCGCTTCAGCATGGTGAATGACAAACAATCCCCAAAGCTTGCCTTCTTGCAAAATTGGGACGACCAGCGAAGACTGAATTCCCATTGCCATCAGATATTCAGCATGACAGTCGTTCAGCGGACGATAGCGGATTTCATCGGGTGCAGTAGAATCAATCCCCGTTTGTCCAATGCGACGTTCAGCCACATTGACAATCGATCGCGCTCCGGTTCTTGCAAACAGTTCGCGTGCTCCAGGGGGAATATCATTCGCAGGAAATGTTAACCCTAGCAGCGAAGGGAGGCGTTGTTCGCAAATCCACTCTGCGACTACGGTTCCCGTTTCATCAGGATTAAACTGGTAGATTTTTACCCGATCACAACTTAAAACGGCACCGATTTCCTGAGCGATCGCAGCTAAAAGTTCAGATAAACTTTTCGACCTCCGAATCCAGTGTGTCACTCGCCCAAATAGTTCTGTATTCGGAGATGAAACATTCGTCTGAAACTCATCGCTCGTCATTTAATTCCGCCCTATCCATACAAGTTAACTTCTATAGAAACTCTTAACTAGCGTGTTTCTATTTTTAGCCTCAGTATGGGCAGAGTTTTTTGGAAATCTACATGCAGAACGCAGGTTTTCGACTAATAATCATTCTTTTTTGAGCGATTAACGACCATTCTTTTTTGAACGATAATCTTGACATTCATTTGCGGCTGATGTCATCACAACATAAGGATTAACAGCACATTTCATGTAATGATTATTACTAAAGAATTGACATTTCTTACAGGGAAGTCGAGCGAGTTCACGGCTAACTCTCGTCGATTTCTGGTTGTACTTCCAAGTATCAGCAATCACATAGATTAAGCCAATCCAAATCGCAATAAAGCATAAGGGAATCAGCACCATTCCCCCGTCTGGCTGAGGAGAATTCGAGGGGGTAGAAGTGCGTTCGGGCGGGATTTGTGCGATTTGAGTGTTGGCAGTTGGGCTAGGTTGTTGAGGAGATAGGTAGAGAGACATAAGGCTAGAGGGGACGCAAAAAGACTGACCTACTCACTGTTTTATCGATCGAGCTTTTTGACTATCTCTATCAAGGGGACTGATTTCTATCAATGTGGGTATATCTACAGATGGACTTGCTGAAAGATGTAACGCGGATCAAAGGTCTGATAACGGATGTGAATCGCAGGTTGCCTCGATAAGATGGCGCAAAACATTGGAGATTAAAATGATTCAGCGACTTCTCTTGAGTGGATGTGTCTTGGTGATAGGTGGACTGTGTCAGATGCCTGTCCAAGCTCAAACTCCAACCAGCAAACCTGCTCCAACAAGCCAGCCTGCGAATCAGACGGTGACTCCTGCCGAAACTCGCCAATTTGCAAATGCAGTCAAACAGGTCTTAGCGATCAGCCGTGAAGCAGAAAAACAGGCAACTCAGGCAATTCAATCGGAAGGATTAACCGAGCAACGGTTTGATGAGATCTTCCGTTCTCAGAACAATCCGCAGCAAAAGCCATCTAAACCCGTGGAAACAGGGGAGCGGCAAAAGTACGATCGTGTGATTGCAAAATTGACCCAAATCAGCAAGGACAATGATTCTAAGGTAGAAACTGCGGTGAAAAAAGAAGGGCTAGAAATCCCCCGATTCAATCAAATTTTCCAGATTGTCCGATCGAATCCCCAATTGCGCCAACAGGTTCAAGACATGATTCGCCAATAGGCAGTTTCGACTACACTTCTCAAGTGCTGCATACCAGCCAATGAGCGTCTGAAAGGAATAGAACTCAGAAGATTTCTATTTAGTCTGCAACTTGATCAAAGCTCATCGGCTTTGATCAAGTTGGTCGATTTTTTGCTATCCCAAAATTTTACTGTCCCAAATAAGCCTCTAGTACCTTTGAATTGGATTGAATCTCAGCAGGACTTCCATCTGCAAGATTGGTTCCTTCTGCCAACACCCAAACGCGATCGCACAAGGACATAATCACATCCATATTGTGCTCAATAATCAAGAACGTTAATCCTTGCCGATTCCAGTACTGGATGTACTCACAGATTTGCTGAATCAACGTTGGATTCACTCCTGCCGCAGGTTCATCGAGTAACACAAGCCTCGGACGCGTCATCAACGCTCGCGCAATTTCCAAAAGCTTCCGCTGTCCCCCAGAAAGTGCGCCTGCATAGTCATTTGCTTTCGCCGCTAAGCCGACTGATTCGAGAATTTCCATCGCTCGATCGCGGTTTTCACGTTCCTCTTTGCGAATCTGTCCCGCTAGTAACCAGGTGTTAAGAAAATTCTCCCCGGTTTGCTTCTGAGCCGCTAACAGCATATTTTCGAGCACCGAGAGTCGCGACAACACTCGCGCTACCTGAAACGTGCGAATCATCCCGCGCTGAGCAATTTCGTGCGGTTGCAGTGACTCGATCGCCTCTCCATCGAATAGAACTTGCCCTTGATCGGGCTGAATGAAATTCGACAGTAAGTTAAACAGCGTTGTTTTTCCGGCTCCATTCGGTCCAATCAAGCCTGTAATACTTCCAGCGGGAACCTCGATCGCCGCATGATTGACCGCTTTAATTCCACCAAAGCTTTTGACCAATCCACGTGCAGAAAGGACAGGAGTACTTGAAGTCTGCATGATTATTTCCCTAGTGTCAGTTCGTCTTTGTTGCCCAAAATGCCTTCCGGTCTAAATCGCATCAACACCATGAGAATCAATCCAATCAACATAATCCGCAGCGCCCCAACTTGATCAGCCCCGAGTCGAAGAACTCCATCTAAATCGCGAGTAAATGCAGTGTAAGCCCAGTAGATGCCCGCTCCCAAAATCGTGCCTGCATTGTTCCCGGCTCCACCCAGAATCATAATAATCCAAGCTTGAAAAGTAACAATCGGTTCAAAATTCGTCGGATAAACCGTACTCAACTGCCAAGCAAAAAATGCACCCGCAATGCCTGCAATAAAGCCCCCAAGCATTAAGGATTGTAGCTTGTAGCTAAACACATTTTTACCTAATGCCTTTGCAACCTGCTCATCTTCGCGAATGGCTTTGAGAACTCGACCCCAAGGCGATTTTACTAATCTTTCTAGTGCCCAATACACAATAGCTAAAGTAATCAGCGACAAGAACAATAATCCATTACGTGCTTGATTGTCTCGATAGTTATAAAGTGCTACCGCAGCCACACTGTACAATCGCAGCGTCAGCAAAATCAGCACTGCCGATACGATCGCTTGAACCGTGTTTTTGCGAGATAAGATCCGCTGCACCAATTTCCAAATCACAAGTGCAAAAATTGGAGTGACGATCGCAATCATGCCAATCCGAGTCGCAACAGTGGGGCGAAATTCTGCCAGCGGCAACGGAAAATTCTGAACCCCAAATGCGCCTTTGGTGAGCCAACTTTCATTCAGCGCTACTAATCGCACTAATTCTGAAACCCCAATCGTCACGATCGACAAATAATCTTCGCGCAATCGCAGTGTTGAAAACCCCATCAATAAGCCCAACAAGGCTGCCAATAGTCCGCCAATCAAAACAGCCAGGAAAATTGGCATTCCACTTAAAGTAAATAACGAGGTCGCATAAGCGCCGACCGTCATAAAGGCAACATGCCCAAAATTGATCAATCCGGTGTAGCCCCACTGTAAATTCAGCCCCAGACTAAAAATTGCATAAATTGCAACGGAGACGAGGAGAAACACTAAATAGCCGATCAATCCGGGATCAAATGAGAAAAGGTAATCTAGCATAAACATGAACAGCGATCGTGTAAGCAAATCGTACCGTAAGCGGGAACATAATCTGTCTTGATTCGCACCAGTTGCGCGGGATTTCCGGCAAGTCGATGGGCATTCTCAAAGGGACTAGTTGCTCCTCCTTAGCTATGAATCTGTATCGCAACCGCGCTCACCATTTAATCGATCGCATGTCTGATGCTGAACTCGAAACGTTTTGGCCGGTTCTAGAAACAGCGTATTGTGATGCATATATGTTGAAAGCAATCGCTGATGGCAGACGGACTCACAATCCGGGGGATACCCTGACGCGCGAAGAAGCGATGCAACTCTTACCGCTCCTCCAACCCGCACCGCGCACATTATGAAACCGACGAAAGCCTCATCGGCAGGTAGCATGATTTTTCCAGCCAGGTTAGAAGTGCGCTACGATCGCGCCTTCTTAATCGATCTCAAAGGACTCGAAACAGCCACGATGCAGAAGCTGCACAGTTTTGTGTTTGACGAGTTTTACAGAACCCATCAGCTTCAAGATTTGCCTGAATTCCAACCGCTTGAGACAAGCGAAATTTGGTATCGATTCACGATCGAGAATTTTCTCATCAGCATCGAAGTGACCGGACAGATTATTAAATTCCTACGCATTTTGCCCAAGCCGAGCGTTTGAGTTCAATTCGTCAAACCCTTGCCAATTGTACTTTCTAGACTCTTTAAAAGATTTTAGTACCCTCGTACTAAATCTGTGTTATCCTGCTTGCGTTAGAGAGAGTATCAGAACACGGCATGAGTATTGACGACACAACCCAACTGATTCAGCTAATTCTCAATTCGGTGCTAATGCTGCTTGCCTGTGCATTTGTACTGGGTGGTCTACTTCTACGACGCAGTGTGATCGAAAATCGCCTGCAAATTACGAATATCGAATATTTTCAAATTCTCGATCGGTTTGAGCAATCCAATCGCCTCGCAATGCTGCAAAAGCAACTGCGCCATCTTCAGCAGCGAGTCAAAACCGCAAACAATGGCATTTTAGTGATGTACTATGCACTGACGCTATTTGTTGCGAGTACGCTGCTGTTGTCGATCCGAACGGTGATTAGTGCCGAATGGTTAATCACTTCTTCAATGGCAGTGTTCGTGGCTGGGGTTGGAGTTTTGCTGTTTAGCGTTGCGATCGTCTTGCTCGATTTGCATCAATCGGATCGTCCGTTCTGGCAAGAAATGCGAGATATCCTCTCAACAGATTTGCCCAAAAAACGTCGAGTTAAAAAAATTCGCGTTGCCCGATCGATCCGTCGCGTTGCAGTTCGTTAAACAGGTTCGTTACGCTTCCGGTGCGATGACCTTGGCAGATTTGCCCGCAGCATCCACCACAATCCATCCGGTTGCCGTGTCGCTCGGTTCAGTCTGGCTCACCCGAAATGCGGTTTTTTCGCCCTTTGTACTAATGTAAAAATCAGCATTTTGAGCAGGCTGAACCATAAAACCGCGATCGCGTAAACAAAACATTGCCCAGCCTTTCAGCGTTTGATTGGCTGGGTTAAATGACACAGGAGGGTTATCAAATACGGTTTGCATCACTTGGATCAGTTGCGACATATTTCCCAATAGAAATCACTATTTTCAGCGTAAACGGTTATGGGCTGAAAAGATGGAAACCACTCCCTACTCCCCAAATTTGGTACATTGGTATTAGACCTTGGACGTTCGCCAAATTTGAGGAGTTAACTCCATATGTAGGGTTAAAGCTTCAAAAAATTTATAAATATAGCGTTCAAGATCGGTTACGCTAAGACTCATTCCTTCGCGTGGGTTGAGTGAATTATGTCTTTCGTCGGTCTGCACATTCACAGCGATTACAGTTTGCTCGATGGAGCTGGACAATTAGACAAACTGGTCGATCGAGCCGTTGAACTCGAAATGCCTGCGATCGCACTAACCGATCACGGGGTGATGTATGGCGCGATCGAACTCATTAAAACTTGCCAAGGTAAAAATGTTAAGCCAATCATTGGCAATGAGATGTATGTCATCAACGGCGACATTACGAAGCAAGAACGCCGCCCCAAATATCATCAAGTTGTCCTTGCTAAAAATACTCAAGGCTATAAGAACTTAGTTAAACTCACCACGATTTCGCACCTCAAAGGCGTTCAAGGAAAAGGCATCTTCTCGCGCCCTTGCATCAACAAAGATCTGCTTGCCGAATATCACGAAGGTTTGATTGTGACGAGTGCTTGCTTGGGTGGCGAAGTTCCGCAAGCGATTCTACAAGGGAAGCCTGAAATTGCTCGGCGGATTGCGACTTGGTACAAAGAGCTATTCGGAGACGATTACTATCTCGAAATTCAAGATCACGGGTTACTAGAAGAACGAATTGTTAACCCTGAGATTGTCCAAATTGCAAAAGAGCTAGACATCAAACTCGTTGCAACGAATGATTCTCACTATGTGTCTTGCTATGACGTGGAAGCTCACGATGCATTGTTATGTATCCAAACCGGAAAGCTAATTTCCGAAGATAAACGACTGAGATATACCGGAACTGAGTATTTAAAATCAGCGGATGAAATGCGATCGCTCTTTCGCGACCATTTGCCGCAAGACATCATTGAAACAGCGATCGCCAATACCGTAGAAGTTGCAGACAAAGTTGAAGAATACAAACTGCTCGGCGGCGAAGCGCGAATTCCGAATTACCCGATTCCAGACGGCTACACAGCCGATACATACATTGAAAAAATTACTTGGGAGTCATTAGTTCAGCGGCAAAAGCTCAACTCACGCGAAGAAATCAGCCAAGAGTATCAAGACCGCCTCGTCTACGAACTCAACATGCTGAAGCAGATGGGCTTCTCCACTTACTTTTTAGTCGTTTGGGACTATATCAAATACGCGAGAGACAATAAGATCCCAGTCGGGCCGGGTCGAGGTTCCGCAGCAGGTTCGCTCGTCGCTTATGCATTGGGAATTACCAACATTGACCCCGTTCATCACGGTCTACTCTTCGAGCGCTTCCTGAATCCAGAACGGAAATCGATGCCGGACGTAGATACAGATTTCTGCATTGAGCGGCGCGGTGAAGTGATTCAATACGTCACCGAAAAATACGGTACAGAGAGAGTTGCACAGATCATCACGTATAACCGGATGAACTCAAAAGCCATTTTGCGAGATGTTGCCCGCGTGTTGAACATTCCGCTGAGCGAAGCCGATCGGATGGCAAAGCAAATCCCCGTTTTTCGTGGCAAATCCACAAAGCTCAAAAAGATGGTTTCTCCCGAAGAAACCCCCTCGAAAGAATTCAGTCAAAAGTACCAACAAGATCAAGTCATTCCTAACACCAATCCGCCGATTACTTATCGGCGTTGGTTGGACATGGCAATCCGCATCGAAGGGACAAACAAAGCAACCGGAGTTCATGCCGCAGGGGTCGTGATTGCGGCAGATCCATTAGATGAAATCGTGCCCTTAGAAATGACCAAAGATGGCGGTGTTGTGACCCAATACGCCATGGAAGACATTGAACAACTGGGCTTGCTCAAAATGGACTTCCTGGGGTTAAAGAACCTCACGATGATCGAAAAAACGATCGACTTAATCGAACAAAGCCGCAACATCAAACTGGATCTCGATACCTTACCGCTCGACGATCCAGAAGTCTACAAGCTACTGGCAAGAGGTGAACTCGAAGGTATCTTCCAGCTTGAATCTTCTGGAATGCGCCAAATCGTGCGTGAACTTAAACCAGACGGAATTGATGATATTTCTTCTGTACTCGCGCTCTATCGTCCGGGGCCACTGGATGCAAAGCTGATTCCCAAATTTATCAACCGCAAACACGGGCGCGAGAAGATCGACTATGCCCACGAAATTCTCACCCCAATCCTGAAAGAAACTTACGGCATTATGGTCTTCCAAGAGCAGATCATGAAAATTGCTCAAGACATGGCAGGGTATTCGCTCGGTCAGGCGGATCTGCTGCGTCGAGCGATGGGGAAAAAGAAAAAATCTGAGATGGAAAAGCACCAAGCCATGTTTGTCAAAGGTGCAAAAGAGCGAGGTGTATCTGCCAAAGTTGCCGAAGAGCTATTCGAGCAAATGGTGTTGTTCGCCGAATATTGCTTTAATAAATCCCACTCAATGGCATACGGGTATGTCACCTTCCAAACGGCTTATCTCAAAGCAAACTATCCTGTTGAGTACATGGCAGCCATTCTGACCATCAACAGTGGAGAACAGGATAAAGTCCAGCGCTACATTGCGACTTGTCTAAGTCTGGGTATCAAAGTACTTCCGCCTGATATTAATCGATCGGGTATCGACTTTACCCCGATCGGGGATGCGATTCTCTTTGGACTTTCCGCCGTTCGCAACGTCGGTATGGGCGCGATCGAAGCAATTCTCGAAGCCCGCAACCAAGATGGCAAGTTCAAATCATTAGCCGATTTATGCGATCGCGTTGATTCTCGTGCAATCAACAAACGCGCCCTAGAAGCCTTAATCCACTGCGGCGCACTCGATTCAATCAATCCCAATCGCCATCAACTCGCAAGCGATCTGGAACTCGTGATGGATTGGGCACAGTCGAGAGCACGCGATCGCGCCAGCGGACAAGGCAGCCTCTTCGATCTCTTAGGTGCAACCACTCAGCAAGGCAGCTTTGAAACGGCTCCAAAAGCTCCAACAGTTGAAGACTACCCCTCTCAAGAAAAGCTCCGACTCGAAAAAGAAGTCCTCGGCTTCTACATCTCCGATCATCCGCTCAAACAATTGCAAGACGCAGCAAAAGTCCTCGCCCCAATCAGTCTCGGCAACATTCAAACCTGTCGAGAAGGTTCAACGGTCAGCGCCATCATTATGATCACGGCTGTCAAACGAGTCACTACCAAAAAAGGTGATGCAATGGCAGTGATTCAAATCGAAGACCTCACAGGTCGATCGGAAGCGGTTGTCTTCCCGAAAGCTTTTGAGCGAATTGGTAGCTTGATCGAACCCGATGCACGCTTAATGGTTTGGGGCAAAATCGACAAGCGCGACGAAGATCAATATCAATTCATTGTTGACGATGCAGAGCCGATTCAAGATGTTCGCATGGTGATGGTCGAACTCGATGCAAAAGTTGCAGACGATGCAATGGAACGTCATCGCTTAAAGACTGTTTTGCAGCAGCAAGGCGATCGAGACAAAGCCAAAATTCCAGTGATTGCGATCGTAGGTACACCTGTAAAAAATCAAATCGTCCGTTTCGGCTCCCAATTCCGTGTCCAAGACGAAGCTGCAACCGTCGATGCTTTAGAAAAAGCAGGCTTCAGAGCGCATGTTTCCTCATTAGTTTAGGATTGAGATCAGCCCTTGAGGAATTCACTCATGAGTCAGACGACAAACAATTTGCGTTGGACAATTCGCGATATTGAAGCTTTGCCTGACAACGAGTGGATTCGCTATGAAATCATTGATGGAGAATTGTTTGTGACGAGATCTCCTCACCATAAACACCAGCAAGTAACCGGACGCATTTTTGCTGTTCTCGATCAATGGTCAGTTGAAACTGGACTTGGACAAGCTTCAATCATGCCAGGGCTGATCTTTTCAGATTCCGACAATATTTCTCCAGATGTCACCTGGACAAGTCAGCAACGATATACTCAAATCGTTGACGACGCTGGGCATTACCAAGGCGCACCAGAGTTAGTTGTCGAAGTCTTATCTCCTGGGAGAGTGAATGAAGATCGCGATCGCTCTGCCAAACTCAAGCTTTATTCGACTCAAGGCGTTCTGGAATATTGGATTGTCGATCGCATCTCTCAACGCTTAGAAATCTATCGCCGCAACAATGCCCAACTCACTTTGGTTGCCACATTAGTTGTGGGTGATCAACTCACATCCCCTCTCCTGCCTGAGTTTCACTGCGATATTGCCCGTTTTTTTCTATAAAGTCTGTGGTATTAGATGTTGCGTTGAAATTTGACACCTAGCAATTCCAAATCTGAAAACAATCCGGGAAATCCAACAAATCCCGCCCCAGACGGTATGCTAAATCACAGATTTGAGGAATTTTCATGTCCTGGCAGCGTCCAGATGGTCGGCAACCCGATCAACTCCGTCCCACCCGATTCGATCGCCGATTCACCAAATTTTCGGCAGGCTCCGTTCTCACCCACTGTGGCGACACCCAAGTTCTCTGCACCGTCAGCATCAAACCCAAAGTCCCCCGCTTCCTCGAAGGCAAAGGACAAGGCTGGCTCACCGCAGAATATCGCATGTTACCTGGAGCCACCCCCGATCGCCAAGATCGCGAATTTCTCAAACTCTCTGGTCGCACCCAAGAAATTCAACGCCTGATCGGACGCAGTTTGCGCTCGGTTCTCGACATGCAAGCCTTAGGAGAACGCACCCTGACGATCGATGCCGATGTCCTACAAGCCGATGCTGGAACTCGCACTGCTTCTATTACAGGCGCATTTGTCGCACTCCATGACGCAATTGCCACATTAATCCAATGCGGAGAACTCGACCAGTCTCCCATTCGCCATCAAGTCGCAGCCGTTTCCGTCGGCTTACTCGAAGGCGAAGCCTTTCTTGACCTCAACTATCCGGAGGACGTAAGCGCAGATGTGGATTGTAATGTGGTGATGAATGATGCGCTGGAAATCATCGAAATTCAAGGAACCGCAGAGCAAGGCAGTTTCACCCGACAACAATTGGATCAGATTGTTAACCTTGCCGAGAAGGGGATCAAAGAACTGCTACAATTGCAGCGCGAAGCACTTGAATTCAATAAGATTTGTTGATAAAGCTCTATAGACATCGCCTGTTCTATGTATCAAAAAGTGTGCAATCTCACTGGCTCATTCGTAGAAAATCCAACGAATTGACAGAGAAAAGACACGTATCATAGTTAAAGTTAGGAACTGAACATTACACACCCAGACGCGCGATCGAGTGGACGAATCGGAGCATGTTTCAGCAAGATCATCTGTCGGTTAGTAGTAACCTTACAGTGTTGAACCACGTCCAGAAATGGTTCGAGAGATTCTGGTTTCAACACGATCCTCACTTTCCACGACGGGAAAATCAGCTTCACCGTCTCAATCTCGCTCTTGCAGAAGGCTTTACCAACGCCGTTCGGCACGCTCATTCCGGTTTATCCAACGAAACCCAAATTGATATTCAGGTTGCGCTGCATGACGATCGCATGGAGATTGAAATCTGGGACTGGGGACAACCTTTTGATCCCAATAATATCCGTGAACCCCAGCCTGGAACTCTTCAAGAAGGAGGATACGGCTGGTTTTTATTACGCCGACTCGCCGATGAAGTCAGCTACAATCGCCAAGGTCAGCGCAACTGCCTAAAAATTGTCAAATATACACCCGAAACCCGTCCTTCAGAAACTCGAGCCGCGCAAGTGTCCAAACTCTATTGAGAAGGCTAGACTAGGGACAGATTATTGTTACCGTCCCTTTACGGGCGATCTTGCCCCTTTCGCGTTCCACCAGGCATAAGGCAATCCCATGATCAAAGGTTCTCGTCAATTCGCGCTCTCACTCCGTCTGACAAAAGCCAAATCGAAAGCGGCTAAATCCGCGATCGTCGGCTGGATGCTCCTGCAAAGTGTCCTGATGAGTGTCCCCGCAATGGCTCAAGCCCGCGAATCTCTCAGCTACACTGGATTGCTGAAAAAAATTGATGCCGGAGAAGTAGAGCGAGTCGAAATCGACGAAACGCAGCATGTTGCAAGAGTTCGGCTCCAAGGCAAAAAGCAGAGTGAACCCGATATCGAAGTGCAACTGCTCGAACGAAATCCAGAATTGATCGATCGTCTCCGCAAAAACAAAGTTACGTTTGAATCGAAACCCACCACCGACAATAGTATTTTGGTGGGTTTGATTGCGAACCTGCTGCTATTTATGCTGCTCATTGCTGGGTTGCTGCTAATTTTACGACGATCGAGCAACTCACCCGGCGGTCCCGGACAAGCCATGAATTTTGGTAAGTCTCGTGCCAGGTTCCAGATGGAAGCCAAAACTGGTGTGATGTTCGATGATGTGGCGGGCATTGAAGAAGCCAAAGAAGAACTTCAAGAAGTCGTGACATTTCTGAAGAAGCCAGAACGCTTTACCGCAGTAGGCGCACGAATTCCCAAAGGCGTTCTCCTAGTGGGATCACCTGGAACTGGCAAAACCTTACTGGCAAAAGCAATCGCAGGAGAAGCCGGAGTGCCATTCTTCTCGATCTCGGGTTCAGAATTCGTCGAAATGTTTGTCGGTGTCGGCGCTTCCCGGGTTCGTGACCTGTTCAAAAAAGCAAAAGAGAATGCTCCTTGCATCGTCTTTATCGATGAAATTGATGCAGTTGGACGACAACGCGGAGCTGGAATTGGCGGCGGCAATGATGAGCGCGAGCAAACCTTGAATCAGTTGCTGACTGAAATGGACGGGTTTGAAGGCAACGCAGGTATCATTATTATTGCGGCAACAAACCGTCCAGATGTTTTGGATTCTGCATTACTTCGTCCGGGACGATTCGATCGACAAATTAGCGTCGATTTACCTGATCGTAAAGGTCGCCTGAAAATTCTTGAAGTTCACGCCCGCAATAAGAAATTAGCCGACGAAGTGGATCTCGAAAAAATTGCTCGGCAAACGCCTGGATTCTCCGGCGCAGAATTGGCGAACCTGTTGAATGAGGCTGCGATTCTCACGGCACGTCGGCGCAAAGACGCGGTGACGATGCTAGAGATTGACGACGCGATCGACCGAGTGTCGATTGGACTGTCCAAAAATCCCTTACTCGACTCGAACCGCAAGCGCATGACGGCATATCACGAAATCGGTCATGCCCTGCTGACCACGATTTTAGAGAATGCTGACCCCTTGAACAAAGTCACGATCATTCCACGCGCAGGCGGAATTGAAGGGTTCTCTCAAACTATTCCAAACGAAGAAACGATCGATAGTGGGCTTTATACGCGTGCCTGGATGCTTGATCGCATTAAGGTAATCTTAGGCGGTCGCGCCGTTGAAGCAGAAGTATATGGCGAAGATGCGATCGATACGGGAGCCGCAAGCGATATCGGCAAAGTGACACAAATTGCCCGCCAAATGGTGACAATTTTCGGAATGTCTGATCTCGGTTCAGTTGCCTTTGAAAGCATGGGCGATGAGGTGTTCTTAGGACGGAATTTGATGCCTCGATCAGAATACTCCGAAGAATTGGCAAGCCAAATTGATACCAAAGTCCGTGAAATCGCGAAGTTCTGCTATGCGGAAGCGCGGCGCTTAGTGAGTGAAAATCGTCCTTTAGTCGATCGCTTAGTCGATGTCTTGTTAGAGCAAGAAACGATCGAAGGCGACCAATTCCGCAAGATTGTTGAAGAATACCGCCAATCTATCCCCACCGCGAACGTCAGCAGTTAGGAAAAATAGATACACCGATTAAAGGCGGATGATCCGAGGATCATCCGCCTTTTTGCAGTTCGCGTTTACATACAAATTTAACCCGTCAGGCTTGAGGCGAAATGAATCAATCGCCTACTCGAAAAACTTACCCCTGCCGTGGAAAATGCGTCACTTCCGCATATCCACTAAAAATCAGCTTATCGCCCTCTGTATCGAGTCGATTCAACCGCATCGTTACCCCATCCAAATTAAATCGATCGAGATCCACCATATTGTTCAAAATCTGAGCAAACGCATTCGTCAATAACTCTGAAACTCCACGCTGGGCTTCAGGAATTCCCTCTGCCGAAAATTGCGGATTTTGAAACAAAATGCGACGACGACGTTCGATTCCAATCGTCGCTGTCAAAGAAATTGGCACAATACCATTCGGCAAACTCGCCTTTGCTAAAATCCGAATCTGATTCTCCGGCAATAATTTCAGCTCAACATCAGAAAAAGCAACAGGTTCCCCACCCGATAAATCCATCAGAGAAGACTCTGTAATATTTTCCATCCGGGGTTTCACCAATTCGGATTGAAATGCTTTGTTGATTCCAGCTTCAGTCAATATTACCTTCGCCACAGCCTGCGCTGCCTGCTTCAACCGAATTTTCCCAGACAATACCGAGCCAAAATCGATCGAAACTGCATCTGTTTCAAACCACATCTCCTCGACCCAAAATTCGCGACGGATCAAAAGCCCGCGACCGCTCATTTTGAAGCTGTCAATGCTCCCTTGCAGCAACTTACTCGATGGAAAACATTTGAGCGAGACATCCACATTCTCGCTCTCTGTAAATAGATGACGAATGGACTGACTCAGCACTGAATTGAGCATCTGCTCTCCAAAATCGGTTTGATTGGAAGGGGGCTTAAAGCCAGTAAATCCGCCAAACATAAGCACTTTTTATTTCTTCCTTTACCCATTATGTAACACAATATTAAGACTAGCAATCAAGAGTCATTGGGAGACATGATGAAACCCTTCAATGATCCAAATCAATCGTTAGTCAGGAATTCGTGTTCCCCTCGCCTGCATGAAAACTCTGTGAACTTAATTGACGCTACCCGGATATCTAAGCGAAATTACGGAAGTAGGTGATACATTACGTGTCACCTCGTCGAGAATTCGAGCAACAAATCAGCGATCACGCTTAGGTTTGTCTGAATCTTGCAGGGTTCGGTTGAATCTCCCCACAATTGGGTTGCATCACCTTCAACGTAATCAAACGACAACGAACTCACTGAACCGGGAATGCAGTGAAATCTGGAGGTGCTATGACAAGTATTAGCTGTGATACAACATTCAATCCGTCTCAAGGTTGGTTGGGACGTGCGATCGCGCTGAGCCAAAACGGCTGGCACGAAGCCGCGATCGCCTGCCTGGATCAGGCGAATTCAAACGATCCTGATACTCTACACTATCGCGGCTATATTCTGGGCAAATTGAAGCGCTACGAAGCTGCCATTACGAATTACGAGACTGCCCTGCAACTCAATCCAGCTGATCCGAAAGTCTGGTACAACTGCGGACGAGCACTGGCAAAACTGAAGCACTACGATCGAGCGATTGCTTATTATGATCGAGCGATTGAGCTTGATCCGACCCACCTCAAGTCCTGGTATCAAAAAGGCAAAGCCTTAGCGTATTTAGGTCGGTATGCAGAAGCACTCCGCAGCTTAGAGAAAACGGTCAATCTCCAGCCCGATTACTACAAGGCATGGGGCTACCAGGCGCAGATTCTCGGCAAATTGGGCAATTACGAAGATGCGATCAACCGCGTCGATCAAGCCATCAAATTCGAGCCGAACGATGTGCAGTTATGGAATTTCCGCGCCTATGGATTGTGGAAACTCGATCTTTACCCTCAAGCGCTCACCAGCATCAATACAGCGATCGCGTTGACTCCAGACCGTTTCCAGCCTTGGTGTATGCGGGGCATGATTCTTGGCTCAATGGGCGAATTCAAGCAAGCTCGATCGAGCTTTGACGCAGCCCTTCAGATTCAGCCGGGTGAAATGTCAGCTTTATTCAATCAAGCGATCGTGCTGCGCAAATTGGGACAATTGACAACCGCACTCAGCTTTATCGAGCAGGCGTTATCGATCGATCCGCAAAACTTCAAACTCTGGGTGCTCCGCGCTTTGATTTTCTGGGAACTCAAGCAACCCGAAGAAGCCATTCAAAGTCTCGACCATGCTCTGATGCTGCACCTGAATCATCCCAAAGTGTGGCAATATCGCGGCACGATTCTCGATAGCATTCACCGGCATGATGAAGCGATCGGCAGTTACATTCGCGCCCTCATGATCGAGCCTTACGATTCTCAAGGCTGGATCTCACTTGGCTCAGCCCTACAAAGTGCTGGACGATACGAAGAAGCCATCGCCAGCTATGACAAAGCGCTCGGCATTGAACCCGATGATGCAGAAGCTTTTTATCACGAAGCGTGCTGCTATGCGATGCAAAACAATTCAGAATGGGCACTAGAGCACTTAAGACGGGCGATTGCGCTCGCTCCAGGCTATCGAGAAATTGCCGCCAACGATCGCGTCTTTGCGAGACTGCAGAAAGATTTGAGATTTCAAGCCTTGCTGCAATCGCGTTCTACCACAAGCGTGATGACAGGCTCTTGCTGATCCACGTTTAATCAAGTTAAAGATTGAGCATTGATTCAGAATGAAAAGGCTGCTCGTAATCCTTAGCAGCATTGCGCTAATGCTGCTTGCCCTTCAAACTTTTTTCCCCGCTCAGGCACAAGTTGGACTCGTCGAATCACGACTTGCCCGAGTTGAATCAGAATTAGCGGGCATTCGCTCGCAATTAAGCCAACTCTCTGCTCTTCGTGCGAGTCCAGGAGTTTCAGTGCCTGCTCCGAGAAACGCCCTGCCCCCGCAACGCCCAACGAAGTTTACAGATGCTCAGTTTGATCGGCTTGCCACCTTGGTGATTGAATCGCGCGATCGCATCGAAGCACTCGAAGCAAAAGTCGCCCAACTCGAAGGTCGCTAATTTTTCTCCGCAAGTGCAAGACGGCAAGGTATATTAAATTGCGCTTACCACAATAGACTTTTCTCTGGAACTAAATTCAGAAAAACTCTATCTTGTTCAACAGCACGCAGTATTTCTTACATACAGTAATTTTTTAGGCATGAAGAGGTTCTTTCAAGCATTTGCGATCGCGATTATTGGACTATCCGGTTTCTTAATTGCGATGCAAGCCGGTCAAGCATCCTGGCTAGACGGCATTCAAATCCGGAATTCGCCATTGCAACTGATCGCACAGCGTCAACCCATTGCCGATACAACTGACCTCTTATCCAGTGCTTGCGCAGTTAAACCAAACCCGAACAAAAATAAACTGAGAAATCTGCCTGCAATTCGAGGCACAGTCCCTTTGACTCGTTTCCGACAAGAGTCTCCAGACGCTGATTCTACTTATCGTCCCAGAGAAGAAGTTGCACTCGCCCATCCTTCTAACTTTGGACGACGATTCACCCAAGATTTATTCGGTCGCCCTGTAGACAATGAACCGATCGTGGTTCTGCACGAAACAGTGGGTTCAGGCAGTTCTGCGATTAATTATTTTCAAACCCCGCATCCGAGAGATGATGACCAAGTCAGCTATCACGCCCTGATTCGGGAAAATGGCAATGTTGTCTATTTAGTTCCGCCTGAGCGACGCGCTTTTGGGGCTGGCAACTCGATTTTCAACGGTACAAAAGGCGATGAAGCGGTTAAAACAAATCCGGTATTTCCCCCTTCAGTCAATAACTTCGCCTATCACATTTCGTTAGTCACACCACCTGATGGTCGGGGAAATGGATCACGCCATAGCGGATATACGCGTGCTCAGTATCAATCATTGGCATGGCTAGTTGCAAAAACAGGGGTTCCGAATAACCGGATTACGACGCATCGATTGGTGGATCGATCGCGCCAACGTCTCGACCCGCGCAGCTTTGACACTAAGTTATTTGCTCAACTCTTAGAGTCGTTCCCCAAAACAAACGATATTTCGATGCAGTGTACGACCCCAGCGATCGCCCAAGAAGAATAAAAAAACAGGAATGCCTTTGCAGCATTCCTGTCTTAACTCAGTTCTTGCGCAGACTAGGAGAGCGTGAACTTGAGGTAGTTCTTACCTAGGGTGTCTTCCGCCGTTTCAGGATTGAGTTTGTTGTCGAGAGGATCGTCTAATGGAACGCTGTTGTTCAGCGGATCAATCCAAGACGCAAGGTAGAAGGTCGTCGATCCATCAGTCCATCCACTCCAGTCTGCGGACGGCAGTTTCAGGTCAACCATAAAGGTGAAAGTATTCGAGACTCCACCCGCACCATTCTTGCCACCCAAAGCAGGCACCGGAACCGGATTATTCGGATCGAGAGGACGGCTCACTATGTAGGAGGAGAACAGATCTGAATCCTCTACCACCATTGCAGTGCGATCGCCACCCTCTGCACCCTGTTGAGTAATTACAGTATCAGTTGACAAGAGAAACTGGATTGGGATACCGACACCGTTGGGGGATGATCGGTTGCCCTGATTTTGGAGTGTGAATTCTACTGTCACAATTCCATCGGGTGCGAAGGTCGATGGATTTGAGATCAGAGTCATTTGTGAACCGACGATAGCAATTGTGTCTGTGTCAAGAATCTCAAGTGTCACTCGATCGGTTCCCAAAGCACCATTGAAGTTATTGGTTTCATCATCCTCGGTCAGACGATTGTTTGGATCGACAACTAAACCGATCGTATATTCACCGTCCACAAACCAGAAAGAAGCGTCAGTATTCGGCAGCAGCAGTTGAATATCCTGAAATTCTCGTTCTTCGCCTGGGTCTAACGGAGTTGCGATCTTGAGAATTGTCTTATCTGGAGCCGTTGAACCCAAAAATTCCAGACGAGTATCCGTTGTGCCCGTATCCAGATCAATCACACCATCACGCGAGATGACAAAGCCCACTTCAATGTCGCTGATTGCCGTTGAGCTATTGTTCTTCACCTTGAACGTTGCGGTAATCACGTTCGGCGTTTGGTTTTGTCCAGACGGATTGAGATTGACTGTGGTCACCGTTGTCGTCAAGCCTGCGGTCGCGATATCAGTAGACTCGGGTTGCCCAAACACTCTCAATTCGTAATTGGTTGGTGTACCTGTGGTCGTGAACACGCGAACCGCATAGGAACCAAGCTCAAGCGCCATGTCTTTGCTATAGGTCAGTGCAGATCCTAAGGAGCCGTCTGACAGAATCGGGAAGAGTGCAAACTGTACGGACGGACTGTCGAACAACTCCAATCGAATATTCGATTTCACAGGGGTTGTGAATTTGAAGTAGTCATCAAAGCCCGATCTCACATCATTTTTGTACGTGCCGCGCCCTTCAAGCGTTCCCATATCAAAAGCAAGCGCACTGGCAAATCCACCGACTGAAGTGCGATCGCTAATGTCGAATGGTTCCGAGGAGACATTGCGCTCCATAATTCCCCGCACTTTCCAACCCACACCAATTCCACTATAGGATTGGATGTCAGTGATAGTGGTTCCATCCATCAGCAGCACTTCGACAAGTCCTTGCTGCTCATTGCGATAAAGAATGTCTGCTTTGCCATCGTTGTTAAAATCGCCCACGCCTGCGATCGTCCAGTCTGCACCTTTGTTGTAGGCAGCACTATTTAAGGTAATTCCTGCTTGCTTGGTAAACCCAGTCCCTTGTGAGTTAAACAACCAGATGCCCATTTCGCCGGTTCGACGATTGCGCCAGAGCAGATCTGCATTGCCTCCGTTGGCAGTTCCATCAAAATTGCCAATCGATTCAATTTGCCATTCCTGGCTGATCGCACCGGTCAGCCAAGAATTTTTGATGGTGACACCATCCATTTGCCAGAACGCGATCGCGCCACTGTTCGTGTCGCGCAGTAGAATATCGTCCTGCAGATCTCCGTTGAAATCCCCATAGAACTGAGGAATCCAAGTCGGGCCTGTGTTGACGATCGTGCCTTCTTCAATCACAGTTCCATTCAGCTTCCAGAACGCAATCTGCCCTCCCACTGAATTGCGCAGAACAAAGTCAGCTTTGGTGTCCGCATCCAGATAAGCAGGTGCAAGAGGCTGCCAACTTGCACCCACATTAATCGTACTCGAGCTGATTAATGCCCCAGCTTTGAGCGTCCATAGCCCAATCAGTCCAGCTTGAGGATTATGCCAAACCAAATCCGCATTGAGGTCACCATCTAGATCTTTTACAGCAACAATTTTCCAATCTAGGGGAATCGGCGCACCAAAAGAGATTCCCGTCGAAACGCGTTGCCCATCCTTAAACAACCAGTACGCAACATCACCAGATTTCATGTTGCGCCAAAGCAAATCATCTTCTCCATCCCCATCCAAGTCTTCAACGCCTTGGATTTCCCATTCTGCTGGAAGCTGACTGTAAAGCTCTGTGCCAGCAATATTGATGCCGTTCATACGCCAAATTGCGGCTTGGGCAGCAGCAGAATTGCGCCACCAGATGTTACTGAGGTCTGCTTCAGCTTTGGCAAGAACATTCAGGGTGTAGGTCGCGTTGCTCGTTCCTTCAGCCAAGGTGACTTCGATCGTATAAAGATCAGGCGCAAGGAGATTTTGCTGGGAACCCAGCAGAATCGACTCGGACAGCTTGCCAGTGTTTTCAGAAGATGCAAGAACCGTGCTGTTTCGGAGCACTTTGAGATTGACATCATCAGACAGGTTGGTTAGGGAGAGGCGAGCCGAACTGCTGCTAAAAGAACGTAGATCAATCTGAAAGGTATCTGTTCTGTTGCCAGGGCTGAGAGAACCGTCCAGTGCCGAAGGAATCAGAGGATTTTGAATCAGTTGTGGAGAAGACATAGTGGGTTGGTTTTAGGCTGAATTGTTACTGACTTCTGCTATAGTGTTCCCTGGTTTGGGAAAGGCAGAAGCTTTTGATATGGACGCGATCAACTCAGCCGAACTCAACAGAGCAAAACAATTGCTTAGAAGAATTTATACATATAGAACCGGAATAGCTACAGAATAAATACTGACGGATTTTCATAAAAAATCGCATCGCAGTCTTTCAACCAATCTGCGGTGCGAGTCTAAGTGCAGTAAATTGCAATTTAGAATTCGATGCCGGGCTGTGCTTTAATCCCTTGTTCTCGGAAGGGATGTTTTACGAGAGCCATTTCAGTGACGAGATCCGCTCGATCGAGCAACGCATTTGGAGCACCTCGTCCGGTCAAAATGACATGGGAATCTTCTGGCTTTTGATCTAATCCTGCGAGGACTGTTTCAACTTCTAGATAGCCAAGCTTGAGAGCGATATTCACTTCATCAAGTAGAACTAAGCGAAACTCAGGGTTTTGGATAAATGAACGTGCTTTTTCCCAAGCGGCTGTCGCGTGGAGAATATCACGATCGCGATCTTGAGTTTCCCAAGTAAACCCTTCTCCCATTGCGTGAAATTCGATTTGATCGCCCCAAGGTGCAAAGGCTGCTTTTTCAGCAGGTTCCCAGGCTCCTTTGATGAATTGTATGATCGCGACTTTATAGCCATGCCCCAGCGATCGTAAAACCATGCCCAAAGCCGCTGTTGTTTTACCTTTGCCGTTGCCTGTGTTGACGATAATCAGTCCTTTTTCACGCGTGCGATCTGCTATGCGCTGGTCTTGAACTTCCTTGCGGCGCTGCATCTTGAGGCGATGCTGTTCGGCGTTGAGCGTATCAGACATATCTAAGCCAGAATGACGAGAAGCTGATTTTAGCGCAGTGCTGAAGCACAAGCCAAGATTCTCACTCAGGATTGATTAGGGCGTTTGAGGCGCGACAGTCCCTGGAGCAGTTTGAGGAGCAGTACTATTTGGGGATAAGGAACTTCCGGGAACGGTCGGCTGAGGAATCGTATTTCCGGGTGCAGGTTGTACAGGTGCTCCAGGAGTCAGCGTCGGATTTGTACCGGGAGAGGTAGGAAGAGAATCTGTTGGATTTGGAATCAGTTGGGGAGCAGGGGTCAGTTGGGGAGAAGAACCCGGGAAAGGAGAAGAACCCGGTTGCGGCTGTTGTCCAGGCTGATTGTTAGGTGCAGTGGAGAGGGCAACACGATCGGCCGCGACTGAGCGCATCACATCTAAGACTTGAATCACATCGTTATAAAAAGCCGTTTGAGAGGCTTCGAGAACCAGTAGACCTTCGGGCTGTTGTTGGTGATAAGACTGCACGAGTTGAAAGAGTTGAGTGCGATCGATGAGTTGTCTCTGCCCTTGATTCGACAGATAGGTTTGACCATTAGAATCGATGCCAATGATCAACATTTCACTCATCAAAACACTGCTCGTCTCAGCTTTCGGAAGTTCTAATCCGATGCCTTGCTGACGAGTTAATTGCAATGCAGCAAGGATAAAGAACGTCAAAATACAAAAGATCACGTCGATCAGCGGAATGATCTGGATCTGAGCTTCATCGGCGGGAGAGTCAAGATTGATTTTCATAACGCTGACAAGAAGGGTCTATAAATCGTTGGGAGGCAAAGCTTGATCGTGAGTAATCTGCCATTTCTGACGGTACAGCAATTCTAAATCGTTGCCTGTCCGGCGGAAAATCTTTGCTTGGTTGAAAATAAGACCCTGAAAAATGCGATAGAACGCAAGGCTAAAAATTGCGACAACTAGCCCGGTTGCAGTACTGATGAGCGCTTCACCAATCCCAGTTGTTACGCCAGCCGTTGAAGCGGTTCCAATATCCCCAATCCGGATCGATCGCAGTGACAAAATTAGACCGATAACTGTCCCAAGTAGACCCAGCAACGGAGAAAGCGCGATCACGGCTTCTAAAATTTTGTCGCCACGACGCATAGAGGCGATTTCTTCATCCGCAGAGGATTCTAGGGCGAGACGGAAGAGTTCAGGATCTGGATTTTTCAGCCGCATCGGGGCATATAAGAACCGTCCGATCGGTTGATCATAAGATTGACGTGCAATTTCAACTGCAGATTCCCAATCTCGCCGGGAGGTTTCGAGAATTCTTCCCGCAACTTCTTTCTCTTTATTGAGGACGTTAAACCAAAACCACGATCGCTCAATAATGGCTCCTAGGGACAAGATTGAAAGAACAAACAGCGGGAGCATCGTCACGCCGCCTTTCTGAAATAATTCGATGATGTTCATGTTCCGCCTTCCTGCACGTCCCTCTTTGATCTGAGTGATTTTAAAAAGAGTCCATAAAATCTTACTGCGCGATCGAAGCGATTTCCGTCGATTTCTCAAAGAAAAAAGAACTTCAAGCTAGGAATTCCAGCTTAGAAGTTCTTTTTCAATCCCAAAAACCCGTTAAAACGATCGATTTAATTCCTCCCAAGCTGCGATCGTTTGCGGAACGATCGGCTGGATTAACTGCTCGATCGCACTGGCATAAGCATGGATTTCTTGCTGTGCACCTTCGCCTTTGCGTAATCCAATAAAGTGCAAGACGGTTTGCAAAGAAGCTGTCCAAACCCAAGACGTATAAACGCTTGGAACCAATACACCTCTTGCCTGTTCCCGTCCGACTCCTAGCTCAAGCAGGTCTTTGTAAGCTTTGTAGCTGGCTTCGCATTGTGCCTGATAGATTGCCAACGCCTTTTCGTTATTATCTTCAGGAATTTCGCCAAAGGTCGCTTGGCGGTTGCTCTTTGACTGTTGGCGAAACGATTGCGGAATGTAGAAATCTTCAGAATCCTCGATCGCGACATAGCGAAAACTCTTTTCATTCCAGCCGACTTGCTCATCGTTATGGCTACTTGCGATCACATGCTTCCACCATTGGCGCGCAACAAACAGCGGGGCTTTGACTTTGAATTTGAACACAACGCCTCGGAAAGGAGACGTGTGATGATGCTGAATCAAGTAGCGAATCAGTTTGATATCTTTTTCATCGAGTTCGGTTGAGAGTTTGTCAAAACTCGCTCTCGCATCATTGACCACATCGAGATCGCTGCCCATATGTGACAAGAGCGCAATCCGGCTTTTGCCATCGTTGAGCGGATCAATCTCAGGAACCATAGAAATTGAATCATTCATTTTAGGAAGGGTAATCGATTGAACCATGAAAGGATTCCTCAAACGATGGAGAATTTAGTGACGCTAGATGTAGCGTGTAATTTACCCTTACTTTCGGAAAAGTTCAAGATGTAGAGTTCAAATTTAATAATCGCGCCGATATTCCCTGAGCGCTAGCCCCTTGAAAACGAACTTCTTTCTCGATTCCAGCGTCCCAAACTCAGTAAGATCGATTAAGCTAACGGAAAGTTTCATCTCTCGTCGTTTTTCAAAGGCTTTGTTGTGCCCAAACGTGTCTCTCTCTTCTCAGCCTGCTTGATCTTAGGGTTGTGGACAGCCCAACCCGCTTTCGCTCAAGCTCTGATCCCCCATGCTCCTCAAGTTGATTTTGAAAAACTTGAACAGCAAGGTCTTGGCTTAGTTCAGGAAGCGTCGCAGTTGGCGCAGTTCAATCAGAATCAACTGGCGCTAGCACGAGCGAGATTAGCAGTTCAATTGGCTCCGAAGCGACCCGAAGCTTGGGCGGTTTTGGGTGGATTGTATTTAGAGACAAACCAAGCAGAGCAAGCGATCCCCGCTTTGAATCAGGCGGCAGCGCTTGATCCCCGCAATGCCGCGATCCCGTTTGCGTTGGGAACTGCATATTTTCAGAAGCAGCAATACGAAGAGTCGATCAAGCATATTCAGGCAGGGCTGAAACTTAAGCCGAATGTGCCAGGGGCTTACTTCGATATGGGCAATGCCTATCTGATGTTGAAGAAAAATCGAGAGGCGATCGCGAGTTACGAAAAAGCGATCGCACAAGAGAAGCAGTTTTGGCCAGCGATCAACAATATTGGTTTGATTCGGTACGAAGAAGGCAAAATCGACGAGGCAATCAAGCTGTGGCGGCAATCGGTCGCGCTAGATCCCAAAACGACCACCGAGCCGCAATTAGCGATCGCAGTTGCGCTTTTCCGCAAAGGCAATCAAACCGAAGCAACGACCTTAGCTGAAGCCGCGCTGAAAACCGATGCAAGATACGGCGAGATGAAATTTCTCAAGGATAATCTTTGGGGTGAAAAGTTATTAGCAGATACGCAGAAATTCTTTGCGTTGCCTCGGATTCAAGCCGCGATCGCTCAAGCTCAGTCCGAACAAGCTGCTCAAGAACGTCCGCGCGGTCAGTAATCGCTTGAGAAAAGCCAAACTCTCTGATAGGTTAAGCTTGAGTTTTTTCAATCCGTAGGGGTGGCATCGTGCGCTTGAGAGCCGTTTCGCCGAATCAATTTCATCAGTCCGCTCGAAGACGAAAGCGCTCGTTTCCTTTGTTGCTCCTGCTTACACCTTTTTTTCTGTGGATGGGAGTGCGATCGCTGAGATTACACTTTGAGAAGCCCGACGCAATTCTGGTGCTAGGTGGCTCAGAGGATCGAGAGCTTTTTAGTGCCCAATTTGCGAAATCGCATCCCGATTTACCAGTTTGGATTTCATCTGGTGCGCCTCGCGATTATGCGGAACGCGTTTTTCGCAAAGCGGGAGTTGATTTAGAGCGTTTAAATTTAGATTATCAAGCGGTCGATACGGTCACGAACTTCACGTCGGTCGTCGATCGTTTACGCCAACAAAATGTTCGCAGTGTCTATCTGATTACATCCGATTACCATATGCGACGAGCACAGGTGATTGGAGAAATCGTGTTAGGCAGCCGTGGGATCAATATTCAGCCCATCTCGATCCCGTCTACTCAGACAGAAGAACCGATGAGTAAAGCAGTTCGAGACGGGGGGCGAGCCGTGTTATGGGTTGCAACTGGAAAAACCGGAGCAGGGTTTTCGATGCCGAAGTTTGAACTTCCTACAGAGATTAAGCAGCTAGTTCCTGAACCAGAACATAAGGCTGAAGAATAAGGGCTTTGAATCGTTTCGTTTGATCGCTATCCCAAACGATTTTTTGCTCGATCGACGGCTTGTAGAGCAAGCTATCTTGAATCCATTGATTGACAGAACTCGCTTGATCATTGGCGATCGCGTAGCCGACTTCTACCAAATCGAGCGATTTCGAGACAATAATGACAGCATCGCGATCGGCGTGCGGGATCAACCATTCCCATTGAGCTTCATCGATCGCGTCTTTTAGTTCGTCTTTCAAATCTGACATCTCAAAAATGATCCGAATAATTAGAGTGATGTTAGCGATCGCAGTCGTATGTTTCTGCGTTCTAGCTAACCCTAGCGCACTTTGGGCAGACCCAGATCCTGCGGAAATCTCGATCGTATCCGATGCAGTTGCCAGTCCGGGGATCAATGCAGATACGATCCCATCCGAGAAGTTAAATCAGTTCGTGCAAGCGTGTCTGCAAGTCGTTGCCTTAATTGAGCGCCGAGAAGGAGAACTACAAGCCGCAGAAACCGATTCAGAATCCGTCAGAATCCAGCAAGACATCGAAGCCGACGCGATCGCCATCATTGAAAAAGCCGGACTAACCCGTCAAGAGTATTTGCAACTTTTAAGCCTCGCCAACGTCGATCCAGATTTCGGAGAAAGAGTCGCCACCCTACTACAAGAAACCCCAAGCTAACCCAGTCCCCACTCCCTACTCCCCACTCCCCACTCTCTTCACTAAAAAACCTTGCACTTTCAAGGAAATCGATTAAAGTAAACCTCTGAAACCCAAGACCGGAAAGGACACCAGGTTTGACCATTTAAACCTTGAGTTCCATCCCCAGTCCTGTCAGAATGGCTTCATTCAGTTTCAGTCCGCTCTTGTTGCCTCACGCACTCCATGACAAGCATCGCCCCCGTGTCTCGCATCGAACTTTCCCAGCGTCGCAAAACCTTGCGTCGTCAACGTCGGACTCGATTTTTTCAAACCAGTTGGCGCAATATTGCGATCGCATCGCTTGCCATTGGCGCAGTTTGGGTTGCAACTTTACCAGAATGGGTGATTCGCAAACCAGAGCAGGTTACAATCAAAGGCAATCGATTTATCTCTGAGCAGACAATTCGTAATCTGTTACCGATCGCCTACCCGCAATCGCTCTTAAAGGTTCAGCCACAAGCGATTTCAGATGCTTTAAAAGAAAAAGCTCCCATCGCTGAAGCGACTGTCGATCGACAATTGATGCCACCGAGTTTGACCGTCCGAGTGCAAGAGCGTATTCCGATCGCCCAAACGATTTCCAAAACCGCTCAGCCCGGATTGTTAGACGAAACAGGCATATGGATTTCGCAAGACAATTACAAAGCCTTAAATCCCAATCTGCAACTTCCACCTCTGAAAATCGTGGGTGATCCAGAGCAATATCGATCAGACTGGGCAGAGTTTTATCGCACTCTGCGCCAGAGTCCTGTAAAAGTGCTTGAAGCAAACTGGGAAGATCCGACAAATTTAATTCTCAAAACAGAACTGGGTGCGGTACAGTTTGGTGTCTATGGCTCTAAATTTCCGACGCAGTTAAAAGTATTGGATCAGATGCGGCGACTGCCCAACCGCGTCAGTTCGGGTCAAATTCTGTCGATCGACCTAAGAAACCCGAATTCTCCCACTGTGCAAATGAATGCGACGAAAACTCCGGTAAAATTAAGTACTCCATAGAGCAAAAAGTGTGGAAAAATTTCCATTCCAGTTGCCGCGAGTCCTGCTAAGCTAATGTGCTAATCGAGTTCAGTCGTTTTTTAGACTTCTCTCTGTTCATCTCCACCGCTTGTAATCCCAATGACGCTTAATCATAATGAGTCGAATTCCAACCCAATGACGCTGAATCACCCGCAAGAGCAAGGCTACGTAAGCTCGAATGTGGAAGGTCAGCCGAATAATTTTTCGAGTCCAGATAGCTCGAATCCTTTTAATTCGGGTCTGTACCATGCCCAAAATAATGCCGGTTTAAAGGCGGTTCCTGAAGATGGAAGGAGTGGGGATATCGTGCCAGGAAGTGTTGCAAAGATTAAGGTAATTGGCGTTGGTGGCGGTGGCAGTAACGCGGTCAATCGAATGATTGCCAGCAATGTCTCAGGCGTTGAATTCTGGTCAATTAATACCGATGCTCAAGCTCTTGCTCAATCGACCGCCTTGAAACGGTTGCAAGTGGGTCAAAAGTTGACCCGTGGCTTAGGTGCAGGGGGTAATCCTGCGATCGGTCAAAAAGCAGCCGAAGAATCCCGTGATGAGATTGCAGCAGCTTTAGAAAATGCGGATCTCGTCTTTATCACTGCAGGCATGGGCGGCGGTACAGGTACAGGGGCAGCGCCGATCGTGGCTGAAGTTGCAAAAGAATTAGGAGCTTTGACCGTTGGAGTCGTGACTCGTCCGTTTACGTTTGAAGGTCGTCGCCGAACCGGGCAAGCAGAAGACGGGGTTTCAGCGCTTGCAAGCCGAGTCGATACGCTGATTATCATTCCAAACGACAAGCTATTGACAGTAATTTCCGAGCAAACGCCTGTACAAGAAGCATTCCGAACTGCGGATGATATTTTGCGGCAAGGGGTTCAAGGCATTTCCGACATCATTACGATCCCTGGCTTGGTCAACGTTGACTTTGCAGATGTGCGCGCCGTGATGGCAGATGCAGGATCAGCTTTGATGGGCATCGGGATCGGATCTGGCAAATCGAGAGCGAGAGAAGCAGCAGTGGCGGCGATTTCTTCACCGCTGTTAGAAGCGTCGATCGATGGTGCAAGAGGAGTCGTCTTCAACATTACAGGCGGTTCTGACTTGACCTTGCATGAAGTAAGCGCAGCTGCCGACATTATTTATGAAGCAGTTGATCCGAATGCGAACATTATTTTTGGAGCGGTGATCGACGATCGCTTACAAGGCGAAGTGAGAATTACCGTGATTGCCACCGGATTTACGCAAGAAGCACAGCCTCAAGCTGTGGGTAAAGGGGCAGCGGCTCCCGCAAAACCGCGATCGATTAGTGCGCCTGCGGTCAGCCCGAATCCTGTACAGCCTGCGGCTGAACCCCAAAAGCCTGGAAGTGGTGGTTTAGATATTCCTGAGTTTCTACGTTCTAGAAGAAAACCGCAATAATTCCATATTTTGCAGAGTCAGAAGTCGGGGTTTTAGTAAAACTCCGGCTTCTTTGCTGTTTGGTAATCAAATCAGATGTTCAAATCAAAAGAAATTTGACCGCTTCGCCAGCATTGATCGCAGTTTCCCCAATTGCCATCACACCTAGCGCATTCGTTCCTGCTAAATGAATCAGATTCCCGGATAATCGGCTGCCTCCAGCAGGTGTGAATTGAAATCCACCTTGTTCGATCGATACAGATCCCCACAAATACAGTTCTCGCTTACCATCGGATTTCAAATCATGAGTTGTCGTTGCCGTGAGAAATTTCGGCTCCCATCCCTGCGCTAATCCTGATAATTTTTGAATTGCAGGTTTTGCAAATCGCCAAAACGTGACGAATGCGGAAGCCGGATTACCCGGAAGTCCAAAGTAGAGAGCCGCATTCGGAAATGTTGCAAAAGTCAGCGGTTTACCCGGCTTGATTGCGATCGCTCTGACCTGAATTGTTGCACCCAATTTTTCTAAAATGCGATCGACATAATCGTAATCTCCCACAGAAACCCCGCCTGAAGAGATCACGACATCAGCCGACTCGATTGCATGAGCGATCGCATCTTCTAAGACTTTGGGATCGTCTTGCACAATCCCAAGCGAAATCACTTGCGCGCCCAGTTCAGCCACCAGCGCTTCTAATCCGTATTGATTCGAGTCAACAATTTGCCCAGGTTGCAGCGGTTGATTCGGCGAAACTAATTCGCTCCCCGTCGAAAGAATTGCCACACGGGGACGGCGAAATACCGGAACCTCAAGACATTGAGCCGCAGCAAGAATCGCGATTTCAGGTGCTTTGAGAACCAGTCCAGGCGACAGTAATGGATCTCCCGCTTTGCAATATGTTCCTTGATAGCGAACGAAAGCCCCGCGATCGCGGGGTGGCATCAAAATCGAAACTCGATCGCCTTGTCGAGTTGTATTTTCTTGCATAACGATCGTATCTGCCCCTTGAGGAAGCATCGATCCAGTGAGAATTCTTGCAGCTTGTCCCGATTGAATCGTTTTTTGAGGGGGAGAGCCTGCCGGAATTTCTTCAATGATGTCGAGCGTTACAGGCGTTTTCACATCCTCGAATCGCACAGCATAGCCATCCATTGCGGAGTTGTCCCAGTGGGGAAAGTCGAGCTGACTGCTGATCGACGCTGCCAGAATGCGATCGCGTATCCGTACAGCAAAGCTATCGCCACCGTCCTCTAATTTCACGACCTCCACATCCTGAATCACCTGAACCGCATCAAAAATAAGCTTTTCTGCTTCCTGAACTGATAGCATCAGCATCAACCCCAAATCGCCGTAAGATAATCAATACTTCAGAGTAAAGCGAATCTATGCTGCCGAATCAGGTTTATCCCGTTGTTTGGAATCACGATCGCGTGTTGCTGATCGACCAGAATCGTTTGCCGAGCGAGTACACCTTGGTTGAAATTAGCCGCTGCGATGACATGGCACATGCGATTAAAACGATGATTGTTCGGGGTGCGCCAGCGATCGGCGTTGCTGCCGCTTATGGCATGTATCTGGGTGCAAGAGAAATTGAAGCGACAAATCGAGACCAGTTTTTAGCGAAATTAGAGCGAGTTGCAGAACAATTGCGATCGACTCGTCCAACGGCAGTGAATCTATTTTGGGCGATCGAGCAAATGCTGAAAACAGCGCGGCACACGATCGGATCGCTCGATCATCTGAAGCAAGCTTTACTCGATGCAGCACAACGAATTCAACAGGCGGATTTAGAAACTTGTCGATCGATTGGCGATCACGGACTCGCAGCATTGCCCCCCGGAAAGTTGAGACTTCTAACCCATTGCAATGCGGGTGCTCTGGCAACGGCGGGATATGGAACAGCATTGGGCGTTGTGCGATCGACTTGGAACGCAGGTCGTTTGGAACGACTTTATGCCGATGAAACTCGCCCCCGCTTGCAAGGTGCAAGACTCACAGCTTGGGAATGTGCTCAAGAAGGAATTCCAGTCACAGTGATTACCGATAGCATGGCGGCTCACTGTATGCAGCGAGGCATGATTGATGCAGTAGTTGTGGGAGCCGATCGCATTGCCGCAAATGGAGATGCAGCGAACAAAATCGGAACTTACAGCGTCGCACTGATTGCGAAAGCACACAATATTCCGTTCTTTGTAGCGGCTCCCGTTTCAACGATCGATTTCAATATTGCCAGCGGAAAAGACATTCCGATCGAGGAACGCGATGCGTCTGAGGTGTATCAAGTCGGCGAAACAATGCTCTGTCCACCTGGAGTCGAGTATTACAATCCAGCGTTTGATGTGACGCCAGCCGAATTAATTACGGCGATCGTGACCGAATTCGGAGCCTTTCCACCGGAGCGAATTCAGGCAGAATTAAGTCCGATCAGTTGACACGTCGCGCACTGGAATCACGGGTTCGACAGGTTCGATCGGATCTAAAGTTTCGAGCGGGGGTTCGGGTTCGATTTCGACTTGAGGAGCAGGCTGAACTGGAGGAACTTCTGGCTCGATTGGAGATGCAGGTTGAGTCTCTTCATTTCCAGAGTGGCGAACGATGGGCGCATCCTCTTTCGGTGTCCAGATTGGACGTTGCGATCGCGCAATCTTCGGCAATTCTGGCAAATTCTGCTCTATTTCTTTGAGGGGCTTCTTAGGTTCAACTGGATTTTTAAATGTTTCATCGCGCAGTTCGCGATCGCGCTGAATCTGCTGGCTCAGCGAATCGTACTGCTGGTTCGCCCAATACTCATTGTCTAATTGCCGTAATTGCCTTGCAGTTTGAAAAGCCTGTTGCCATTCGCGTTTTTCAACCTGAGATTGGGCAGTTCTCGTCAGAGATTCGCCCTTTTCCCAAACAGATTTCCAAGCTTTGATTTTTGGATCTTGCGGCAGCACTCTCAGCATTGAAATTGCTTTATCCAAGTTTCCGGCTTGAAATTCGGATTCTGCCTGAGTGATCAAGTCAAGTGACCAGCGTTCGATCAAGCGTTGACTTTGGTCGTAATACGGATCGTCAGTTGCAACATTGTCTAAAAGCTCGATCGCGGCAGCTAGACTTTCAGGAGTTTGGCGCTGAGCGCGTTGTTGAGCACAATGCAGCCGAGTCGAAATCTCTGTGTTTTCAGAGAGAGAATCACATGAGATGGAAACCGGAGTATTAAGAAATCCGAATGCGATCGTACCAACGCCCAATGGCAAACTCACTAACCCAGTCAGACAGGCTTTTTCCAACCGATTCATCGGCTCTGCTCCTGAAACGCTTGCTCTCAGAGTTGGCAATTTCAGAAACGAATTCTCTATGCGATCGTTAAAATTCATCTTGACTTTAACTGATTGCCCTTACCTAGTTCGCTGTGATCGAGGAGATTTTCAACGAAAATAGCCCTGTCGTCTCCAATACTGATGAACCCGCGCTTCCCACTGCTGCCAGTATTCTTCGATCTCACTTGGCTCGAACCAAAACACCTCCGCAGGCATCTCTGGAATCGCAACGACGAGCAAAGCATGGCGAATATTCAGGTCATAGTCGCGGTAAAGCTGGTTCACTGCGCCACAATACGCCACAATCTGCAGCGGGTAGTCAAACAAGCGATCGACTGTTTTTTTGGGTCGATCGCTGGTCTTCCATTCACAAATACAAGGCACACCCTCATAGCTGGCAACGCAATCGACGACACCTGCGTAACCCAGTTGATCATGAATCACGACACCTTCGACCAGCCGCACTGCTTCTACCGCTTGGACAATCGGCTCCACACTTTCCCAATACGGGCGAATCGACTCAGGACACTCCACCTCCTGACCTTGCAGAAATTTTTGTATATAGCGATGCGTTCCCGTACCGCGCCGACTCGCTGATTTGGTAATTTCTGCCGCCTGTTCTACTCCAATCCGTTGCTGCCAACTGAATAATCGATCGCGATCCTCACGGGACTTCGTTGCATTCAAAATCGTCGTCACACTGGGAATCCGCAAGCCTTGAGAATTCACATAAAACTGCTTCCCCGCTTCCCGGACAGATTTCGACTCATATCGAGGCAATTCAGACACCGATTTCTCCTTTTGAAAACATGCTCGATCGTATCGGAAAATGAAACGAAGAAACTGCAAAACATCGAGTTTCTTCAACCACTTTGGAAAGTGTCCTAAGTTTAGAAACTTCTTAAGGAATCGAGCGGTCATAGGTGAATATAAAGAGTAGATAACTGAGCGAAGAAACCGCATCTCCTACTAAAGAAATAGAGATCAAATTGATTATTTCTACCGCAAGATGCAGGAACTTTTCAACTCAATCAAACATCTACTTAGTTAACAAGAAAAAACACTCTCTCGCTTGGGGAACCGCTACCTATGTATAGCTCTGTAAAATCTGGTTTGGCTCTAACTTTAGCACTCGGCACAATCGCAGGCGCAGCGGCTCCAATGGTAATGACCGCACCTGCTTCAGCACAAGCTGCCTTCTCTGATGTCGCGTCTGATAACTGGGCTTCTCCTTTCATTCAAGAACTCGCTTCTCGTAACATTATTGCTGGATTTCCTGATGGCACTTTCCGACCGAATGATCCGGTCACTCGCGCTCAATTTGCAGCCTTGCTTCTCAAAGCATTTCCCAATGCTCAGCGAGTGAATACTCCGATCAATTTCGCAGATGTTCCTAGCAATTATTGGGGTCTTCAAGCCATTCAAACTGCGTATGCAACTGGCTTCTTAGCAGGCTTCCCCGGTGGCACTTTCCGACCTAATGACAACATTCCTCGCGCTCAAGTCCTAGTATCCCTCGCGAACGGTTTGCGATATGCCAGCACTCAACCGGCTGACAGCTTGCTTGACCAAGCTTATTCTGATGCTTCCAGCATTCCTGGTTTTGCGCGCAACAGTATCGCGGCTGCAACTGAACGCCGCATCGTCGTTAACTACCCGGATGTTCGTTTCCTCAACCCGAACCAAACTGCAACGCGTGCAGATGTTGCTGCGTTTATCTACCAAGCCCTTGTTAGTACTGGACAATTAGCTGCGATTCAATCTCCTTACATCGTCGGTCAAGTTGCACCTCAACCGCAAGCGATCAACATTCCTGCCGGAACTGCCATTCCTCTGCGCTATGCAAATGCTGAACGGATCTTGCTGGCACAAAATGAACCGCAACCCACTCCGATCACGCTTACAGTTGCTCAAAACATTGTCACTGCTGATGGTACGGTCTTGATCCCATCAGGTAGCCAAGTCTCTGGTCAATTAACCGTGTCTCAAGGTGCAGCACAGTTTACTGCGTCTGAACTGACGTTGACCAATGGTCAGAAGGTTGCGATCGCAGCGACTTCTGATCCGATCACCACAACTGAATCGATCCGCCGTGGCGCAAACACAGGCACAATCCTCAAAGATGCTGCATTAGGTAGCGCTGCTGCTGCGGGTATCGCAGCTGTTACAGGCGATCGCAACGTCAGAGCAGGTGAAGTTCTTATCGGCACAGGAGTCGGTGCATTAGCTGGCCTGATCTTTGGCGGCGATCGCATTGACCTGATTTCAATTCGCCCCAACGCAGATCTCAATCTCCGTCTCACCAGCGAATTGATCTTGCCTCGCTCATAATTGCGTAGCGACTCTGCTGACCAAGATCTAGGGCGATCTTGAGCTGTGAATACTCAAAAAGATCGGGAGTGGGGAGCCACTCAAAGAACGATCCTCCTCCCCACTTCACAGCTCAGGACTGCCATCGGTCTCAATTTTCTGAGTTTCAGAAGGCCCAAAACTTAGATCTCAAGACTCACGCTCGCGATGAGTCTCAAGTATCACTAAAAAACTTGTCCCCTGTTTAGGGGGCTGGATGCCTTGAGGAATCCAGCCCTCTTTTTTCAATGGGCTGAACCCCTGAATCGAGCCATTCATCTGTTCCACCAATCGACGCGCGATCGCTAACCCCAACCCCGTGCCTGGAATATCTCCCTTTGCCTGCACTCCCCGATAATGCCGCTCAAACAAGTGCTCTAAATCTTCCGGTGGAATTCCCAATCCGGTATCACTGACCCAAATACAGATGCGATCGTAATGAGAATATGCCCTAATATGCACTTCTCCGCCGCTAGGCGTATATTTCAATGCATTATCGATAAGATTACTCAATACCTCTCTTAAAGCCCCAGAATTGGCGGAAACAAGGGGCAGAAATTGTGGTATTTCTGTTCGCAGGAGAAGATTGCGATCTTGCGCGATCGCACGAGCCGTTTCCACTAAGGGCAGCAAAATCTCATGAATCGAACAAGGCGTTAATTCTAAACTTGATGCCGTCAGCACTCCAGCCGGAAGCAAGGGAATCGGGCGGATTGGATTTTCTGATAAAGCATCCACGGGATTTAAATCGATCGCTTGGTCAAATTGCTGTAAGAGTTCCTGCACGCGATCACTTTCCCGCAAGATACTGCCTGCAATATTGCGATTCGGATCTTCCGGCTGTAACCGCTTCACTAACAATTTGCCAAACGTTCGCAATGCTGTGACGGGACTTTTCAACTGATGTAGCAAATTATCTAAAACGTCATGCTGCTGCGTTTGCATCGAGCGATGTTGTCGCTGAGCCTGATCCAACCACTGCGCCCGTTGATCCATCACACAAGCGAGGGCTAACGTACTCGCAACTCGTTCAACTTGCGATCGCTCCCAAGTTGTCCAAGGTCGATCTTCGCGCTCTGTCACTAACAACCCAAAGACTAATTCTTCATGAATCAACGGCAAGACGAGTTGCCGGGGTTGAACCAGTCCTGTTGTCACTAGATCCAGTTCTGGAATGTCCGAGGAAGGAAGCGCCAAACGGTTCGATCGCTCCAATGCCACAGAATTATCCGGATACGCTGCAACTGGGATCAAACGGGCTTGAGAACTTTCAACTAATTCTTCCGTTAGATAGATTACGCTTAGTGAAGCGCCTAACGCCTGAGTCAGCAATGCAATTTGTGATCGACACAACTCAATGAATTCGGAACTTGTAGGCATTAGCATCGACTTTTCTGCCGGATGAATCTAAGAAATAGGATTGACGTTGAGTAATTTTTCTTATTAATTTAATAGATAGTCCTGATCCCCAACTCTTTCGCACCAGTTTTTCTTAACTTTTGCCCGACTTTCCGCAACTTTTGCTGACGTAAGCGCTCATTTTAGTCGTTACATAGCAAAAGAACTCGGAAAACAACCTTAAGAAATTATGTAGATGCGTTAAGAGAAGTTGAAATCCAGGGCTGAAGCTGATATATTTTCGACGGATTTTGTAACGATCATTACAACTTTTAGGCAGTTTGGAACTTAAGGAGGTACGGGGTTTGGCAAGGAGACGTAAGCGGAAAAGTCGTCGTCGGCAGGAAGGAAGACGGATCTTAGAAAGCGTTCCTCAGTTTAGCATTGAGTGTGGCGAAGATAAGCCCGTTACCGCTGCCCGCAAGTTTATCCACGCTGAAGGCATTCTGCCGCCTGCGCTGTTACTGGTTAAGAGAAACGAGCATACTACAGATCGCTATTTTTGGGCAGAGAAAGGTTTGTTTGGCGCACAATACGTCGAAGAAAATCACTTCTTATTCCCAAGTCTGAGAACATCTGAGGATGAAATCGATGCGGTTGCTGTTCCTTCACGGAGCCGCTAAGCGTTCAGATCTCGATCCGGATCAAGTTCGAGTTTTCCAAATTTTGCTTGCCCTGAATGCAGATTTGGTGGTAGTGCCGGTCGCTACTGACCTAGTTGGGCAAGCTAAACTCAGTTACCCAGCATTCACTTCATCAAAGCTCTCCTCAACGCAACGAGGAGAGCTTTTGTCTAGAAATTCCCGTCTAAAAATTTTCTATTCCGCTTGCAGTTCCAACGATCGCTGCAATTCTGCCAATTCATCACGATGTGCTCTGACAGTAATCACACTGCGCGCATCTGTGCCCCCTTCCAATTTCAGCGAAACCTGCTCCACTCGCTCTGCCCCTTTCCAATAAAAAACACCAGCTAGAGGCGACACGAGCAACAAGCCCCACCAGAAATTCGACCCATCGGGTAGCACCATCGTCAGGACTAACGCAAAACACAGCGCTCCCACCGAAGCAAGCAGCGACAAAAATACCGCCAGGAAAACGCTTGGACGGACAACTCCTTCAAACGTCACCTGATTTAAATCGGCATCGATCGCAGCTACTCGGTAAGAGCGCTGTCCAAAATATTGGCGCAGTTGCGCCATCAGAGAATCTTCAGGCTGCTCAGAGAGCAATCGCACCTCCTGGGTTCTATCTTTGACTGAGGCGCGAATGAAGAAAAACAGCCCAATCATTAATAGAACCGTGAGGAGAAACGTCGAGGCAATTATAGGCTGATTCATGGCGCAAGAAGACAAAATCCCAGTTACACCACAAGTTTAGACAACAATGGGGATCATTCTCAGATCTCCACTGTTATTTCTCAGCCCCACTGACTGCGGGCACGCCCGAATTTTCTCGTGCATTTTCGCGTTTAACGGCATACTCTCGCCAAAGCCGAGCCAGATCTTGCGCCTGCTGCATTGCCTCAGACTTAATCTGATACATGCGGCGAGGACGACCCCGACCTTCGACTTTTTTCCAGTAGCCGGTGACCATTTCTTCGTCTTCAAGAAACTTTAGGGCACTATAGAGAACCGTATCCGATAAGCGGTACAGCGGATATTCGGTTTCGAGCAATTGGATTAGCTCGGTTCCGTAGGAGTCTCCGCGTAAGAGAACCGCTAACACATAACAGACCGCCAGTTCTTTATTGAGATAGAAAGGGGGCGGATCTTTGAAAAATTGATAGATATCCTCAAATTTCATCTGTCTGATTCCAGGCATGTGAGAAACGACTTGTTTGAGAAAGCGATCGATTAAATCAATTCAATCAATCGAAATCACAATGAGTAGGGTCATAACCCTACATTAACAATCACGCGATAGGGTTTGCCGTCCTCCCAAAGGATTAATCCTCCTGCGTGAAATATTAAATTAACGCGAATTGCCGAGATATGTAGGCGAGTTTGGGAAACTCTACAATTCGCGGAGTACCCACATCGCAGGATCAAGTTAATGATTCGCGAAGTTGGGGGTTATCATCGCAGCACCGTTGCTTTGAACGAGCCAAAATGAGAAATCAGTGGTTAAGAAGCAGGAAAGCAATGTGCCTTTCTGAACTTGTCTATTCGTAGATCAAGCTGCGCATCTCAAATCGTCTTCTTAAGCAGTAATTTCTTTAACTGGCTTAACTGACTACAAATTGTACATCTTGATTCTAAACTTGGATCGTTAATTTGTGGGTCTTGAAGTAAATTAGTTTGTACTGTAATCGATGTTGGGTTAGGGATTTGATGCTATTTGAAGAATTATTGCAATTCTGGTGAATCTTTTTCATGATCCTTACGGTCGATTCAGGATGTTTATGGTCGAGCTAAGCTTACCTTCTGCCGTTTTGGGACTTCGGATCGACATTTCAGAAATTCCAGAATCGCGCCTGCTCATCAGCGGTCTTTCTACCGAGAAAAATGATGAATTTTTGGCAAATGCGCCACAGATCGGGAACAAACTTTAAAGAATAGCTTCAACAATTTGCGCAATTCGGTTTAAGCTTCATACCCGAAACAATCGAAGAAATTTTATTTTCTCTAAAGCTAAAATTTTCAGACTAATCCTGTTCTCAAAGCAACAACCGCAGCTTGAACTCGATCGTCTACTGCGAGTTTATTCATGATGCCTCGTACATGAGTCTTCACGGTGTTGGGACTGAGATAAAGCTTTGCGGCAATTTCTGGATTGCTCAAGCCATCAACCATTAATCTGAGGACTTGATGTTCACGTTGGGATAATTGCCCGATCGTATTGTCCGCTGCGGGGGGTTTGAGATGTTCGATCACGCGACGGGCAATTTGGGGATCAAGATAAGTCGCGCCCTCACAAGCTGCTGCGATCGCAGCAATTAAACGCGTCACATCTGCGCCCTTAATACAGTAAGCATCCGCTCCACTTGATAGCGCTGCAATAATTTCGTTCTCAGACGTATGCGAAGTCAGCATGACGATCCGAACATTCGGGAGTGCAGCTTTGATCTGCTGTGTTGCAGCAATGCCATCCAATCGAGGCAAGCCAATGTCCATAACAACCAGATCGGGGCGATGTTTGAGCGCCGCTTCAACTCCCAAATAGCCATCATTGGCTTGATCGACGATTGTTAACTCTGGATAGTCCTCTAAGGACTGCTCCAACCCCAATTGCATCATAGGGTCATCTTCTACAATCAAAACCCGTAAAGCTGGAAGGGTGATTGATGACATAGAGCACGCTAAAAAATGGCTATCATCCATGATAGCGGGGCGGATTCCCAGAAATTAAAAGCGTCGCCCTAAAAGTCGCTGCTTCACGCCTTCGGCAATCTTCTGACCCAGATATTCTGGAATCAAGCTTTCGTTTGGTCCTAACAGATATAAAATCAGCCGCGTTCGTCCCCGCCAGACTAGCAAATTGGCATTGACAACCAGCAAATCTTCTTGCCAAATCGCATACATCACCTTGTAGAAGAGTCCCGGCTGGTTGTCGGCTTCGATCAGCAAAGCAGGCAAATGGAAAACTGGATCGACATAGAACTCTGTCTCTACCTGTTCTAGACCTGCATCTAGATTGAACTCAACCGCCAGCATTTCTTCGACTTCAAACCGCCCCGCGAGCGCTTCTCGAATTGCCCGACAGACGTTTTCAGAGGTTTTGTCGGTGAGGGCTTTTCCACTGCGAGACACGATCAGTTTGATAAACACCAGCATCGGGGGATAAATCTGCCCGTACAGGCTGAGGCTGTGAATCGTCAATCCATATGCTGCTAAAACCCCAAAAATATCGCTGAGCAAGAACGACTGATTTCGGTAGGCAAAATGGAGCGCGCTTTTTGTGCCCTCAGATTTCAGTTCAATCACCGCCTGCTTCGACTTATAAAGTTGATAAGCCAGTCGTAGATTTTGCAGTTGGATTTCGCTGCTGACAAATTGCTCATAAAACTGCGGAAACGCTCGGTTGAAACGCTTTAACAGTTCTAGTGTGGACGATTTTAGACCCAGAGCCATAGTGGTGGAGACTGACCTTAGACGACACGCGGATAGAAATTTGGGGTGGAATTTAGAATGGAGACGATATTGGAAAGCGCAACCCCAAGATACGAATTGCCAACATTTCCATAAAATCGGCAGAATGCAACCTAAATCCGAGAGATATACTAACTATTACTGCTTCACTGTTATCACCACGCTTGCATGGGTTTTTGGAAAAGCTTATTTAGTAGTACGGATGCTTCGATCGAGAAACCGACTTCGACGGAGAGCTATGTTGTCCCCGGCTCCGGTGAGGGAGCGAGCGATCGCGCCACTCCTCGGATTTTCTTCTCAACAGAGCGAGAGATCGATTTGTATGAGCTTGAGGAATTGTGCGATGCAGTCGGCTGGTCGCGCCGTCCGCTGAGGAAAGTAAAAAAGGCAATTCAGCATAGTTTTTTGGTGGCTTCGATGTGGGAGCAGCGAGGAGTCCAACGACGGTTGGTCGGATTTGCGCGCGCCACTTCTGACCATGCGTTTAACGCGACGATTTGGGATGTGGTCGTGCATCCGGACTTCCAGGGCAAGGGGCTAGGTAAGGCTCTGATGAAGTTCATGATTAAGAAGCTTCGCAGTGAGGATATCAGTAATATCACTTTGTTCGCTGATCCCCATGTTGTCAATTTCTACCGAAATTTGGGCTTCATGCAGGATCCAGAAGGAATCAAAGGGATGTTTTGGTATCCGGATTAAGGTTATATCCGCGATTCCACTTCAATAAGAGTGCCCACTTCCTGCTAAGTCTCTCGATTTGCACAAAGGTGTTTGGCTTGATGAATCCATAGTCCAATAGAGTCGGCGCTGGGGCAGAGATCACGGCGCTGCATCGTAGAAACATGGAGACGGAGTAGTTGGCGGTGTAGCGCTGCGATCGAGGTTTGAGCCAATTGAGCGGGAGAGGCGATCCCGGCATGCAGCAGTAAGCCTGAATATTCGCATCCTACACTGGGAATTCGAGCCAGATCAGCCAGCGCAACCCACTTATTTAATTGACGAATTGGCACTTGAAGATGGGTTGCCAGCAGATTTCTTTTGTCTTGAGTTTGACCGAGCTTGAGTAACTCTAGCGTCGTCCGAATTTCATGATCCATTAATCGAGTTGCATCGTCAGCAGCAAGTCCCGGTAGTTGCACGATCGCCCAGCTAGCAGAGACGAGTCTCGCTCGTTTTGGAGGATTAGAAGAGTAAGCCACAAAAAATCCGCAAGAATTGAGATATTTCAGTGTAACGAACTCTCTTCATGAAAGGAATCATAAAAAGCAAAGTTGTAGCGATTTCGCTTTAGCATGTGATAGAAATAGGACAGATAATTGATCATCACGCAATTGGTAGACTCTTACTTTAAGAGTTACAAAATAATTTGACTCTACACTGTTTCAAAATTTTCAATCGATCGATAAACAACCCACTTCAAATCCGTATTGCTCACCGATGAACACTGAAACCTCGTCAGACCTCAAACCGATTCGTTGCCTAGATGACGCGATCGAACGCTGTCAAGTCTTGGGAATGCGTCTGAGCCGCCAGCGCCGCTTCATTCTGGAATTGCTGTGGCACGACCAAGAACATTTGTCAGCACGCGAGATTTACGATCGTTTAAATCGGCAAGGCAAAGACATTGGGCATACCTCGGTGTATCAGAACCTAGAAGCTCTCTCTGAGCAAGGCATCATCGAATGTATTGAGCGCTCTGATGGCAGACTCTACGGAAATATTAGCGATGCTCACAGTCATGTGAACTGTATTGACACTCAGCAAATTCTCGACGTTCACATCCAGCTTCCAGAAGAAATTATTCAACAAGTCGAAGCGCAGACGGGTGTGAGAATCACGGAATATCACATCGATTTCTATGGTTATCGAGCGAATTAAGCTGTATCGCAATAGAGCGATCTTTTATACGTAACCTGTTGCGTCTTTCGGAGTGCAGATCGAGAGATTCGTGTTTCAATGAAGCAAAACTCGGCTTTCTCAAAGTATCCGCATCAATGCTTACAAAACTTGATGTTTTGTGAGTACTGTTTTGCGTGATTATTCCCGGAAACCGTGATCCCCCTGCGGATCACGTAAAAGCATTTAATGTCGAGGGTTCCATCGGCAAAATCGCTTGTAAAATAGCCGAGACTCTGAACTTCCGCTTGATATACGGTTTCGCAGCGATAAATGGCTAGAAAACTCCCAACCCAATGGCTTCGGGCATTCCAGAAGCCGAAAGCTGACATTGAGCATCCACCTGCCCCGATCGAGAATTACCAGCACCAGCCTTACAGTGACCATTCTCCAGTCTTGCTGGAAGATGATCTTGATGCCGAAGCGTTGCCTGAGCCGGAAACCGAGAATTCGTCTCGTCCGGTTCAGCATCGGGTTGCCAAGTTAGGACATCGCGCCGCTAGCACTGCGTCCTCCGCAACTCAGGTCACTGCACGTCGCTTGGGCAAGTTTGCGAAAGCTTGGAGATGGCAACTGATCTGGTTAGGGATTTTTGGCGTGTTTGGTGGGACTGGTGCGATCGCGCTTCATTGGCTATCGAGCGCTCCGCCTGCGGTGGACTGTCAGCAAGTCACAGCGCAATCTCTAGAAGCGGAGCAGCTATTTTGCGCTCAGCAAGCCGCTCAGACTGGAAATGCGGATCAGATTCTTGCGTCGATCAATTTGGTCAAGGGTTGGACGACAGAACATCCTTTGTATGGGCAATCTCGACCGCTGCTGCAAGATTGGTCGAATGCGGTGTTGATTTTGGCTCGCGATCGCGTTGCTCAGCGAGACATCAAAGGGGCTGTGAATCTTGCCAGTCAGATTCCTCAAAGCAGTCCTGTTTATAAAGATGCTCAAGCCGCGATTGATCGTTGGCAAGCAGAATATCGTCGCGGCGAAGCCATTTACGCCAAGATCCTGGAAGCCCTGAAGAAACAAGCTTGGGAGAGCGCCTCACAACAAATGGCGCAGTTGGCACTGGTCAATGATCCCGGTTGGCAAGAGCGCTTAGGCGAAGTTCGAGAACGATCGAATCAAGAGAAAAAAGCCTGGAAATTCCTGCAAGATGCGCGGAATTTTGCGAAAGCGAATCCGCCTGCTCAATTAGGACAAGCGATCGCGATGACAGATGGGATCGATCGCAAGACGTTTATTTGGACTTTGCAGGCGAATCAGGAAGTTCTGCGCTGGCGGAACACAATCATTGGATTAGCGATCGCGCAGTTTGATCAGCAAAATATTCCCGCTGCTGTCGCGCTGGTCAATTCGATTCCGACTAGCGTTCAGTTGACGACTGCAAACCAGGATTTGATTCGATTAGTCCGCGCCAGAGAGATCGAAACGGTTGATAACTATAGAGCGCCTGGATTAGAGCGAATTGTGCCGCTGATCATGGCAACTCAGATGGTCAAACAGATTGACGCTCAAAGTCCGTTTGCCAGTCGCGCTAAAACTTTGATTCCCAGGTTGGAGCAAAAAGTACAAGACCTGACGCAGTTGAATCTGGCGAGTTCTGTTGCAAACTTACAACAGATTCCCATGCTGCATTTTGCGATCGCTCAAGCGAGTACCATTTCGCCGAAACGTCCCGGACGGCTCCATGCTCAAACCCTGGTCGCACAGTGGCAAAAAGAGTTGGAATCCATGCAGGATCGTCCCTTGCTCGACCGCGCAAAACAAGTGGCAAAATCGGGGAATCTTGGCAATTTGAAATCTGCCGTGGCAATGGCAACGTTGGTGAAGCCGAAGCGGAGTTTGCGGATTGAGGCACAGACTGATATCGCCAATTGGAGCAATCAAATTCAAATCATCGAAGATCGTCCGATCTTGAACAATGCAAGAGCGATCGCGAGTGCTGGACAGCTTGGGCGCGCCATCGAGGTTGCAGGTAGTATTCGACCGGGACGGGCACTATACGCGGAAGCACAAGGGTTGATTGGCGAGTGGGTTTATCAGATTCAGATTGCAGAAGATCGATCAATTCTGGCTCAAGCAAGTCGCTTGGCAAGCCAGGGATATCTGACACGCGCGATCGATGTGGCTTCAGGAATTGGATCGGGTCGCCCCTTATTTGGTGAGGCACGAGGTGCGATCGCGCAATGGGCAGCAGAACGGGCAGCGATTTGGCGACAACGAGAGGAAGAGTCTCAATCTGTTCCCAGTGATGAAGATCCAGAGCAGAGTTCAGGGTTTGAGTCGCCGATACCTGACCCGACCCCACCTGCTTCAGAACCGACTCCGCCCTAAAACTGCGGTAGATTAGAGTTCTCTCTTAAAAAGAGCTTTATATGAAGCGAGCAGTCAGAGTCTTTAAAGAACTTTGACTGCTGGTTAGGCATTCCTGACCTAGGTGTTCTTGCGCTTTGGGAGTGGGAGTTTGTTGGGATGCGAACCTATTCAACATATTTCACCCAACCATTCGCCTAATTCTATATTGCAAATCTTGTATTTGAAGTTTTTAGGATGTTTAATCGATAGAAATGCGCTGGCAAATGGATGAGTAGTTTAAGTGGAATAGCGCGACTAATGCTTGTGGAGCAAGATCCGGTGTTTCGATCGGGGTTGCTCAACTGTTTGAGTCGGTTTGCAGAATTTCGAGTCGTTGCAGAAGCAGAAACCATTCCAACGGCATGGCGCAACCTGACGGAACTGGCACGAGACGAATTAGATGCCGTTTTAATTGGAATTGGGGGCGAATTTGCTCAACAGGTGAAAGCCCAGTATCCGGATTTGCCTGTTTTAGTGATTGAGCCGTTAGCCGAACGGGAGCTACTCGCGGCGTTTCAGGCAGGCATTGAAGGGTATTGTCCCAAGGGAAGTTCAATTTCTGAATTTGTTGCTGCCGTTCGACAGATCACAACGGGGCAAAATTATTGGCGATCGCAGGTCTTAGATCAGATTCGACTTGTCAGTTCACGGTCGCAGTCAGTCAGTATTTTGAAAGTGATTCGGCAAAATTGGCGATTGTCAGGGTTAGGGCAGATTGAAGCTGCCTTGAATGAGATTAACGCTCAGCTCAAATCGACCTCCCTGTCTAACCTCGATCGCGCTTTTTTAGCTGGACGAAGACGAGAGTTAAAAGCGGCGCAGTGGTTAATTCAGAAAACACTTCCGGCTGAGGAGATTGCACCGATCCCGCGCACGATTGTGCCGGTCGAGTCATCGCTCACTGTGTCTGCACAGGAGATCGAACCTGTTCTAGAAATGCCGCGCCCGAAGGCATGGCAGGGGGAATTGTGCGATCGCATTGCAGCAAAACTTCAATCAAATTTAGAAAATTTAACCGACACACCACTAGAAATTGACATTCTCAAATTAGAAAAGAAACGGGAATTATTTTTTATCATCCTGCGGCAATTTGAAGATTTGCTGGACGAATTGAGATTTTCGCAACTTTTGCCCGACCAATTTGCGGCAAAGCAATCGCATATTTTGCGCGATTTGTGGCAAGCCGTTGTGATGCAATTCTTCGGGCGTTATTCCACAATTCGAGTGAAGAATCGCGACTTTGAAATTGTTGCGACTTTACTTGAAGAAGGCAATACGGTTCAAACTGAAATTCTGGATAAAATTCCCTTGGTTCAGGAGATTTTTGAGCATTTATTGTTTGAAACGCCGCTGATTGTCGATCAAATGCAACATGAAATCGGCACGATCGAAGCGCGCGATCGCGCCCTTGATCTTCTAGAAAATCTGATCATTCAGCTTGCAAATGCGACGATTCAGCCTTTATTGAATCGGTTTGCTACCTTAGAAGCAATTAAACAAGGCTTCTACGATCGCCGACTTTTATCCACTCGTGAAATCGAGCGATTTAGAAATGATTTATCCTGGCGAGTGCGATCAGAACGATTATTTTCTGAGCCAAAAGCCATTTTTGAAAGTCGATATCGGCTGTTTGTCTTAGAAGAGTATGGAATTAATCGAATCGTGATTTATTCGCCTAGAACTGAAGAATTAGCAGAGCTTTCTGGTCTACAACTTGCGGTCACTCTCGCCCTAGAAACGCGAGATGCAATTTCGCCCCGATTGAGGAGTGTAATTGCATTTTTAGGCAGTGGAATTGTCTATGTTTTAACCGAAGTGATTGGACGTGGGATTGGGCTAATTGGTCGGGGAATCCTCAAAGGGATTGGTAAATCAGTTCGTGGCTAGCAAACGCAACGACCAACAGGCACAATAATATCTGTTAAACCTGCCAAAGGTCTTGAATTTCAGCCCCGAATCTGCAACATTTTCAGGTAGAGAGATTAGACTAAACTTGCAACCTCTATTTTGAAAAAGTCATCGATAATTTGGCTCGGCGGGAGCACAACATATGATTGAGATTACTGGTGCATTGTGTCTTATTGTTTTGGGTTACATCATAGGTTCTATCCGCATCGTTGAACAAGGCGATCAAGCGATCGTGCAACGTCTCGGGCAATATAAGCGCATCCTCAATCCAGGACTCAATTTCGTGATCCCGTTGTTGGATACGGTGTTAGTCGAGACGATTCGGGAGCAGTTGTTAGATATTGAACCGCAACGGGCTTTTACGAAAGATAATGTGCCGATCGAAGTCGATGCGATCGTGTCTTGGCAGATTCTCGATTTGAGAAAGGCTTATTACGCTGTCGAAGATCTCGAAGAGTCGCTGAAACAGATTGTGATTTCGACGTTGAGAAATGAAGTGGGGCAATTGACTTTAGAGGAATCTTTCTCATCGGCGAGCAAGATTAATCAGGCTTTGTTACGTCAACTCGATAAGTCCACGGCTAACTGGGGCGTAAAGGTGATTCGCGTGGAGGTGCAAGAGTTTATGATTTCTCAAGCGCTGCGAGATTCACTTGAGAAAGAGCGGGCAGCGCGAAGTGAGAAGCAGGCAGAACTGACTCGAACGGAAGGAACGGTGAAGTCGATTCAGCAACTTTCAGCAGCCTTGGAAGGACAGAATGCGGATGTATTGCGCTACCTAGTTGCGAAGGATTACGTCGATGCAAATCGCGAAATTAGTAAAAGTGAGAATTCCAAGATTGTCTTCCTTGACCCGCGAGCACTCAATGAAGCAGTGACAGATTTGATGGGACATACGGGCGTAATTGACGCGCGCAATCGCGGGAATATCGATGGGGATATTGATACTTAATGGTGTGAAGACGAGATTTGGAATTTGGAGGGAGGCAATTGCCTCCCTTTTTTAGCGGCTTTTTAGCGCCAGATGGCATCTGCAACGCGGCAGGCATCTCTGAGTTCGGCGACATCGTGAACGCGAACCATATCGGCTCCATTGGCGATCGCGCTGACACAAGCGGCGGCAGTTCCCCACACTCGTTTCTGAGGATCAGGTTGGTCAAGAATATGACCAATGAAGCTTTTTCGCGATGCGCCGAAGAGAATCGGGCAATTCAAGGATTGCAACGCTTTGAGATTGCGGATGATGTCTAAGTTTTGATCGAACTGCTTGGCAAATCCAATGCCTGGATCAATGATGATCTGGGTGATGCCATGGGCGATCGCGCTTTCAATTCGCGTGTTCAGGAATTCATAAATCTCTGGCATCAGATCTTGATACTCGGTCAGCGATTGCATGGTTTTGGGAGTTCCTCGCATATGCATCAAAACGATCGGAACGCCTAATTTGCCGACAGTTGAGAGCATTTCTGAATCGAACACGGCTCCAGAAATATCATTGATCAAGTCGGCTCCTGCCGCGATCGCATGTTTCGCAACGACAGCACGAGTTGTATCGACTGAAATCGGGATTTCAAAATTCTGCCGAATTGCCTCGATGATCGGAATGACGCGATCGAGTTCGGCTTGAAGTGAAATTTCTTCGGCATTCGGGCGAGTAGACTGTCCACCGATATCGAGAATATCTGCACCGTTTTGAATCATGTGATCGGCTTGAGCGATCGCGCTTTCCAACGTGTTGAACTGTCCGCCATCACTAAAACTATCGGGCGTGACGTTCAAAATCCCCATGATGTAGGTTTTCTGTCCCCAATTAAAAGTCGATCGCCCTAGATTCCAAGCTTGCATATCGAGTCGATTGAATCATTGCCTTAAAATTATCCGTCTTTGTGCAGAACTCAGACCCCGCATTCAGAAAGAGGTTCGCTTGGGAGAGCGCACTCATCATAGGTGCATCCCATCTATGGAGTTACTGTACTATGTTTGAATTGCCTCCTTCTGGTGAACTGTGGAACTGGCAAGGTACGCCGTTTATTGTCGGTGCTTGTTTGCTCGTTCTATTAATCGGTTCGCGGACTATCAAACACCCTCATACGGGTGCAAAGATGCCGCTGCCATTTTCTAAATCTTTATTCAATAACATTAGTGTTGCTGGTTTTCTCGCTTGTATGAGTTTCGGGCATATTTTGGGCTTTCTCCTAACTCTAGGCTTTGCGAATACCGCATTGAGATAGACAACCAAGTAAAAACTCCGAGTCTTAAACCGCTCGGAGTTTAAGCCGTATCAGCGCGAATCTATTTGAGCAGAGTGATGATCTCATGAATCACCTGACTCGGTTCAATGGGTTTAGCTAAGTGTCGCTGAAATCCGGCGGCTAAGATTTGATGCTGATTTGTTTCTCCTGCATAAGCCGTTAACGCGATCGCAGGCACATCACTCTGCTGCCGAACTCGCTGGATCAACTCATACCCATCGAGATCCGGCATGGCAATATCGCTGATGACTAAATCTGGCGAGAATTCAGACAACTTTTCTAGCGCCAATTTTGCACATTGAACCCCTTGTACAATTGCGCCTGCGGCTTCGAGTACAAAGACTAAGAAATCCAGATTATCTGGTTCGTCATCGATCGCTAAAATTTTCACCCCTAGAAGATCCTGGGATACTTCAGATCCGCGCTCAGGTTGATCAAGTTGAGTTTGAATCATGGCAATTGGCAATCTGACGGTGAAGGTTGCACCTTGATTTTCTCCTAGACTTTCAGCAGAGATCGTTCCCCCATGCAGTTCGACGAGATGACGTGCGATCGCAAGTCCCAACCCTAACCCGCCAAACTGCCGAGTTGTCGAAGAATCGGCTTGACGGAAGCGCTCGAAAATATACGGTAACACTTCAGCCCGAATGCCTTTGCCCGAATCACGAATCTGAATCTGAGCTTCCGTCTCAACCTGCGAGAGCGTGACTTCAACACGTCCTGAAACCGGCGTAAATTTCACAGCATTCGATAGCAAGTTCCAAAAGACCTGCTGCAATCGGTTGGCATCCCCCCGAACTGAGCCAAGCAGTGGATCAACCGTGAGCAAAAGCTCGATCGCCTTCGATTCTGCGGCTAAGCGAACCGTTTCGACTGCGGCTGTCACCGTTTCGGCGAGATTGATCCAATCGCCGTTGAGGACAACCTTTCCTTGCAAAATCCGAGAGACATCCAGCAAATCTTCGATCAATTGAGCTTGCAACACTGCATTGCGCTCGATCGTGTCGAGCGCTTGGGGCACTCGTTCTGGGGGACATTTCCCGCCTTTGAGCATTTTCACCCAACCGAGGATCGGATTGAGGGGCGTTCTCAACTCGTGCGAGAGAACCGCGAGAAATTCATCTTTGATCCGATTCGCTTGTTCGGCTTGTTCGCGCAGCAGCTTTTCTCGATCGAGCAGTTCTTGTCGTTCCGCTTCACGGCGTTTGACTTCGGTGACATTGAGCAATGTGCCAACCCACCGGATCGGATTGCCGACGGAATCCGTAAAAACTTTACCGCGACAAGCAACCCACCGCTCGATCCCATCCGAGAACCCAATGACTCGGTACTCGATCACCTCATCGCCTGAGCTTTGTCGATCAAGTACGGCTTGGACAAATTGATTGACGCGATCGCGATCATCGGGATGCATTCCAGCTTGCACCGTGTCGAAGGTAATTTCGTCCTCGCCGGTTGTTGCGAACATTGCCTTACAGCCGTCATTCCAAATGATCCGTCCGGTCACGAGATTAAAATCCCAAGTACCGAGTTCTGCCGACTCGATCGCCAGTCGTAATCGCTCTTCCGTCTCTTGTAATGTCGCTTCGATTTGTTTGCGTTCGGTAATGTCAGAGAGAGCGCCTGGAAACGAAATGGGCGTTCCGTCTGCGTCATATTCGACCCGTCCTCGTGCTGTGACCCAACGCTCTGACCCATCGGCTGAGCGCACTCGATATTCTGTGAGATAGTCTTCTCGGGTCTCGATCGCAGTCTGAATCGCGGTTGCAACCGACTCGTGATCGTCTGGGTGTATGGCATTTAAGAAAATTTCGAGCGGTAATCCCCGCATTGCAGTTTCAGGATCAACCCCCAATAACTGCGCCAATGCAGCGTCCACTGAGATGACATTTTCCTGCATTCGCCAGCGCCAGGTATAAATCGATCCGGCAGCGAGCGCTGAAGACAGAAGCGAGTCTGCTTCTCTTAATTCGGCTTCGGTTTGCTTGAGTTGAGACAGATCGATCGCAAAGAAAAACCCACTTTGAGACGCTTGATCAAATTTGCCGCCCCCTAGCAAAATTGGAACCCGATGCCCATTTTTGTGAATGTATTCTTTCTCAAATGCTGTGCAATAACCTCGCGTCATAATTTCTTCAACGGCTTCGGCATCTCGCTTTTCCCATTCAGGTGGGGTCAGCGATTTCCAAGTCAGGAGTCCGGCTTCAAGTTCGGCGCGGGTATAGCCAATGAGATCCAGCAGTGCATCATTCCCATCGGTTAAGCCCCCGTCTTTTGTCCAAATGCCGATCGGAATGATATTGCACTCAAACAAGCTGCGAAATCGGACTTCGCTTTCAAGTAGGGCTTGTTGCGTTTGTTTGCGCTCGGTAATATCCGACACAAACACAGATATGCCCGTGGCTGAAGGGGAAACCCGATTCAGAAACCAACGATTCCAGGTGGAGTAGAAGCATTCAAACTCGATCGTTTTTTGCTCAGCCAGACTCCGACAATATTCGGTATAAATCGGAGTGTGAATCGCTTCGGGAAAGACATCCCAAATGCAATGACCCACTAATTCCGCTTCAGACTTGAGAAACAATCGGGTTGCCGCAGCATTGACATAAACATAGTTCCATTCTCGATCGAGCACAATGAATGCATCGGTGATGCTTTGCAAAACTGTTTCAGCTCGTGTTTTTTCGGCTTCTGCTGCTTCGCGCAGGAGGCGTTCTCGCTCAGCGACTTCCTGCTGCATTTTTGCATTAATTTTCTCTTGGGTAATGTCTCGAACTTCGATCACGGTTCCGATCGTTTGACCGGCTTCTCGAATGGGACTGGCTGTATAAGCAACCGGATAAAAATGTCCATCCCGATGAACAAAGACTTCTTCGCCTTGCTCTTGGTTGTTTTGCGGAAAGACTTGATCGATCGGGCATTCACATAATGGGTAAGGGCTACCATCCGGGCGAGTATGGTGAATCGCATCATGTAAAGCCCGCCCCTGAAGCTCATGCAGCGCATATCCAGTGAGCTTTTCAGCCGCAGGATTCATATAAACGCACTGCTGATGTTCATCCATCACAAACAGCGCTAGGGTTGCATTGTTGCAGACCGTTTCTAGATACTGCTTGTAGTACCGAGAATCTGCTGATGAGTTTGGAAATTGCTGAAATTCACTCAAAGACTGGCGAGGCTGGGTCATGAATCGCGGAGACGAGAATCGCAAATCTATCATAAGATAGAGCACTGTAGCTTAGAGTCTACCGATCGATAGAATTGACTAGGGTTTGATATAGCTCAATATAGCGCTGTGCTTGAAGTTCTAGCCGATATTCTGACACTGCGATCGTTCGGCAATTCTCGCGCATCTGTTGACGCAATCGGTCGTTTTCGAGCAGGACTAAAATTCCAGTTTTGAGATCTTGAACGTCTTCTGAGTTTGCCAAGTAGCCTGTGACGTTGGGGCGAACTAAATCAGGCACCCCTCCGACACGGCAAGAAATCATCGGCGTACCACAGGCAAGACTTTCTTGGAGAACGAGCGGTAAGTTATCGGCGCGGGTTGGAAATACGAGCAGATCTGCGGCGGAATATACGATCGCTTTTTCTGCGTCATCTTGGATATAGCCAAGTGAGACAGTTTGAATTCCAGTCTGCTCGGTGTCGCCACTGCCGAATGTGACAAGTACGAGTTGAGATTTAATTGCGTCTGGTAACTGTTGCAATGCGGCTAAAACTAAATCACCTCCTTTGCGGCGTTCCTGAAGGTGAGTCGCGACAAAGAGTAAAACTCTCTTATCTTTTGGCAGGTTCAATCGCGATCGACAGTACTCTGGATTAAGCGGTTTATAGACATCGACATCTATTCCGTAAGGAATATGATGCACGGCAAATCGTCTAAATAGTGGGCTTTCTCTGGCAACGGTTGCCAGCCAGCGACTCGGAGCGACGATCGTTAATCGAGCTTTTTGGTAAGCCCATTTTTTCAGCTTCCATTCCCAATGACTACTATCTCGCCGCATCGGTGGAAAGATGGTGAGATCGGGACAGTTGCCACAGCCGATTTTCCAGCGATCGCAGTCATAGCTAAATGAGCAATGCCCGGTCATTGACCACATATCATGCAGAGTCAGAACCGCAGGCTTGCGCTGGGTGAGATGTGCGATCGCTAGATAGTTAAAGTAGCCATCATGTAAGTTATGAAAATTGAGCAAATCAGCACTTTGATAGCTCGGATGTTTTTTAAGCTTGAACGTCGAAAGTAAATGAATCTGAGCCAATCCCAATGGATCAGTAATGCTTTGAATCCGTCTCTCTGTCCGGGACGGAGGAGAAAGTTGAGTAACGCGATCGCTTTGAGTGACCTTACGAGCAACGAGGAATCGAGAATCAATCTTTTGATCTAATAGTCCTTGATGCAGTCGATAGCCTGCCAGTGCTGCACCTCCTGCTACATCCGTTTGGTTGAAATGGAGAACTTGCATGGATCGGAATACTATCTCTAAGGTGATCGACTTCGCATCAGAATAGCTCTAGTTCTTGAGTTGGGAGCAATTCAGCCCGATAGGATTCGAGGCTGGGAAAATCAGGAGTCCCTTCATACGATAAAACGAGATCCGACCAAGAAGTAGATGTGGTCGCTTGGCGAAGAGATTGAAGAATTAAGGTTTCGAGTGGAAGATTCAGTTCAGCGGCTTGCTGAATGAGATTTTGCTCTAAATCTTTGGGTAATTCGATCGTAATTCGCATCATGATAAAAGCTTTATTTGATTGATTTTTCCTGCTTTTGTTCGACTGGAGGAGATGGATCGAGCTTGAGGAATCTTCTGATTTCGTTATTAAATAAACCACTAACAGCGATCGCTGCAATACCCAAAAATATTGGAAGCCAAACTTTCCAATCAAAACCTCTTTTAGGTGATAAATCAGTTTTTTGTGTCCTCTCATCTACAGGGCAAGTATATGACTCTAGGACGGAAGGCTTTTGAATAGTTAAAAGCTGAAGAATCTCCTCTGGTTTCGGTGGTTGCCATTCTTTACGCCGAGCAGAAGCTTCAGTCTCTGGTAATCGCCATTGCAGTTGATCTTTCTGCTCAGGGAGGTAATGAATTATTTTGCGAAGTGCTTCACATGCCGCACGAGTTCCTCGTTGTTGAAGCCGATATGGAATCTGATTTCGCCATCTTCTGATACTGTCTTCGGCATCAATTCTATAATCATCTGGGTTGAATCCCCTACTTTGAGGGGTTGATCGCAGTTTTGGAGGGTCGGAGTAATGTTCGACTAGGAAGAGGTACAAATCAGCAATATAATCTTCATGAAGCCTATATTCGATACTTCCTTGAAATTCATTTGCAAAAGATACAGATTCTAAAACTTTCTTCCTGTATTCAAGATCTTGCTGGCTCGCATTCCATACCATCGCCCAACTTTCGTCATCAGCGTAGAGCATCAATGTTTGGGCTGCAACGATCGCAATTTCTCTTGCCTTACCCGTAGACGGAAGAGGCGTTGAAATTTTAGCTTGTGCAAATGCTTTTGCAGACTTAACTTGCCTTTTCATAAGCAGTTTGAGCAAAGAGCCAATACTTTTGTCTGTTAACTTCTCATCATGCAATTTTTCACAAAGCGCAATTTCTAACTTCTCATCCCAGCAGCATTCTATTTGGCTAGAGGCATAGATATCACCATGTTGGGCATTATCTTGATCCAGCAAAATCATCAGTCTGACAATGAATTCATCTGGTGCATTCTTATAGGCTAAAGATAGTAAATGTTCCCAATACTTCTCATGGCTAGCATCACTAGGATCAGGGTAATCTAGAATTATTGCTGTCCATTTTTTCCAGATCTCAGGAGAAATATTAAGGATGTATTGAAGGTCTTTTTCGATGATTAATCGCAAGGCTTTGTATCCTGCGAGTGCAGAGAATCGAAAAGAATTTGTTCCAAACCAAGCATCTGTTTCAGGTTCTCCATCATAGATATAGCGCTTTGCTGCTGAAATAATTCGTGTTTGGGTTAAGTCGTCTGCTTCTTTCCAACCTGGCAGCATGGTCAAATCCGCTTTGAATTCATTGCCATAGTGACGACTTTTCGGCATGAGTGTCATTTCTGTGCAAAGATGCCACCATGCTGCCACTTGACCAAGCTCAAATTGTTCTAGATAGATTAAAACTCTCTCTTTGGGAGATGGCTGTATTTCAGTCTCTTTGTCTTCCTCATCTTTCCAAGAGCGTCTTTCTTCCATAGTACGTAAATAACTTGCTCTTGCCGTTTCAGCTTCAGACGAAGCAATTTCAATTTGCCCCAAAAATGATGCGAATTCTGCTTTCAAAATAGGTAAAGAGTCACTAGCAGTAATCACTGCACTAACTTGATCTACATCCGTCCAATCTAGTTTTAGGCTTACTAGCCAAGCGTATGTTCTTTGAACCGATTCTGAATATGATTCTTGAATCTTCTCAATCAACCATAAGAAATCTTGCTTCAGAGGACTGATACGGTTGTAAAAGCTAGTCCCAGCAAGATAATAAGGAGGTTCTTCCCAATCACCAATCAGATTAATAATTGTTTCAAGCAGAAGACGACGTTTAGTATCATTCTCAGCCAAAAGATCTATGAAATCAATTCCAGTAATACTATCAATGACTTGCTGATGTGCCCTAATTTTGAGTAGAACAACTTTCGCAAAAGGTTCAAGAACTTCTCGGATGTCAAGATGTTCCCACGCTCTGAGCAATATTCGATCTGACATTGCATTGAAGGGGTAGTGGGAATCTTGCAGGACTGGCTGTTTTTCTAGATAGGTTAAGACCATAGGCAGATCAGGGACTTGAAGCGATTTTGCAAACTCCTTCGCCAAGAAATTCTGATAGGTTCCGCCTATAATTTTTGATTTAGGTTGGGTAATGCTCTCTAAAACCTTTTCTGCTGTCAGGTATTGAGGATACAGAAAACAAAGTGCATGTCCTTTCAATTCGTCTTCCAAATCATCTTCGGATTGAGAGAGAGCTAGGGGCATTAGTTGGAGTTTAGTACGGTCATTGCCTAAATGCTTCACTGCTTTTGCAGCTTTAACTCTCATCCAATAGGATTGTTGAGAATTCAAAGTGATATCAGCTAAGCAATCCTGAACTGTTGTCAAATGACAGGCTTCTGCAACATCAATTGCGACGTATCGCGAGGCTTCACTTTTTGCGGGGTCACAGATGTAAGCTCTCAATTGAGTAGGCAATTCAGCATGCTTCCAATGCCTGTAAGATGAAGTGTCACGCCCCTGAAATTGGTAAACCAATTTTCCCTGGTCATGTAATCTCAGTAGTGACGCAACTACTTCTTCTTTTTCTTCATCGCTTTCTGGCAATATTTCGCTATGAAGCAATATGTCTGGATCAGTTGCCATCATGCTCTGAAAGATTTGTGAGTCTAGTCTTGATAACCAAGCAGCAGTTTCAGAAAGTTGCGGGATAATCTTTTGGTCTGACTGAAGAAATAAATCTAAAATCTGAGCCGCAGGCAAATTGCGATGCTTCAGATACCAAGCAGCTAAGAACTCAGCATACGATTGATGTGACCATCTCATTCGAGTGGAACCATAAAGTGAAAAGAGTCCAGTAGCTAGAACTTCTTCGATTGCTTTATTATCAATTTCAATGGGAGATATTCGTTCGTAAACAAATTCGTTGCCTAAACAAAGCTGATTAATTGAAATATCCTTTTCATGATCCTCCCCAGCGCCTGTGGCAGTCCAGATAGTCGAGCGAAGTGTGAGAATTGTAACCGCAGCAATACGTGCTGCAATAACAAACCGTTCATCTTCTTCTAAGGTTCCATCTCTACCTGACAAGATACGGTTTGGGTTCTGCTCTTTGCAGAGATAGCGGCACCCTTTCTCATAAATATCTTCTCGACGTAAATTGTTTGGAAGTTCACCATGATTCTTTCGGAAGATTGCTAAAAGAAAGTCCAGACTAATTGGATGTCTGGCAAATGGGGCTACACCCTTACGTTTAACTATGGCTAAGAATTTTTCTGCGTCAAAACCATTGACAGTTACAGCAGTTGCTATATCAACTTGAGACAGAGGAGTTAGCTCATAGGATTTGACAAATTTCTCATTCTCAAAGCTTTCCTTTCTCTCGTTCCAATGCGGTAGACAAAAGCATATTAGGTGAAAAATTACGCGAGTGAAGCTAGCAGAAGACTCATTATCTGCGCCGATAATATAAACATTGTTAGGATCGCTATACGTTTTGCTATCTGGCTTACCAGCAGCCAACCAGATTGGAAGAAATGCTTTTTCCAGTTCTAGTTTATTGCTCTCTCTCCAAAGTTTCTCTAAACTATCTTCTAGCATAGCTATAGCTGGAGCTAGGGCTGACCGACAGGCTATACGAAGATAGAGATGACTTAATTTATCTCGATACTTGTCCTTTTTGAATTCATCAATTATTTGAGTAACAAGAGTCGGGATTTCTAGTAGCCCTTCATCAAGACTATCTAGAAATAGATAAAGACTATGTGTGCCCTTCTCCCAAGCAACAAATTTCTCATCCTGAAATAGTTCGTATTTTAGGTTGGTACAGGAGCGGAGGTTAAATTCAAGTACAGTGTAATCACTATTAGACCTGTTATCCGTATAGTCTTTCAAGTTCTCTATTTCATGAGATTTTCCAATCCCTGCTTCGCCTATCAGTATTAAGCACGGCACATCAGCAAAATGCTCAAGAGTTACAAGGTTTGGATTCAGTTGAAAATCGTCTTCAAAATCTAAATCTTTCGGATAGACACGATCGCTCAAATCAAACTGACCAGATCGAGGACACCAAAATCGCTTCCAATCATAAACCTGATCAGACATAGAAAGAAACTCTGAAGGGAGAACTCCTGTTCTAAGATAACGCCACTTCAGAATTTTGAGTGTAGGAACAATAAGTTTTTCGAGCGATCGTTCAAGTTTTTTGAGCGATCGACAAACGCAGATTCAACTCATTCAAAAGATCAACAAGCATCAGGAGATTCGGCATCTCTCCTTGTTCTAATAATTCATAGCATTCTCGCCATTTGACAGCATTTGATAGCTCAGTCAAACTTGCTCGTGCCTCAGCAACGTTCTTCAAGGCTAGGCGAATATGCTGCGGATCGCCATCTTCTAGAACAGAATCCAGGTATGCTGCGGCTTCTTCTGGATCTTGCAGCGAATTCACTAAGAACGCATGATAACTTTTAGTCGTTGGCATTGGCTTGAAAGTCACTCCAATACTGCTTAGCTACCAGGATATCTCGATCTTGAGTGGTTTTATCACCCCCGCATAAGAGAAGCACGATTGTCGATCCAGAAAACGCAAAATAGACTCGGTAGCCTGATCCGTAATCGATCCGAAGCTCAAAAACGCCTGAACCGACTGATTTGTAATCGCCTAAATTCCCCATTTCAACTCGATCGAGTCGCTTCCTGATCCGAATTCGAGCTTGGCGATCGCGCAACCCAAGAAACCAAGTCTCGAAGGGAACATCACCCTGATCGGTGACGTATAAGACCAGTTCTCTGGGTTGCGCTTCCACAGGTTAGAGCGGGCGATAAACGCGATAGTTAATATCGGGGAAGATATTGTCGATCGCTTCTACTTTTTCAACCCAGCCCGAATCAACCTTGCCGTGGTTGATATCTTCATAGAGCTTGTTGAAGCGCATTAAATGCGATCGTGTTCTTCTAATCGCATACGGAACCATCGTGCCCGTTCGCATGATAAACGCCCAATCCGAAGACTGTGCAAGCAACAATTCGCGGGCAGCTTGATTCAGTGCTTTCCACTCTAGTTCATCCGCAGGCTCACGTTTTGCAAGTTCGATCATGCGTTCTGCGGCTTTGTGCAAATGCGGATAGATCCAAGCATTCGTCTCATTTAACCAGTATTCGTGGAAGCCCTTGTATCCCCAACTCGATTGAGACGGGCGACACACTTGCTGAGTCGGATGCGTTCTCAAATAGTCAGCGAGGTGAGTCATCTCAAAGGTACTTTGATCGAACCACGATTTGCGGAAGAGGTAATCGATGAACATCGGACCTTCATACCACCAGTGCCCGAAAAGCTCTGCATCATAGGGCGAGACAATGATCGGCGGACGGTGCATGATGCCAAATAAATGCTCGACTTGGCGTTCGCGGTTGTAGACAAAATTCGCGGCATGTTCTGTGGTTTTCTCACGTGCCCAGTAAGGATCGTAAAGCTGCTTATCGCCCAGACCTAAGCCTTTTCCGGTAATTTTGTGGTACTTGATGCCGACATTTTTACGCTGACCGTTGGGCATAACGTACGGTTTGATGTATTCATAGTCCGCATCCCAACCTAAATCGCGATAGAACTCTCGATATTCAACCGCGCCCGGATAGCCGACTTCTGAAGACCAAACTTGCTGCGAGGATTCGTGATCACGTCCAAATGCTGCGACTCCTGGCTCCGTGAAAATCGGTGCGTAGCTGCCATAACGCGGACGAGGACGGGCATAGAGAATTCCATGTCCATCCGTGAGGAAATAGCGCAGACCTGCATCGGCGAGCATCCGCTCGACCCCTTCGTAATAGGCACATTCAGGGAGCCAAATTCCTTTCGCAGGACGACCAAAGGTTTTTTCGTAATGTTCACAAGCGACCTGGATCTGTGCCCAGACGGCTTGCGGATACATTTTCATCAGCGGCAGATATCCGTGAGTTGCGCCGCAGGTGATGATTTCGAGGTTGTTGGAGTCGAGAAACTGTTTGAAGGCGTTGATTAAATTACGATCGTACTTCTCCCAAGTATTGCGAACCCCGTTGAATTCTTTGGCGTTGTATTCCGCCAGATATTTCATGTGCCCAGAATGAGCGTGACGCTCGACTTCCAGTTCTGCTAATTCTTCGAGCTTGGACAAGTGCTCGTCATAGCGTTCTTGGAGCAGTGGATCTGCCAACATCGAGCAGAGCGGCGGGGTCATGCTCATGGTGATTTTGAAGTCTACGCCGTCGCGTTTTAAGCCTTCAAAAACTTGAATTAAGGGAATATAGGTTTCAGTAATTGCTTCATACAGCCATTCCTCTTCTAATACAAAGTCACTCTCCGGATGACGGACGAAGGGCAAGTGAGCGTGCAGAACGAGGGCAACATATCCAATACTCATAAAGACGCTGGGGTAAGTGGGCGGGATCGTTGCCAAAATTGTACGGCAAAATTGAGACTAAGTTTTGTTAAATGGGGAGCAGATTTTTAGATCGGGGATCAAGTTGCAAAATTGGGGATCAAAATGATTTGAGGCGCTAGAGCCGCAGGTGGACTGCCAAAAACTAGAGGCAGCGATTTTCTCACTGCCTCTAAAAGCGGTATGAATTTGGATGTAGGCGAGTTTAGGTTGCTCAATCTCCCATTCTGGGAAACACAAAGAACTACATCCGGTTAATAATGTTCTGCACGATTCCCACGCCTGTGACAGCCTGCCAGCCAAACAGTCCAGTAATTACTACGTTGATAACGATGTGGCTGAGCCGCGCCCATTCTTGTCCTTTCTGCATGAATGGTGTAAGCGAAGCTGACATTGCAATCAGACAGGTCATTCCTAATCCTGTTATCAAGTGCGGATTGACAAAAAGTTTACCGCTATTGATATAAGTCGCACCCATTGCCCCGACTGAACCAACCACCATCAACGTGAGTACGATCGCACCGATTTGGTGATGCTTGATGTTGAATCTTTGCTTGACGAGCTCTTTCTTCAAATCACCTTGAGCCGATCGAGTGCGTCGCCATTGCAGCCCGGTATACATTGCGTAACTGGTCAGCGCTAGCAAAACCCACATCAAAACAGGATGGACAAACTGACTGTAAACCTTAAGGGTATGAAGGATATCGGCAGACATAGAAACGTGTTCTTGAGAGGAATGTAATAGAACTTAACACAATCAATGTAAGAAGTGCCGAATTCCTGTGAGAACCATGACAATTCCAAGTTCGTTAGCAGCTTTGATTGAGTCTGCATCGCGCATACTTCCACCGGGTTGAACGATCGCTTTAATTCCCGCTGCGGCTGCCGTTTTCACAGAGTCATCAAATGGGAAAAATCCGTCCGATGCGAGAATTGCGCCTTGGGCTTTTTCGCCTGCTTGTTCGAGGGCGATTTTGGCAGAGCCGACTCGATTCATTTGTCCAGCCCCGACTCCTAAAGTTGTGCGATCGTTGCTCACAACAATGGCATTCGATTTCACATGCTTACAGATCTTCCAGGCAAATAAGAGTTCTGCAAGTTCTTCAGGGGTTGGCTTTTTCTCGGTGACTAATTGCCAAGCATTCGGATCTGCCACAATGTCATCTGCGGCTTGGACTAAGAATCCACCTGCAATCTGTTTGACGTTATTCTTCGCGCCGTTGGTCAAATCTGGAAGGATCAGCACTCGAAGATTTTGCTTGGCTTGCAGAATGGTTTGAGCTTCGGAATCAATTCTAGGTGCAACTACGCATTCTAAAAAGGTCTTGGTGAGAGCAGTTGCGGTTGCAGCGTCGATCGATCGATTCAATGCAACGATTCCACCGAATGCGGAAGTCGAATCTGCATTGAATGCTTTTTCGTAGGCTTCAGCGATCGATGATCCCATCGCTGATCCACAAGGGTTGTTATGTTTAATGATCGTTGCGGCTGGATCATCATTGGCAAATTCCGCAATGATCGAGCGGGCAGCTTCTAAATCAACTAAGTTGTTGTAGCTGAGTTCTTTGCCTTGCAGTTTTGTTGCGGCTGCCCAACCTGTCGGGGTTGCCCCGGTTTGATACCAAGATGCAGGTTGATGCGGATTTTCTCCGTAACGCAGTTCTTGGATTTGGGTTCCGGTGAGGGTAAAGGTTTCCGACTTCTGTTCGAGTTGCTGTTCGAGATAGGCTGAGATCGCTGCGTCATAGCTGGCTGTGTGTTTGAAGGCTTGAAGTGAGCAGGCTTGTCGGAAGGCGATCGAGGCTTCTCCATTTTTGCGGAGTTCTTCGAGGTACGTGTCGTACTGATTGGGATTGCAAAGGATGGTCAGGTTGGCAAAATTCTTCGCCGAAGCGCGAACCATTGCAGGGCCGCCGATGTCAATTTGTTCGATCGCGTCTTCTAATGTGACATCGGGTTTTGCGATCGTTTGTTCAAATGGGTAGAGATTGACGACGACTAAATCGATCGGGCGAATGTTCTGAGCTTCCAAATCTGCCACATGCTCTGGCAAATCGCGTCTTGCTAAAATTCCGCCGTGAATTCGAGGATGTAGGGTTTTGACGCGTCCGCCTAAAATTTCGGGCGATCCGGTGTAGTCGGAGACTTTCGTCACGGGTAAGCCTGCTGCTTTCAAGGCTTGAGCCGTTCCACCGCTGCTGATAATATCGAAGCCAAATTCTTCGACTAATTGTTTTGCAAATTCGACTAATCCTGTTTTGTTGGAGACGCTTAATAGTGCCAAACGTGCCATCGATTTAGTTCCCAAGTAAAAAGAGATCTCTAAGCATACAATCGACTGGATGAGATAGGAATTTTATGCTGAATACGATGACAATTCCCGCCAAGTCTGGCACTGCAACTGCTGCGATCGTCATATTGCATGGCTGGGGTGCAAATGCTCAGGATGTGGCGTTTCTCTGTTCTTTGCTGAAATTGGATCAGGTGCAGTTTATTCTGCCTGATGCGCCGTTTCCGTTTCCTTATAGTCCTGAAGGTCGGATATGGTACGACTTGAGCGAGTCAAATTTTTCGAGTGATTTTGGTCAGCGATCGGATTTAATCAGCAGTCGCCAGCAGTTAAGGGATTGGCTCAATTCTTTAGAGGCAACAACCGGAATTCCTTTATCGCGCACGATTTTAGGGGGCTTTTCTCAAGGCGGGGCGATGACTTTGGATGTGGGGTTGTCTTTGCCGTTGGCGGGGTTGATGATTTTGAGTGGATATCAACATTCCACGCTTCAGCCTGGGACAACGGTTCCGCCGATTTTGATGGTGCATGGTCGGCAAGATATGGTGGTTCCTCTGGCGGCTGCACAGCTTGCGAAGAAGAATTTAGAGGGGATGGGGATTGCGATCGACTATCAGGAATTTGATATTGGGCATGAGATTTCGCCGTTGGTTTTGAATGAGGTTTATGAGTTTGTGCAGAAGATTTTGCCGGGAGTGGGGGGAAATTAGTTGGCAATTGCATGAATTTTGTGGGTTGGGAGTGGGGCGATTGTTTCGCTGCGTTGCGATTCCGCCCGTGATTGAAAATCCGGACTAATAAAATGAAGTCCACTAAAGGGACTAAAACAGCCAGTATGAGAGCCTTTCAGTCCCTCTAGTGGACTTTTCTCTGTTAGCCTGGATTTTCAATCACGGGCGAGGCAGAATCGGAGCTTAGGGACTTTATTAAACTGTAAGGCTTCTATCTCCCTATCCGTTTTTGGTGAATCGTTCTAGCGAGACTTGTTGCAACAATGCGTCTGGGGTTCCTTTTGACTGAATAGCAAATCTTCGGGCTAAAGGAGGAACGATCGCTAAAGGGTTGCCAAATCCTGAGAAGACGTGCAAGGTTTCATGTCCTGGGATGTTGCCGACTAGGGGTAAGCGATCGCCGCTGAATGCGACGAGGCAATGTTGCCAGGTTCCGGCTAGTTCTCCGACTTTGGGTAAGACGCGGCTAATTTTTTTTCGGAGATCGGCTTCACTTTGGCGAGCATTGATCGCGGCATTAGGATCAGTTAAAGTTCGGCTGACTTGTCCAATTAAAATGCGACTATCTCGGAACTGAACGGCTCCAGCATCGAGAATGGCAGGGGCAGGTTCTTGTCCGGGTTGATCCCAGATTGCATCATCACGGCTGGCATTTGCTTCTAGGGTGAATCGCTCGGCTTCGGCTGGCATGACCAACGTACTAAGCTGCACGGAACTAGAAGGGATTTCGATAATTTCGGCGTGGGTGAAGTACTGAGCGATCGAGATGCCTGAGTTTTTCAAGAATTGGCGCGTTAAGGCTCCCATGCAGAGGACGATATTGGCTGCAAAAAATTCGCCTTCGGTGGTGAGAACGCTGGTTTTGAGGAGTTGGGTGACGGTTGCGATCGTATAGGTTCCGGTCGATCTCTGCATGGCTTGAATGTATGCCTGTGCTGTTTTTTCAGCATTGATGTGTCCGTGTTTGACGGTTAAGGCTCCAGCGATGCCGTTTGGGTCGAGTAAGGGTTCTAGCTCACAGGCGGATTCGATCGTGAGAAATTGCGGAGGGGTTGCAAAGTTAGCATAGGCGGCAGTCAGGGTTTCGGGGTTGGATTCGGGGGCGATCGTTAACAGTAGATCGATCTCGCGAAATTCGGTGTCGGCATCGAGTTCGGCGGAGAGGTTTTGATGAATGATTTTTGCTTCGGTGCAGAGTTGGCGGGTGAGGTCGGTTGTGCCTGACCAGTAAGCGATGCCGCCATAGCTAAAGCGGGTTGCAGAGGGGGGATTGCGATCGGCATCGAGTAAGAGGACGGAGTAGCCTTGTTGGGTGAGTTCGTAGCTGAGGGATGCGCCTGTGATTCCTGCGCCGATGACGATCCAATCGTAGGTTTGCATAGGTGAGTGTGTGGTGGTGTGTGGGCTGGAGTGCGACCGCTGCTCAGAACTGTGAATCTCGGCGGTGATAGTGGTTGAGTATGGCAGGCTTTTTCATCGGTATTGGATGGGGGGGGGAGGGGGCAGGGGAATCGATTCTGCTTCCTTTTTCGCTCGTATCTCTGGATCAAACTTTAAGCTTTCATCGATCGCTTGAGCTTGACGATATTTGGCGATCGCTTCTGAGGTTTTGCCTTCTTTTACTAAGCGATCGCCTTCTCTTAGCAGTTGACCTGCATTTGCAAGCGTCTGGACACGTTTTTGGGAATCGAAAGAAAGATTCGGATTCCATTGTTTGGCGAGGGTGAGGCCTTCTGTGGCTTCTTGGAGCTTGCCTGCTCTAGCGGCGGTTTCGCTTTGGGTGACGAGCGTGGCGGAACTGGCGAGGAGGAGAGCGGGTTGCTGGCAGGTGGGGAGTTGTTTGAGAAATTGAGGGTTGATGATGAGATAGTTGGTGAGCCAGCGGCAGCCGCGAGCTAAAAGGGCATCGAGGTCTTCTACAGGGACTACCATTGCAGTTTTATCTGCTGAAGCGGTGACAATGCGTTGTCCATCGGGGCTGAATTGGGCTGCTATCACAATGGATTCATGCCCTGAGAGTTTGGCGATTTCTTGTCCGGTTCTGGCATCCCACACGCGTGCGGTTTTGTCCCCTGAAGCGGTGACAATGCGTTGTCCGTCGGGGCTGAATTGGGCTGCATTCACACTGGATTCATGAGCCAAGGGCGGCATCTGTGTATGAAACTTCTGAAACCGATTCTCCACGGTATCCAGAATCGTTTGCAGTGCATAGATAGGACTTGCTGCAAATCCATCTCGCCCCTTCGTTTTCATCAAACTCTGTAGTTGATCGCTTGTCCGCATTGCGTCCACTAATCCCCGAAATTTCTCAAGGTTAAACCGTTTGAGGGCTGCAACTCCATCTTTCTCCAAACCATTCGCTGCCACAATCGTATTGCGCTTATCCGCAGCAATTCTGATTTCCCGCTCTGCCTGTTCAGTCTTTTGCTGTGCCACGATCGATGCCGCTTGCGCCCGATCCAACTCCCCCTGTGCAACTTGCAATTGCTGTTCTGCTCTTGCTTTCTCCTCAGCCGCCACTGCCTTTTCCTGATTGACCTGCGCCAACTGTTGCGCTGCAACCCTCGCCTGCTGCTGCGCCACCCGTGTTTTTTCTGCTGCCTGTTTTGCCTGCGTTTCTGCTGCCTGCTTCTGCTTCTGTGCCTGCTCAAACTGCTGTTGTGCAACCTGTGCTTTCTGATTTGCGGCTTGCTCTTTCGCCTGAGTTTCTACTAAGCTCTGATTTGCTTTTTCCATCTGCGTCTGTGCATCTGCCGCTTTTTTCTGCGCCTGCCACGAAGCTGGAATTGCGATCGCTGCCACACTTATCGCCGCCCCAACCCCCAACAAACTCAGTAAACTCACTCGCTTCGCCTTCGCCACCGCCTGTTCTAGAATCCGTTTTGCCTCTACTGTCGCATCCTCTGTTGATCGACTCGCCCGAATATAGTTCTGCTGCAACTCAGTCGGCTTCGGCTCCTTCGTTTCTCCCTGAATCAGCCATGCCTCCGCCGATCGCAAATCATCCCCCTTCAGCCCAAAACTCTCATTCCGCTTTTGCTCCTGCCACTCGATCGCTCGTTCCAAAATCCGAGTGTGCGCCCGAACATACTCCAGATCAGTCTCGATCGCCTTCAGCAGCCCAGCCAACCCAGTCTCAAAATCATCCGTCTCCCGAAAAAACAGCCAATTGTGCTGACCGAGCGTTGGATGCACCTTTGCCATCTCAAAATCATCCCGCCGCACGATCGGCACCAGTCGCTTATTATGCAGAACCGCGTGATCAATCTCGTCTCGACAAACCTTCGACTCCACCGAATCGCGACTGATCACAAACACAAACGTATTTGCCCCTTCAATCCCGCGCTGAATTTCGTGCCACCATTTTGCACTGAGCGGAATATCTTCCCAGTCCACCCAGGCATCCCGATTTTGCGCTTCGAGTGCCTGATGTAACTTCTCTACAAATGGCTTGTCCTTCCGGGAGTAGGAGATGAAAACGTCGCGCATTTTGCTCTGAATGATGGTTTCTCAGCTTTTTAGACTATAAAGCCTGAGCATTTAAAAAATGAATCGATCGCTAAATGTTTTGACGATCGAAATACAACTGACTCTACCGAACTAATTAAGATCACATGCGATCGCATTAAATTGGATCGCGATCGTATCGAGTTGGATCACGATCGTATTGAGTTGAAACGCGATTGTAAGAAGTTGAATCACGATCGCATTGAGTTTGATCATGATCGAATTAAGTCAGATCGTGATTGTATAAAGTTGAAACACGATCGAATTTGATGCGGTCACGATCGTATGAAGTTGGATCACGATCGAATTAAATTTAGCTAAGCGGGTGCTTTAAAAGTATAAAAAAGCTTTTCGCTCACGTTGTCCTCCCGCCCTCGGACTGGAAGTCGGGGCTAGTTGAACGAAGTCCACTCAAGGGACTAACAGCCGCTCAGAATCAGGTCTTCAGTCCTTTGAAAAGGACTTCGCACTGTTAGCCCCGAATTCATTCCGGGGCGAGATAGAACGGAGCGAGAAAACAATTGATACTTCTCAAACATTCTCTAACCAACCGCCCAATAGAACAATTCAGATCGCGATCGCATAGAGCAAAATAACTAAGTTTTTCCTTACGAACAGTTACTCCCCGCTCGCCTTAGACATTTCTACTCAACCTTCTCAAAAGCAGCAAATAGTAGAGTGCAGAAAAGATTAAATTTTTTCAGGAGTAACTCATGGCAAGACAAAAACGCGGTTCACAAATCCTTGTCCAAGCACAACAGCGCGCCGCAGGCTTAACCACCATCGATCCCAATCTCACCCTCAGCGACGAACTAACCCTCCCCAACTATTCAGCCCTGATCCAAAAACTGCGGACTCAAATCGACAAATACAACGCAACCCTTTCCACCCTCGACGAACTCACCCGCGACATCAAAGCCACCGAAACCCTCTTACGCGATCGTTCCGAACGAATGCTCGCAGGAGTCGCTGCCAAATACGGTAAAAATAGCAACGAATACGGCAAAGCAGGCGGCACACTCAAAAGCGAACGCCGCCGCTCAACCAAAAAGAAAACGCCTATCCTTACCCCTGTCGAAGAATCCCCCGTCAAAGAGAGCGACTCTCTGCAAATGCTAATCTCTGCCCTCAAAACCGAAGAAGCACCCACTTCAACCAACGGCAACGGTTACAAACCTACCCTATCCGAGCTTCAATAGTCCAACCCATCAAACCCAAGAAAAAGCACTGCGAGAGTTTGATCTCAGCAGTGCTTTTTCTTATAAACCCAATTGATAAACCACATCCAAGATCAAATCAGCTTGAAAAGTATCGTTTATCGTATTCACCCGCTCCCGGATTGGATGTCGGGGCTAGTTGAACGAAGTCTACTAAAGGGACTAAAAGCCAATTAGAATCAGGTCTTCAGTCCTTTGAAAAGGACTTCGCACTGTTAGCCCCGAATTCATTCCGGGGCGAGATAGAACGGAGCGAGGAAACAATTGATACTTCTCAAACATGCTCTAAGCGTTCTTCGGCTCCACCAAATTCTCCAACCCATCAACCACTTTCATCGACTCAATCTTATCCCCCGCCCGCAGCTCTCTTAAAACATCTGCGCCTTCCGTCACAAATCCGAAAATCGAATAGCGACCATCCAGCAGATTCGCACCCGCAGGCGTTAGCTCAGGCTCAAACAAGAAAAAGAAAAACTGAGACGATCCCCCATTCGCATCAAAATCAGGACGTGCCAAAGCCATCGCACCATAAGCAGAAAACGGCAGCACAGGCGGATCGAGATAGCGTCCCGCATCCTCTAACGTAATGCCATACGTCGGAACCTTATCGCCTTTGACTAATACTTCCAAAGGAATCGCCCGATACTTCTTCGTTTTCGGATCGACAAATCCAACCTCATCTCCAGGTGGGTCACCGACTTGCAACACGTAAGACTCTTCTGCACGAGTAAACGGCAATCCGTTATAAAAACCGCGCTGCACTAAATCGACAAAATTCCCTGCCGTCACAGGCGCACTAAAACCGTCTACCACGATCGTTAAATCCCCTTTCGAGGTCTTCGCTGCGATCGTTGCGCGCCCCTTCAACTGCGGCAAATTGCTATACTCTTGCGGCACTTCATACGGGAACTTAGAAACCATTGCTGCTTCCAAGTCGCCTATTTTATCTAATAGTTCTGCTCGCTTCTCTAGCGTTTTGGTTTTATCTTTTGCAGTAGCAATTTCGGTCATCTCCGCAATCCCAGCTTTCAGTTGCTCGAGCAACTGCTCCGCTTCAGACTTGCGATCGTCCACCACGCTTGCCAATAATTTGTCAATTTTCTTCGTCAAAATGTTATTCGCACGACTCAAATCCGAATTCACCGCACCCCAGCGTCGATTTGCCCGCAACTGAGCCGCGACATCCTCCAAACTGTCCTGAAGTTGACGCACTTCAGGATTCTCGATCGGTAACGCATAGCGCAACAACGCTTTCGGATCTTTAATTGCATTCCCCTGCGGCAGTGCCAACACTGGTGGCTCAAATCCCACCAAAATCACCACCACGCAGAGCAAGGCAACTCCGCATTGGCTCAAGCGCACGATCGCGCGTTTCCATGAATCATTACAAAAAGACATACAGCTTCAACCCTAGAGATCAGTCAGCCACTCCGATTGTCCCATGTCGAGTCGCGATAAAAAGCGGTCGGGGGACGGTAAAATGAAGTGCCGAATGTTCTCCCCCAATTAGTAAGTTAAAGTCATGATTTCCAGTAACGATTTTCGTCCCGGTGTCAGTATTGAGCTAGACGGCTCAGTCTGGCGTGTAGTGGAATTTTTACACGTCAAGCCGGGTAAGGGTTCTGCATTTGTTCGTACCAAGCTCAAGAACGCCCAAAATGGCAACGTGGTCGAGCGCACATTCCGAGCCGGGGAGACCGTACCGCAAGCAACGCTCGAAAAAAGCACGATGCAACACACCTACAAAGAAGGTGATGAGTTCGTGTTTATGGACATGGAAACTTACGATGAAGGTCGGCTCAGCGCGGCTCAAATCGGCGATCGCGTCAAATACCTCAAAGAAGGCATGGAAGTGAACGTCGTCCGCTGGAACGAACAAGTTTTGGAAGTTGAACTTCCAAACTCTGTCGTGCTGGAAGTGACTCAAACTGATCCCGGCGTCAAAGGCGATACCGCAACGGGTGGCACAAAGCCCGCGATCGTCGAAACGGGCGCACAGGTCATGGTTCCGTTATTCATCACCATCGGTGAAAAGATCAAAATTGACACTCGCAACGATACATATTTAGGTCGCGAGAAAGAATAGCGAACCCCCGATCTGAGATCAGAAAGATCCTCTACATATCTTTCTGATCTCCCATCTAATTTTTGAGGAGTATAAGAACTGTGCCACTTGATCTGACTGAGCTACGCGAATTATTAACCACGTTAAATCAAACTGATATTTCGGAATTAACGTTAAAAGCAGACGATTTTGAATTAGTCGTACGCCGAGGAACGCGAGTTGAAGTTGCGCCTGTTGCCGCGATCACAACGACTGCACCTACCCCTGTTGTGATGTCCCCGGAACCCGCGAAGGCAGAAACGCCGGTGGCACCCAAGAACGATCGTAAACTAGTCGATGTTGTCTCGCCGATCGTGGGTACGTTTTATCGCTCTCCTGCGCCCGATGAACCTCCCTTTGCCGATATCGGCAATCGCATTCAAAAAGGACAAGTCGTGTGCATCATCGAAGCGATGAAAGTGATGAACGAAATCGAAGCCGAAGTCTCCGGCGAAATCGTCGAAGTCCTCGTGCAGAACGGACAGCCTGTGGAATATGGACAGCCTTTGATGCGCGTCAATCCGGCTTAGTCTTGTCGAGCATTGCCGGGGTCTCAATGCGATGGACACGAATCTGATGCAAGCGTGGCCCCTCCACCGAAACCACGGTTAATTCATAATTGGCATATTGCAGCGTTTCTCCAGGCTGCGGAATTTTTTGCCATTGATAAAATAGAAAACCGCCCAAAGTCTGATACTCCTCAATCACAGGTAGATTCAGATCTAATCGATCGTTAATTTCTTCTAGGTTCATCTGCGCCTGAATCATAAAAGTGTTTTCATCGATCGTTTGAATCGGCTGCTCCTCATCGCTTTCTTCTGTCTCCCCAATAATTTGAGTCACGAGATCTTGAATCGTGACCAATCCCGCTGTGCCGCCAAACTCATCGACCACTAAAACCATATGTTGTCGATCGCGCTGCATCAACGTCAGTAACTCTCCCAAACTCGTATACTCCGGGACAAATCGCGCTGGCTGAATCCAAGACTTCAAGGGACTATCCATGTTTAACGTCCCTTGCACCAAAGGCTCAGCCAGCTCTTTCAAATGCACAAACCCACAAATATCATCCAGCGATTCTCCCGTAATGGGAAATCGCGAATGTCCGCTTTCAGCAACTTCGACCAACAAGTCGCGCACCGTTGCCTCGATCGGTAAAGTAATCATGCTCGGTCGCCGCACCATCACTTCTTCCGCCGAAACTTCCGCAAATTCAAACACATTGCTGAGCAATTCGCGTTCTTCCTGCTCCAACCCGCTCGACTCGCTAGAAGTCGCAATAATCAGCTGTAATTCTTCCGGTGTGACCTGGTTGTACCACCCTTGCCCGGTATACTGCACCCCAATCAAGCGCAATAAGAACTGAGTCGATTGATTCAAAATCCAGATAAAAGGATTGAAAAATCGCGCGATCGCCAAACTAAACGGACCCAAAAACCGCGCAATTTCCTCGGAGTACCGCATTGCCAGAGACTTTGGGCACAGTTCACCGAGCACAATTTGCAGATAAGCAATCAGCAAAAACGAGATCGGAATCGAAGCCGAGTGTGACAAAGGCTGTATCCAGGTTTGCGGCAAAGGAAGCTGCGTAATCCACATGGACACGATCACCGCCATCGATGATTCACCAATCCAGCCCAGCGCTAGACTCGATAACGTAATGCCAAGCTGAGTGGTAGACAGTAAGCGATCGATACTTTGTTGTAAAGACTGTACGGTGCGAGCTTGAATATCCCCTGCATCGACCAATTGATTAATTCGAGAGCGACGCACTGACACGATCGAGAACTCAGCCGTCACGAAGAACGCATTAATCGCGATCAAGAGCAGCACCGAGAGAAATCGCAAACTGACATCGGTAAAATTTAGAGGCTGAAGCACTACCGCTAGAGCAAGCGGAATGGGGGCAGTCATTGGGCAATCAGAGTAAGAAAATTCGGGCTGAGAAGTTGAGTTTAGCGTTATTTAATGGGAATGTCTGCCATCTTCAGTTGCAGTTTTTGGTCAGGATAATCACTCAGTTGAATTGAGAGCTTCTGAGCATCATCTAGCATCGAAGTTGGAATACTAATCGTCCCACTCAGGCGATCGCTCTTGGCAGGCAATTCCGATGGCAATCCGGTTGTTTCTGCAACGATCAGGCGACCTTTATCATCCGTGACATTCAGGAAACTATAGAGAAATTTCACGGGTTGACTACCATCATTTTTCATTGCTACGTCGAGCAGCATCGAATCACCCTGTTTGCGAATCCCCGTTACTTCCATCGCAACATCATTCGATCGTGTAAGAATGGGCAGCTTTGCCGTTGTCACAGTCGCCACAGATTTCTCAGATTTTGCTGGAGGTGCTGCGCTTGTATTCGAGTTTGTACTCGCTGAACCTGCCCGACCCGTCGCATTGATTTTTTCTTTAACCGATTTGATGATGTCTTCTTCTTTCAAGATCACCAATTCTTCTCGTCCACTCGAATTTTTGGCAGTGCCCTTATTCGTGGGGCGAGAGTCGGGTTGGGTAATGCCTTTGAGTGCTTCTCGTCCGATCGCGTATCCCCAAGTCGCGGTAAAAACTCCTGCTCCTAACATCAGGGCAAGTAACGTAAAGGTTAGGGCAACGGTGGAATTAACTTTCATGGGCGATCCAACGCAATGGGAACTGGAAATTTATATCAGCAATTGTATGCTGCAATTCTCATTCTTGGACAATTTGAATTTTTGAGGCTGGACAGAGCGAGAGATAGGTGAAGCGCGGCGTTATCAATCGCAAAAATCGATCGGTTCAATTTTTCTAAGCGAGGCGTTAAAACCGAAAAAGTCGAGTTAAAATACGGCTAATTCCCAGGGTTGGCCGAGCGGTTTAGGCAGCGAACTCATAATTCGCCTCAGGCGGGTTCAACTCCTGCACCCTGGATTCAGTTAATTTTGGATTCAGTCAATTCAAGAACTGAATCCAAACTCCAAATTCCTAGTATCGCTGCGGCAATAGTGAATTCGGCGGGGTCATCGGCTGGACTGGAAATTGTGGATCGAGTGGCTGTTCGATCGCAAATTCACTTCCCACAACGGGATTGCCAGAAGTTGGCAGCGTTTGCACCGACAGATTAAATGGGTTGGGCAAATCGGCTGTCCGAATCAACGGATCGCTTGAATTTTGCTGATTCATTAAGTCTAAGTAAATGCGATGAATCCGCTCCCCATCGCGAGAAATTTGATTTTCCGGATACCCATAAGGCGTTCCGATGATGGTTTGGGTATACCGTAGGGGATTGCGATCGGAGAATTCGCCGAGTGCTCCGAAATAGGCACGATCGATCGCATTCGGAATGGTTTCGTTCGGACGAAATACGGGTGCCTCTTGCGCGCTGGCTGCGATCGCCATCAAACTAGAAGAGGCACTGAGCGCAATTGCGCTAAATAGGCTCTTGATCCTCACGCCCATAGTTCTTTATCCTCAATGATTGGCTAAAAGGTAGAAAAGATTGGGTGGTTTCACAATTAACTGCGTGTTTTTACCGCATTCATGTATGAAATTTAACCAAATCCATGCTTTTTGACACGTAATATTCATTAGTTTGCCCGCATATGACAAATGTGACTAAGTTCGACGCAAAAACATTTCCTTGGTCAACGGCTGAGATTGAGGAAGTGCGCGATCGCCTTTTGGATCTGTTCTGTTTGGGTGCTTATCGGGAGGGAGATTTTCTCTTGTCTTCGGGTCAGCGCAGTTCGTATTACATCAATGGGAAGCAGGTGACCTTGCATCCCCAAGGTGCTTTGGCAGTCGGACGAGTGTTGTTAGCGTTATTGGAGCCGGATACCGTTGCTGTGGCGGGTTTAACGTTAGGGGCTGATCCGATTGTAACGGCGACGAGTGTGGTCGGAGCTTATGAAGGAAAATCGATCGCCGCGTTGATTGTCCGTAAAGAGGCGAAAGGGCATGGAACGCAGGCATATATTGAGGGGTTGACGTTACCGGAGGGAAGCCGAGTTGTTGTTTTAGAAGATGTCGTGACAACGGGGCAATCCGCGATGAAGGCGGTTGAGCGATTGCGCGATGCCGGATATCAAGTCGATGAAGTGATCTCGCTCATCGATCGTCAACAGGGGGGCGCAGAATTTTATCAGCAGCAAGGGTTAAAATTCCGAGCGGTTTATACGATCGAAGATCTCCAAAAACGTTGGAAGCAATTGCAAGCTTAGACGCAGAAGAGATTCAACTTTCTGCATGAATCCCTCCGAAGTTAATTCGCAGAGGCACTCATGCAGAAAGAAATGATTTGCACGGCTTGACCCATTGTTTGGTCGCAAGCCGTCGAGGCATTTTCACTTGAAAGATCGAGTTCACGCCTAACCCGAATTACCCCACCTATTCCTTCTGCTTCTGCTTAATCTTGATGTTCTGCGATCGGGACTCCCAATCAACAAAGCTGAGATTATCATCCTAATTATTACAATTTGTTATACGAATGAAATCACTTGATCGTTGCCGCATTCCAGCGAAATGACGGCAGGATGCACAAATCATTCTTGAGCTATATACCAGGGATGCACAACAAAACTCTATATTTGTGACTATGTTTAAAGTGTTTAAAGTTGAACATTAGTAGCCGCACATCCGGTTAGTGGTCGGCTGAACAACTGTACAAAGAATCGTTATTTTTCTATGCAAATTTGATATTTTCTAAACATTGTGGGAGTCTTCGTATATGAATGATATTCGCATTACGCTGATTGAAGATCATGATCTAACGCGAGTCGGTATGAAAACGGCTTTACAGCAAAGACCCGGCTTTCAAGTGGTTGGTGAGGCTGCAAATGGCACAGATGGGCTAAAATTGCTGCTCCAGCATAAACCCGATGTTGCGATCGTCGATATTGGTTTACCGGATATCGATGGCATCGAGTTGACGCGCCGCTTCCGCCAAGCTCAAGCTGCCTCGGAGGATCAATCCGATACGAGAGTCTTAATTCTTACCCTACAAGATCAAGAAGATACGGTTTTAGCAGCATTCGCGGCAGGTGCAGATTCTTACTGCATGAAAGATGTCAGTCTCGATCAGTTGGTCGATGCATTGCGGGTGACGAATGAAGGAAATTCTTGGATTGATCCTGCAATTGCGAGAGTCGTGCTCCGTCAAACTCAGACGCAGACCCCGCCTACCCCGATTACAGACGAACTACAGCAGGTTGCGATTACCGCTGCCGAACCGGAATACAACCAAATTATTGAAGCCTATCCGCTGACTGAGCGTGAGTTAGAAGTGCTGCAACTGATTGTCGATGGCTGTAGTAATGCTGTGATTGCAGAAAAGCTCTACATCACAGTAGGTACAGTCAAAACACATGTCCGCAATATTCTCAATAAGCTCTGTGCCGACGATCGGACTCAAGCAGCAGTGCGAGCGCTGAGAGCAGGATTAGTTGGCTAACGTGAATTCGAGATAAGAGATTTCGCTCATTCGCCAGCTGCCCAAACGTTAACCCGAGCTGACATTGACTAGGTTACTCAACTCAGATTAAATACGACTGATATTCTTTAATCGATCGCAGTTAAGCCGCGATCGCCAATGGGCAAAATCTTCCGTTTCATCCCGGTTAGATTATCAAATCGAATGGCTAATGTTGCTTTGCTCCCACTGCCAAACACGTTAGTCACTTCGCCGATGCCAAATTGACTGTGCATGACGCGATCTCCCACGCTCCATTCAACATCGTTCTGTAAAACGGGTGCAGGCTTAGATTGAGGTTTCTTTTCTGTGAACTTTTTAGGAATAGCAGCTTTTGTATTGCTATCCATCAATTCACGCGGGAGTTCTCCCAGGAAAAGCGAAGGGCTAGCAGGTTCGCGGTTTCCATACAATCGACGTTCGCGAGCATGAGAGATAAATAACCGCTCTTGAGCACGGGTAATGCCCACATAGCAAAGGCGACGTTCTTCTTCGATCGCGGCTGGATCATCAAGCGATCGATAACTAGGGAATAGTCCTTGCTCTAAACCGACGAGAAATACGATCGGAAATTCCAACCCTTTCGACGAGTGCAAGGTCATCAGCGAGACTTTCGTCGATTCTTCTTCGGTGTCATCCAAATCGGAGGCTAAAGATGCACTTGCCAAGAAGCCGATCAAACTCTTGTCGTCTTCGTTTTCTTCTTCGTATTGCAGAACGGCGTTATATAACTCCTGCACGTTCTGTAAGCGATCTTCTGCTTCGTCTGTGCCTTGAGATTTTAAATCTCTGACATAGCCTGAATCTTCTAAAACCCCTTGAACGAGTTCTGAAGCGCTTACGGTGTCAATCTGTGCGCGCCATCGCTGAATAATTTCGACAAATTGAATCACTCCTTTCGAGGATCGACCCGCCAGAGTTTTGATCGAGGTTTCATCGCTGAGAATTTCCCACAGTGGAGTACCAAGCTCGATCGCTGCTTTTTGCAAAGCTTCGATCGTGGTTTTGCCTACGCCACGACGCGGAGTATTAATCACACGCAGCAAACTTAATGAATCCGATGGATTTGCGATCGCTCTCAAGTAAGCTAGAACGTCTTTGATTTCTTTACGATCGTAGAATCGCAGCCCGCCCACAATCTTGTAAGGAACTCCCCACCGCACCAAAATTTCTTCAAAGGCTCGCGATTGAGCATTCGTACGATAGAGAATAGCAAACTTACCCCAATGCAGATCAGAATTGACCGCTTCTAATCTCCGCATTTGTTGAATCACGAATTCGGCTTCATCGATCTCATCTTGAGCGCGATAGCAGAAAGTCGGTTCGCCTTGTCCGCGAGTTGGTTTGAGAACTTTATCAATCCGTTCTGTGTTGTTCTCGATCAGGTCGTTTGCAAGTTGGAGAATGTTCTCTGTCGATCGATAGTTCTCTTCTAATTTCACCATCGTTCGCGTATCATCATCGGGCAGTCCATCGCCAAAGTCTTGCTGGAAGCCCATCAGAATCGTGAAATCTGCCATGCGGAACGAGTAAATCGATTGATCTGCGTCGCCGACAACGAAGATCGATCGATAATCCCACTCTTTAAAGCTGCGGGCGGATTCTCCATTCGTGGTCAGAAGTTGCAGTAATTCATACTGTGTGCGATTTGTATCTTGATACTCATCAACGAGAATATGGCGGAAGCGTTTGTGCCAGTATGCGCGAATCTGTTCATTCTGACGGAAGAGTTGCACCGGAATCCAAATCAGATCATCAAAGTCAACCGCATTGTTTTCAGCGAGTTTATCTTGATAAACGCTGTAGATATTTGCAATCACTTTTCCTTTGAAGTTAGATTGCTCTCGCTCGTAATCTCGTGGGGTTAACCCCTTATTCTTAGCGTTGCTGATTGCATACCGAACGCTGCGTGGATCAAATTTCTTATCGTCAATATTCAGTTGATTGATGATGATGTCTTTGACTAAGCTCTGGGCATCGGATTCATCAAAAATCGAGAAAGATTTTGTCCATTTCCGCCCTTTCTCATCTTGGAATTTCTCAATATCGAAGCGTAGAATCCGGCAGCAGAGTGCATGAAAGGTTCCGATCCAGAGATCTTTCGTGATCGATTTGTAGACTTGCGATCGCAATTTCGTCTGCACATGTCCCGGAAGCGATTGCAGCGATTGCCCATGCTCAGTCAATGCCTGCTGTTCTGCAAACAGTCGTTCGATGCGATCCTTCATCTCCCGCGCTGCTTTGTTCGTAAAGGTTACAGCCAGAATATTTTCAGGATCAACTCGATGGGTCAGCACCAAGTTGGCAATCCGATAAGTCAATGCGCGCGTCTTTCCTGAGCCTGCACCTGCAATCACGAGCAGAGGACCACAAAAATGCTGAACGGCTTGTTTTTGGGACGGATTCAGATGACTCAGAAAATCGACAGCCATAGGACGACTAGCACAAATCTACTTCCATTAGATAGGCTATCCTATCTCGCCCCAGAATGTTGTGCAATTTTCGGTACGTATCTCTCTACTTCCAAACTCGCTCAATGGATGACTCTACTGCGGATTGGAGAATGGAGTTTTATCGATCTCTGACTCAACTGCACTTAAGCGCGGTTGAATCACTCCACCAAGCTCGATGAAAGCTTTTGGCAAACCGCAGTATACGCATCTTTTTAATGGTTCAGCGTTTGTGTGAACTGAGCGCTGATTCTAGAGAGATGTGAAAAATCCAATGATTCCGTGTCCGGTGAAGACTTCCAGTGCTAAGAGGGAAACGAATCCAATCATTGCGAGACGACCATTCAAGCGTTCTGCATTAATGTTGAAGCCGAATTGGGGCTGATCGGTGACGTACATTTGAGGCTCGATCGCGAAATTGTTCAGTTTGCCTTGATCGTCGATGATTGAACCGCTTCTCATAATTTTGATCTCAATGGATGTTTTACGTTGTTCTTTACAAAGCGTAACATCAAGTATTGAGATTTGTAAACAAAACTTAAAATGATGTGAGTTGGTTTGGGGTTGCGTTGAGGTTCCAGGGCTGAAGTCCTTATAAATTGAGAAATTCAGGATCGAGCTTCATCAGAGATCGATCCTGAAGCTGGTTAACCTCGCGGATTGAGCCGCGAAGATTTCATATCAAATTAATTCCACCTGTAAACTTCGGGTTGATTTGTCGATCGCGCTCTCCCGCACGAGGTTTTAAACCCCGTGCTAACTGTGCGAAGTCCACTGAAGGGACTGGATCGCTGTATTCTGTTAGTCCCTTTAGGGAGTTCGCAACGGTTAGACCGTGATTTCCAATCACGGGCGGGAAAGCGCAATTAAAGATCAATTTGGTATTAGGTTTAGAGCGGTGAGCAGAGTCAAACTACGGCTTGGAGATGTTTGTTAAACCTGAGCGATCGCATCTTCAACGATCGCGATCTCTTGGGGATCGAGTCGAACTTCTGCGGCTTTGACAGAGTCCGCAATACTCTCAGGCTTGCTTGCACCTGGAATCGGCACAATACAAGGCGATTTTGACAACATCCACGCCAAAATTAAGCTATAAATCGAGATATTTTTCTCGTTTGCCAAGTCGGAAATTCCATGAATCTCTTTTAACTGAGACACACGCTGGCTGCCACCTAACGGACTCCAAGGCAGAAAAGTGATTCCTTCCGCTTCACAATATTCCAGAACGCCATCATATTCAGGATTGCGATGCCAAGGATTGTATTGATTCTGCACAGAGACGATTTCAACGACATCGCGCGCTTGCTTGATTTGTTCGACGCTAAAGTTCGATACGCCTACATAGCGAACAATCCCTTGGTGAACCGCTTCTTTCGCAGGCGTGAGCGCTTGAGCGATCGAATAATTTGGATCGGGTGAATGATACTGCCAAATATCGATCGGCTGATCTCCACCGAGGGCTTCAAAACTTTCTCGAATGGTCTGTCGCAGATGATCTGGATTCCCATTCTGTGTCCAAGCTCCGTCTGGACGCATCAAACCACCTTTGGTTGCAACCATGACTTGGCTTTTGTCACCCGAATATTGCTGTAATGCCTTGTAAATAAGTTTTTCGTTGTGATGCTTATCGGATTCATCGATGCAATAAGCATCGGCGGTATCAATCAATGTGACACCCAGTTCTAAAGCTCGATGAATTGTAGCGATCGCTTGAGATTCCGACGGGCGATCGCGGATTGACATTGGCATTCCACCTAGCCCGATCGGAAAGACCATTTCCCGAGTGTTTCCTAACTCTCTAAGATGTGCAAGTTCTGCAACTTTATCCTGAGTTGCCATGACACTACCTCGATATACTGTTTTTCAGTAAAATCGATATTGTTATGATCTCACGTCACACTCTAGAAAGAGTTTTGAAATGATTCAAGTGCAAGATACAGGAATTGGGATTGTAACAGCACAGTAGAAGCGAGTTTACGATCGCTGACCCTAATGAGCTAATGGAATCTCTACTATAAAAATACTCCCTTGCCCAACTTGACTTTCAACCTTGAGTGTCGCTTGATGATGGTGAGCGATCGCCTGTGCAATGGCGAGTCCTAGCCCTGTTCCACCTGTTTTGCGAGAGCGATCTCTATCGACTCGATAGAAGCGATCAAAGATTCGATCCTGATCCTTGGGGGCAATGCCAATTCCGGTATCTTTCACCGTAATGAATGCTGTGCGATCGCGAGCGATTAAGCTGATAATAATCTTTCCATTACTGGCTGTGTACTGAATCGAATTTGCAATTAGGTTTGAAACTAAACGGTAAAGTTGAGACTCATTCCCTAAAACGTAAACATCACGATCGGGAACCTGATGGATAAGATCAAGTTTCGCCAGGGTTGCTAACTCTAAAAATTCTTCAGTTAAGTCACTAATTAGATCATTTAAGCAACAGCGCTGCGAGGGCTTAAGTGACGAATGGTGCTCAAGACTCGTCAGAAAGAGCAGGTCTGCAATCAAATGGCTCAATCGTCTGCCCTGCCGTTCAACAGTGTGCAGCATTGTTTGCATCTCTTGGGGATCAGACTGAGGGACTCGCAAGATTGCCTCTACGGTTGCTAAGAGACTAGCTAGGGGCGATCGCAGTTCGTGTGCAGCATTTGCGGTAAACTGCTGCTGCTGTTGGTAAGACTGATAAATCGGTTGCATTGCTAAGCCGGAAAGCCACCAGCTTGAAACCGCGACTAAACCTAACGCGATCGGAAATCCAACCAGTAAGATCCATCGCATTTGTAGAATTTCGGTATCAAATACCTCTAAGTTTCGTCCAAGTTGGAGATAGCCCCATGATCCATGAGGTTCTGAAGGATTGTGATTGCCATGTAAGATGATTGTAAATTGGCGATAGCGCGTTCCTGATGCGGTTTGAAATGTTTGCCACGGAGTCGGATTGAGTGTTTGAGGCAGTTCAGTTGGGGGATTCGGAGAAAAGGCAAGCAGCTTACCTCGGTGATTGAACAGTCGAATGTAGTAGGTGCTGCGATCGCTAATTCCGATTGTGTGCCGCTGAATGAGAGTCGGATTTGCATTACAAGGTTGTCCGACTAAACAAAGCTCTGGCAAAATTTGCCGCAGTGCGGCTGTGGGTGTTTCTGAAGCAGGGAGCATCGGTTCTAAACTGTCATGCAGAGTTCCCGCGATCGATTCAACTTCTCGCTCCATTGCCGCCCAATTTGCTTGCGCGATCGAGCGATAGAGACCGAATCCTGACAAGCTCAAGATCACTCCCATCACCCCGGCATACCAAAGTGCTAACTGAATCCGACTGCGCCGAAAAAGCTGATGACTATTCATGATTGGACGTGTTGAATCGGTAGCCTTGGCCCGGAATCGTCTCGATCGGACAATTGCATTCATAGCAAGCAAGCTTACGCCGAAGTAACCGCATTTGGGCAGCAACAACGTTACTGACAGGTTCAGCATCAAGATCCCAAAGCTGATGACGGATTTTGCTACTCGAAAGAATGCGATCGGGATTTTGCATCAAATACGCTAGGATTTGGAACTCTTTCACTGTCAACGGAATCGGTTGCATGTGTTCGCTGAACAGTGTGTTGTTCGCATAGTCGAGCGTCAAGCTTCCAATTGTGAGGGTTTGAGGTTGGAGACTCGGCGATCGCCGTTGTAACGCTCTTAATCGTGCGAGAAGTTCTTCCATCACAAACGGCTTCACTAAGTAGTCATCGGCTCCTGCATCTAGCCCTGCAACTCGGTTCTCTGGCTGCCCGAGCGCCGTCAGCATCAAGATCGGTAAAGGATTGTTCTGCGCTCTGAGGCGCTGACAGAGTTCGATACCCGATATTTCAGGAATGAGCCAATCGACGATCGCAACAGTGTAGTCTGTCCATTGGTTTTCTAGATAGTGCCAAGCCTGCATTCCATCTTGTACCCAATCGACGATATATTTCTCGCTAACTAGAACTTGCTTAATCGCCCGCCCCAAATCTGTTTCATCTTCTACCAGTAGAATTCGCATCGCTTCAGATCATTGTTCTGAGCTTGATTTTACCGAAACGTTCTTTATTTCACCCGAATTTCATCTCGCTGCTGGCAGACTGATGGAGATTTTATTCGGCTCAAGTTAGCGTGAGGACTTCCCATGAAACCCTTTCGATTCATCAGTTCGATTCTTACTATCAGTTTGACGCTCAGCGCGCCTACGATCGTGTTTGCTCATGCGGGACACGGTGACGAATTCCAAGCACAAGGCGGGATTCAGCGAGTGAAGGTGAATGCTGAAACGGATTCGCTCTTGGGGATTTCAGTGGCTCCGATCACGCAAAAAAGTGCGACTGGGGTGATGATTCCTGCGACTGCTTTAGTGGATGCAGATGGGAAAAAGCTGGCTTTTGTGCAGTACGAAAATTTTTATGAGCCTGTTCCTGTCAAGACGGGCGCAACCAAGGGCGATCAGATTGAAGTGACAGAAGGCTTATCTGTTGGCGAAAAGTTGGTAACACAAGGTAGCTTATCGCTGTTTGCAGAATCGCGCAAAACGCAATCGACTGCGGCTTCTCCCAGTCCTTCCGCATCCCCGATCGCATCCAAATCCGAGCAAGCACAGTCTCAAGGAACCGCACAAAGTCCCGATCAGTCGAGCGGAATGCCGATGAAAACAGCCGCTGCGATCGGGGGTGGTGTGGTCTTACTCGGTGGGGTCGGTGCATTTCTGGCAACCCGCAAGAAAAAGAGCGTTTTCTCGGACAAGGGAGATCTGTAATTCATGCTGAATTCTCTACTTGACCAGATTTTAAAAGGCTCGATCGTTCAGCGCTGGCTGATTGTGATTGGCTCGATTCTGGTGACACTCTGGGGGATTTTTAGTGTCACACAGATGCCGCTCGATGTCTTTCCCGAATTTGCACCGCCGCAAGTGGATATTCACACCGAAGCGTCTGGACTTGCTCCAGAAGAAATCGAATCACAAATTACTGTCCCGATCGAGAGTGCGGTAAATGGACTTCCCGGTGTGACCACGGTGCGATCGTCCTCGAAAGTGGGACTCTCAATGGTACAGATCGTCTTCGATCAAAACGCGGACATCTATAAAGCCCGCCAAGCGGTGACAGAAAGCTTGCAGCAAGTGACGAACCAACTTCCTGAAGGTATTCATCCTCCGGAGATTTCGCCATTAGCTTCACCACTCGGCACGATTTTACAATATGCCTTCACGGTGAACGGACAGGGTAAGACGACACTGATGGATTTGCGGCGGTTGGTCGATACGACACTCAGCAGCCAAATCCTCTCCGTTCCAGGAGTCACTCAGGTGACGCTGTATGGTGGAGACGAACGCCAAGAGCAGGTCTTGGTTGATCCAGATAAGCTACGATCGCGCAAAATTTCCTTGTCTGAAGTTACCGCAGCGGCTCAAGGTGCAAACTCTAATGCTCCAGGAGGCTTCCTGACTGGCGGTGGTCAAGAGCTACTCGTGCGCGGAATCGGACAAGTGAAATCGATCGAGGACTTACAGCAGTCTGTGGTGAAAGTTCAAGACGGTAAACCTGTCCTGCTCAAAGATGTGGCAGAAGTCAAAACGGGTGCGGCTCCCAAACGTGGGGATGCCAGCTTTAGGGGGCAGCCCGCGATCGTCTTGATGGTCAACAAACAACCGGATATCGACACGCCAACGGGGACGCAATCGGTTGAAACGATGATGAAATCGTTGCAAGCCACCTTACCCGCCGATGTGCAAGTCGCGCAAACGTTTCGGCAAGCGAACTTTATTGATGTGGCGATCAGGAATGTCGGGGGTTCACTGCTCGAAGGCATTGTCATTGTTTCGGTGATTATGCTGCTGTTCTTAATGAACTGGAGAACAGCATTGATCACCTTAACCGCAATTCCGTTATCGTTGCTGATCGGATTGCTATTGATGAAGTGGATGGGTCTAGGCATCAATACGATGACGATCGGAGGCTTAGTGGTTGCACTCGGAGGCTTTGTGGATGATTCGATCGTCTATATGGAGAATTGCTATCGCGGACTGAGAAATAATCAAGCTGAAGGTCATCCAAAACATCCGTTTAGGGTTGTGCTGGATTCATTTGTCGAAGTGCGATTAGCCGTGATTTTCTCGACGGTGATCATCATTGTGGTGTTTGCTCCGATTTTTAGCTTGACTGGCGTAGAAGGGCGGATTTTTGCTCCGATGGGATTGGCTTATTTGTTGTCGATCGCAGCTTCGTTGATCGTCGCAATGACTCTAACGCCAGCACTCTGCGCGATTTTGTTAGCCAACCAAACCTTGCCGCAAGAAAACACCTTTGTTTCTCGCCTCGCACAGCGGCTTTATCGTCCACTCCTGAATATCTCTTTGCGATCGCCGCAGGTGATTTTAGGAGTCGCTCTTGCTTCACTGATTGCTGCGGTTGCGATCGTGCCTTCTTTGGGTCGAGTCTTTCTACCAGAGTTCCAAGAAAAATCAATGGTGAACTCGATGGTGCTCTTTCCTGGTGTTTCTCTCGACATGACCAATCGAGCAGGCATCGCGCTAAATAACTCGCTCAAAGATAATCCGCTGTTTGAGTGGGTGCAGGTGCGATCTGGACGTGCTCCGGGGGATGCAGATGGCGCAGGGGTAAACATTGCTCACGTCGATGTTGAACTCAGCGATCGCGCAATGCAAAACCGAGAAGCGAGCATCAAACAACTGCGCGAAGCTTTCACGAAGTTGCCTGGAGTGGCTTCTAACATTGGTGGGTTTATTTCTCACCGGATGGATGAAGTGCTCTCTGGAGTAAGAAGTGCGATCGCGGTGAAAATCTTCGGCCCTGATCTCGCTGAACTGAGAAAGATCGGGGAACAAGTTCGCGATGTGATTCAGCCGATTCAGGGTGTTGTAGACTTGCAGCTTGAACCTCAGTTGCCAATTCGACAAGTACAAATTCAATACGATCGGGCTGCCGCTGCGACTTATGGCTTGAGTATGGAGCAGATCTCGAACACTGTTGAAACGGCGCTCAATGGTCGTGTGGTTTCTCAAGTTGCAGAAAATCAACAGTTAATTGATATTGCAGTTTCGCTGACAGAACCCGCCCGTAACAACCTAGACGCGATTCGGGCGATTCCGATCGTTGCTCCAACTGGACAAACGATTTCGCTTGGTACTGTCGCCAAAGTAGACTACGGCATGGGCGCGAATATTGTGAATCGGGAAGATGTTTCTCGCTTGATTGTGGTTTCTGCGAACGTTGCAGAACGCGATCTCGGGAGCGTGGTCGGTGACATTCAATCGCAGATTCAGCAAAGGGTGAAACTGCCGAATGGCTACTTTATCCAGTACGGCGGACAGTTCGAGTCTGAGCAGCGGGCAACTAATAATCTACTGGTGTTTAGTATTTTGGCAGCCGTTATGATTGCGGTGCTGATGTTCTTCTCAGTTCGATCTCTGCCTGCTACGATCGCTATCATGATCAACCTTCCCTTAGCACTTGTGGGTGGTATTGTCTCAATTCTATTAAGTGGGGGTGTGATGTCTGTTGCTTCTTTAGTAGGCTTCATCACATTGTTTGGGGTTGCAGTTCGCAATGGTTTGTTGCTGGTTGATAATTACAACAACAAATTTGCGCAAGGAATGCCGCTGAAAGATGTTATCGTCAAAGGCTCGCTTGAGCGGATTGATGCCATTTTGATGACGGCTTTAACTTCGGCGTTAGGAACCTTGCCGCTGGTACTTTCGAGCGGAGCCGGAAACGAAATCCTGCAACCGTTAGCTATTGTGGTGTTAGGGGGCTTGTTTACGTCTACGGCGCTAACACTACTCGTCATTCCTGCCATCTATGCGAAGTTTGGCAAGCGATTGATTCCGAGACAGCGGGATTCTACTGTTGACGAAGGCTTTTCGCGCAGTTCAACTCAGCCTTCCGCAGACTCCGTGCTGTAATTCTGTTAATCCCAAAAGTAGAGGCGCGATTGTTTCTGGATTAAAGAAGCGATCGCGCCTCTACATCGAGCATGAATCAGCGATTGCTATCAGCAAGTGGTTTTTGTCTGAATATTCTGAAGCGTTTAATGGACTTTTCTAGCAGATTAAAGTAACACGCTCCTGTTTTGAAATTGCTACTCTATTAATTTTCAAATAGCAATTCAAATTCGGTTTTGAGCGCATCAATATCTGCGACACGGCTGACTAAAAGACTGTCTTTTCCTGCATCTTGAAGTCGATCCTTCCAGTGAGAAATCGCATCTGAATTTTTCACCCAAAAGCTCACAACAGTATCAACCACTTCATCTAGATTCCACGGATGGTGAGGGCTGACCGTTTCCACGGAATAAATCAGTGCATCTAAAGTACACTCAAAGCTCGATAAGTATTCAACTCCTGTTTCTAAATCTTTTTGAAGAAGGTCTTGTTGTTGATTGAAGAAAGACAAAATTGGAGAGACTCCAACAATGTTAAACGTATACATCTATACTTTTTCTCCTCAAAATTGCGAACAATCTTTTTATGAGAATAGTTTAAGTAGTTCTAAATAGATTTGAATAGATTTGTATCACAAATTTAATGTTGATTCGTCACCCATGCATCTATCTCTAGGTATTGATTTCGGCACTTCTGGCGCACGCGCGATCGCGATTCGCCCCGATGGCAAAATCGAGGCTCAAGCCGCAGTCTCTTATACTTCTAATCTTGCCCAGACTTGGCTTGAAACACTGTGGCAATTGCTACGAAATCTGCCCGAAGTGGTGAGAAATCATCTCGATCGCATCGCAATTAATGGGACATCTTCAACCGTACTACTGTGCGATCGCGCAGGTCGTCCGATCACTGAACCTCTGTTGTACAACGATGCACGTGGAGTGAGTGTTTTAGAGAGAATTCGAGCGATCGCACCTGCTGATCATCCGGTTGTGAGTTCAACGTCTACACTGGCTAAATTGCTGTGGTGGCAAGAGAACTGCGAGGATTTTTCCCAAGCGAGATATCTATTGCATCAAGCTGACTGGTTAGCATTTCAACTACACGGTCAATGTGGCATCAGTGACTATCACAATAGCTTGAAGCTTGGATATGATGTCGAGCAATTCAACTATCCAAGCTGGCTCCCACGGCAAGAACTCTTGCCAATTGTCCAAGAGCCAGGAAGCGCGATCGCACCGATTCAATCTTCGATCGCTCAAGCATTTAACATTCCTGCTGACTGTCGAATTCATGTAGGTACAACCGATAGCATTGCGGCTTTTATTGCTAGTCGAGCTAGTACCTCTGGAGAAGCTGTGACTTCATTAGGCTCAACGCTTGTTCTGAAACTCCTCAGTGATACTCGGATTGATGATACTCGTTACGGGATCTATAGCCATCGATTTGGCAAGCGCTGGCTCGTAGGTGGCGCTTCAAATACGGGTGGAGCAGTGTTAAAGCAGTTCTTCACGACGGAAGAATTGATTGAATTGAGCGATCGTATTTCTGCTAGTCAAGAAAGTCCGTTAGATTACTATCCGTTGTTAAAACCGGGAGATCGATTTCCAATCAATGATCCTGAATTAATGCCGAGATTAGAGCCGAAACCGCTCGATCGTGTTGAGTTTTTACATGGCTTACTCGAAAGTATGGCAAGGATTGAAGCTCAGGGATATCGATTACTTGAATCGTTCGGTGCAACGCCGTTAAAGCAGGTTTTCACCGCAGGAGGCGGAGCAAAAAATTCGGCTTGGACAGCAATTCGACACAGACAGCTTGGTGTGTCTGTGAGCGAGGCAGTCCAGACAGAAGCGGCATATGGGACGGCTTATCTTGCTTTGGAGGGGATTTGAAGAGGTGGGGAGTGAGGAGTGCCTAGATTTAGATTACTCCCTATCCCTCTATCTTCTTATCCGATTGATTGGGGTGAACGACTAGCGAAATCTTTCTGACTCACTCGATCGCTTATTCTTCCTCTGAAATTCGCGACTTCCGTTGCATAATTTCTTTCACAACTAGCGTAACGACTGCAAGCAAGGCGAGCAACACTGCTGCTGAATAAGCTGACTCGGTTGCATACTGCTTATACTCTTCCTCGATAAACAGCGGCAAACTTTGCGTCTTACCTGCCAAATTTCCTGACACAACTGAGACGGCTCCGAACTCACCCATTGCTCTCGCATTTGTCAGAATGACTCCATAGAGCAAGCCCCAACGAATACTCGGTAACGTGACTCGCCAAAATGTCTGCCAGTGACTAGCACCTAAAGTACTTGCTGCTTCTTCCTGCTCTGGGCCAATCTCATCTAAGACTGGAATCACTTCTCGTGCTACAAACGGCAAGCTCACAAACATCGTTGCCAGTACCATGCCCGGAAACGCAAAAATAATTTTGATATCAGCAGCATTCAGCATTGGTCCAAACCAGCCATTCCGTCCATACAGCAAGACCAACATCAAACCTGCAACTACAGGCGAAATCGCAAACGGCAGGTCAATAATGCTCAACAATAAAGCACGACCTCGAAACTGCTTTCGTGCGAGTGCCCAAGCTGTACACAATCCAAAAATGATGTTCAGCGGTACAGAAATAGCGGCTAATGCGATCGTCAATCTCACGGCTGCCATAAAGTTCGGCTGTCGTAAATTCGCGAGAAATGGAGCAACCCCATTCTTAAAAGCCTGATAGAAAACATTGATCGCGGGAATGTAAATGATCAGCGCGAGAAATGCGATCGCGATCGTAATTAAAACGGCTGGAACCCATGCGACTTTCTTCCTTGAACGAGTTGAACTCACGATCGTACTCATCTCATTCACTCCTTAATGTCCTACTCGTTTACTCGAAGAACCCGAATCGTAACGTCTACCCCACGCTTGCAGTAGATTGAGTCCCAACAGCATCAACAGCGAAATTGCGAGTAGCACAATTCCGATCACAGTTGCACCTGCATAGTCATACTGTTCCAACCGTTGAAAAATCAACACAGGTGCAATCAAATCCCTAAATGGCGTATTCGAGGCAACAATCACCGTCGAACCATATTCACCCACTGCACGCGAGAATCCCAAAGCAACCCCGGTTAAGATTGCAGGTAACAGGGGCGGCAAAATCACATGTCGAAACGTCTCCCATTCAGAAGCACCCAAACTCCAAGCAGCTTCCTCAGTTTCTTTTTCCATCTCAGCGAGGACTGGTTGCACGGTGCGAATCACAAATGGCAGGGAAATAAACACCATCGCAATCCCAACACCCAATCGAGTGAACGCAATCTTAATGCCAAAAGGAGCCAACAGCGAGCCAATCCATCCTTCCTCGCTATACACTGTTGCCAGCGTTAAACCTGCAACGGCTGTTGGCAAAGCAAACGGCAAATCGACTGAAGCATCGATGAACTTTTTGAAAGGAAAATCGTATCGGACTAAAACCCAAGCAATCAATGTGCCAAACACGCCATTAATTAAAGCTGCGATTAAAGCAGTCGTAAACGTGATGTCATACGTTGACAAAGCGATCGGGCTAGTAGCAATACTCCAAAACTTCTCTACTCCGACGGTTGATGCTTTCAAGAACATTGCAACTGTTGGAATGATTAGCATCACAGTGAGATAGCCAATCATGATCCGCCATGTCCAAGGAGCCTGAACAATCGATCGGAATGCGACCTTCCAAAATGGGACTTTCTCAGAGCTAGAAGTAACCATCAATTTCCTCTTATGACTGTTTTGATGCAGCGATCGTTTGATCAAAAATGCCGCCGTCTTCAAAGAATTTTTTCTGAACTTTGCCCCAGCCGCCAAAGTCCTGAATCGTTGCTAAATCCTTGACAGGCTGGAATTGTCCAGCATCTTTGCTAAAGGGACGAAATCCTAATTTGACAAACTCTGCTTGCGCTGCGGGCGTAAATAAGAACTTTGCATACGCTTCTGCGGCGTCGCGAGTTTTATTGCGATCGACATTCTTATCGACCACTGCTAGAGGTGTATCGATCGAAATATTCACGTCTGGAACAATGTATTCGAGTGGAATTCCTTTCTGCTGCGCGAGGATTACCTCATTTTCATAGTTGATCAGCGCATCTCCCTGTCCCTGTTTTGCGAAAGCATCGGTTGCTTCCCGCGCATCTCGAGCGAGGACTGCAACATTCTTAAACTCCTTCGCAACTAAGATTTTCGCTTTCGCTTCATCATTGTTACTGCGTTTCAAGGCATCATTCCACAGCGCCATAAAATTCCAACGTGCGCCTCCTGATGTTTTGGGATCAGGCGTTACCCACTTCACATCATCGCGTGTCAGATCTTGAAAGGACTGAATATTTTTAGGATTTCCAGGTCGCACCACGATCGCGACAACCGTTCTTGCAACAATGCCTTGATTGGGAACTCTCGCTGCCCAGTCTTGACGAATCAATCCCTCTTTGACAATTCTCTCCGTGTCGGCTGCCACTGCTAAATGTGTAATATCAGCATCGAGTCCATCAATCACAGCCCGAGTTTGAGAGCCTGATGCGCCATAGCTATAGCTGAAGATCACATCTTGACCCTTTTCTTTTTTCCACTGTTCGATGAATCTTGGAATAATGGCATCATGTGCCGCTTTGGGAACTGCATAGCCAACCAGCGTCAGTGCCACATTCGAGCCAGCATTGCCACCACTACAGGCAGCAACCGTCATACTCAATGTCACGCCTAGCAAAAATAGGGCGATTGATTTGATTCCAAGTCGTCGAAACTGCATCGTGCTCTCCCTGCCTTTTACGGTTGATCACAGGTGTTACCGTAATTAGGCGATCCCTATCCTATCGGGGAATGAGCGCGATCGCAATAGAATTCCTCATTTTCTGACCGGAATATGCGGGATTAGATATAAATCGAGTTTGAACTGTTATCTTGGCGGAAGATGATGTCTTTTCAGGAACAAGTATGCTCAAGCTCAACTTCCGATGGCTAGCGGCTCTTTTTGTGAGTTGTGTCTTATTTATCAGTTGCGCGGCAAATTCTCAGAATATCGCAGAGCCTCCAATCCAAACTCAACGAGAACTTGCAAAAGCAGTGCTGGCTGAAGCTGGAATTGATCAAAGATACGATCTATATCTCGGCAACAGTATTGATATGGCAATGTTTTCACCAGAACCAAGAAACTTAAAACTGATGGCATGGCTCAAATCACTCGTCGCCAAAGAAGCAGGATGGAAATTTGCTGAAACAACCTACGTGACTCAGTTAGAAGCAAATTTTTCAGCACCGGAACTCAAGGAACTCTTAGCTCTAGCAAAGCAGCCATTGATGAAAAAACTGCTCCAGGCTGATTTAGATGCCTATGTTGCAGCAGGTGGAGAACGGCGCAAGCGATTCTTTCAAGTTTGGGATGACTACAATTACGGGAAGTTCGATATCCCCGCTGAAGTTCGCAACGATCACTCAAACTAGCGCAACTCACAGTTATGACTTGCAAGTCAACCCTATTGCCTACAGCATTAACCTCCAAGCTTACTCAGAACGAATGCAGCGAGAAATCCGCACACTGTAATTAGTCCTGCGAAATCATGTGTGTATTCAAACGCCTCAGGAATCATCGTATCTGCAATCATGGCGAGAATGGCTCCTGCTGCAATCGCATCCGTCGCTGCGATAATCTCCGTGGAAACGTGGCTAAACACAACATAGCCAAATAATGCAGCAATGCCCGATGAGATCGCAATCAAGCTCCAAATTCCGAAAATATATTTGAGTGATCGACCCGCTTGCTTCATGCCCGCAGCGCTGGACAATCCTTCAGGAACATTCGATAAAAACACGGCTGCTACCGTCACCCAACTCACCACACCCCCACCGAGCATACTCACACCAATCACGATCGATTCAGGAATACCGTCGAGTAGCGCGCCGACTGCGATCGCGGCTCCGCTTCCCGAATTATCCGCTTCACTCGGTTGCTTTTGCCCAGACCGCTTGCGATGTTTTGCACCTTGAGTCGAGAGAAACCAATTGGCTAAGGTGTAAACGGTAGCTCCGCTGATAAAGCCGATCGCAGTTGAATCAAATCCACCGCGCTGAAAGGCTTCGTCCATCAATTCAAAAGACAACGCTGAAATCAGTACTCCAGCACCAAACGCCATAATTGCAGCGATGAGGCGTTGGGGTAATCGGGCAAAATAGCCTACTGCCGCTCCTAAAACAAGCGCTGAACCGCCAAGTAAGCCCCATAAACCTGCAATGAACCAAGAAGGCATGGTTCTCTCACTTAGAATTGATTGTTTTCTAATAAGCGTGCTAGAAAAGCACTACTGATTGCGCCATAACCCACGATTAATAAGAGTCCAGTTAACATAAGGTTCGCTCCTAATGCTTAGAATAGCTACACTTTAGAGCGACGAATTAACATTGACTTCCTCACTGGGATATTATCCGATCGAGAGAGTTCTATGTCCGAAGTTGAAGAACAGCTTTACCTAGAAATTGCCGATCAGTCAGTTGTTGCGCGACTTGAGCAACCTCTTGCCATGAAGCTTCTAAATCGATGTGAGGCTTCAGTAAGTCTTGCTCAACAAGCTTAACTAAGCGCGTCAGTCCAGCAGCAGCAGTTTGCTTGGTCAGTTCATGAAATAGGATAAAGCCATAGAAATTTAAGCCACCCTTGCCATAGAATTTGGAGACGTTGAAAGTTACTTCTGACCCTGCTGTCGCTCCGAAGGTTACGCAGGTTCCATCGAGTGCAAGGTTTTCTAGCACGCCAGGTAACACATCTCCGCCCACAGAATCGAGTGCAAGATCATAAGGTGCAAACTGATCAAATCGATTGCCGACAATCACTTGATGCGCTTTGGCGGTTTTGACAAATTCTACTAACTCAGAGCGACGCACTTGAGCCGTGACGATCGCGCCTGCTGCTGCTGCAAGTTGACACGCAAAATATCCGACTCCACCCGATGCACCCGTAATCAGAACCGAGCGATCGAGTAAATTTCCACCTTTCTCCAACGCTAATAATGCGGTCAATCCAGCGACAGGGAGCGTCGCCGCAGTTTTAAAGTCAACTGAATCTGGTAAAGCCGCGATCGCATCCGTCGAAACGGCAACTTCTTCTGCCCAAGCTCCCCCGCTCAAAAATCCCACAACCCGCGTTCCAACTGGAAATCCAGAGCCATCAGCGGCAGCGACTGAAATCGTTCCGGCAAAGTCCCAACCGGGTCGCCAACCCGCTGCGGCACTCAGCGATCGTCGAACTTCACCGCGATTCAGCGAAATGGCAGCAACTTCAACAATTGCTTGATTCGGCAAGGCTGAAGGGGGATGAACTAATGCGATCGCTAAGCGTCCAGGTACATCTGGGTCAACAACAACGGCTCGAATCATATCTGTACCCATGCACTTTTTCGACGATCAGTTTATCAGATTCACATCCCCACAAAATCCTCCCGCACCCAACCTCTTGCCTTAGAAGCTGGAAATTCAACGAAATACCAGGTTCTATCATCCTCGCCCAGCGTTTGCTCCAAGACAACGACTCGATCCCCAACTAATCCATAGCTTGGCGCACTCGCAGTAGTCGAAGGTGCAGAACGGATATTCACACGACTTCCAATCGTTTCGCCTAGCAATCGTCCCTCACGAGGAAATTGAGAAATTTCAGATGGATCATTGATGGAATCGGTTTGTTCTGCTTGAATCCAGCCCTCCGCACCTGACGGAAACTTCACATAGTACCAAAGCTCTTGACTATCATTTTCTGTCAGTCGGGTAGCAATTACTTGATCACCTGTCAGACCGTAATGGGGGGAATTCGATCGCGTAGAAGGCTGAGCATAAACTTTTACCTGTCCTCCAGCAATTCCCTTGAGAACAAGCGGCACAGAAATCACTTCCCCGGGTGGATTATTGTCCGTTGGAGAGGGTTTAGGATTGCTAGAAGTAATAGGACTCGGCTCAGGAGAAGCAGTGCGAACCCGAGGACTTTCAACCGGCGATGGGGATGGGCTTGCTTCCGTGAAAGGCTTCCCGGTTGGGTTAGGACTCGCAATCGTAGATCGAACAATGGGCGGCAGAGTGAGAACATGAGGATCACGACTAAGGAAAAAGCTCACTGTTCCAACGGCTGCAAGTAATCCACCGCCAACAATTCCAGCCGTGATCAGTTTTGAGCGATCGGGTTGAGTCGATGAAGCAGACACCACACTCGATGAATTCGAGGCGAGCATGACAGTGCCGACCTCAGTACTAGCTTGATGAATCTGAGTCGAAGGGACGGTAGACGTTGGAGATTCTAGGACGGCTCGAAGTTGAGCCGCACTCGCATATCGATCGCGTGGATGCGATCGCACCATTTTGGTTAGAATCGCCGCAAATTCAGGGCTTAACTGAGGTGCGTTCTGCTGCCATAAAATATCTCCAGTTTGCGGATCGGTTTCTAACAGTTGAGGAGATCGACCTGTGAGCAGATAGATTGCAGTCAATCCTAAACTGTAAAGATCACTTGAGGGAATGGGTCTACCTGCGGCTTGTTCAGAGGGCATATAGCCTGGTGTGCCAATCACGATCGAACTGGTAGGATTTCCTCTCGAATTAAACACCGTTCCCATTGTTTCGCGAACCGCGCCATAGTCGATCAGCACTGGCTCCTGATTAGAATTTCGCAGGATGATATTTTCAGGTTTGATATCGCGGTGAATCATGCCCTGAGCGTGGATAAATTCCAGCACAGGTAAAAGATCAAGCAAGATCTTACGGACAGAATTTTCGGTGAACAGTGCTTTGCGATCGACGAGTTGTTCTAACGTTTCGCCTTCAATCCATTCTTGTACGAGATAAAACTGCCCCGCATCATTGAAATAGGCGTAGAGTCTAGGAATTTGGAGATGATTTTCGCCTAGTTTTTCTAAAATCGCAGCTTCTCGCTGAAATCGGTCTTGAATCACTTGATAAACGCCTGCTTCAGTCGTGACAGGCTTGAGTTGTTTAATCACACAAATCCGTCTAGAGGGCATTTGGGTGTCTTCTGCTAAGAAGGTCTGACCAAATCCTCCTTCGCCTAACGTTCGTAAGATCTGATATCGATTCGCAAGCAGCATTGTCAAGTTTTTAAGGGAGTTGAAGAACCTAGACCCTGATGTGGAGACATTTTCCCAACTATATCAACAGAAGCCAGTTTGTCTCTATGCCTCTCCTCGATACAATGAGTACAACCCATCGGACAGAAAGATAGAATCCATGACTGCTCCCTCGGAACTCGAAACGACTCAATCCACCGATATCACTTCAGATACGGCGAAGGATCTCGCGCCTGCTGATCCACCGACCCTAGCAGATGATGGAGACATTCTCGATGATGTTGAGATGTCGCTGTTTGATCATTTAGAAGAATTGCGGCAGCGAATTTTTTATTCGTTAATCGCGATCGTCGTTTGCATTATTGGGTGTTTTGTCTATGTCAGACCGCTGGTGCAATTCTTGGAAGTGCCAGCCGTTGGGGTGAAATTCCTCCAGCTTGCGCCAGGAGAATATTTCTTTGTTTCGATGAAGGTGGCAGGATATAGCGGTCTGGTGCTGGCTGCGCCGATGATTTTGTATCAGATTGTCGCGTTTGTGCTGCCAGGGCTGACACGCAGAGAGAAACGGTTTTTAGCGCCCGTGATCTTTGGGTCAAGTATTTTATTTCTGGCAGGATTGGCATTTGCTTATGCGTTGCTGATTCCGGCAGCGTTGAATTTCTTTATCTCTTACGGTGCGGAAGTTGTTGAGCAGGCTTGGTCAATCGATCGCTATTTTGAGTTTGTGTTGCTTTTGATGTTTAGTACTGGATTGGCGTTTCAAATTCCAGTTGTGCAGGCATTGTTGGGATTTTTGGGAATTGTTTCTTCTCAAACGATGCTGTCAGGATGGAAATATGTGCTGTTAGGTTCAGCGATTTTGGGTGCAGTGATTACGCCTTCAACTGATCCATTGACGCAGAGTTTGTTAGGTGGAGCGGTTTTGGGCTTGTATTTTGGTGGGATTGGCTTGGTGAAACTGTTAGGCAAATAATTGTATTCAACACAAAAGCGGCAAACTGAATCATTTGCCGCTTTCGTTTTAAATTGAGGATTATGCCGATCGAGATTGTTGACGCTGTTGGATGCGATCGATTGAACCGACTGGAATTGCAGAAATTAATTGCCGTGTATAAGGCGTTTGCGGCTTGGAGTAGATTGTATCGGCTGTACCAATTTCTTCGATCTTGCCGCGATTCATCACGATAATGCGATCGCTCATGAACTTGACTACACTCAAGTCGTGTGAAATGAAAATGTAAGTCAAGCCGAATTCTGCCTGCAATTCTTTTAAGAGGTTGAGCACTTGTGCTTGGACAGAAACATCGAGCGCCGAGACCGACTCATCGCAAATAATAAATTTAGGATTTAGGGCAAGCGATCGCGCAATACAAATCCGCTGCCGCTGACCGCCTGAGAATTCATGCGGATAGCGCCGCATCCATTTCGGGTCAAGTCCAACTCGCTGCAAGAGATATTCGGCGCGCTCTCGATACTGCTTGCGATTGCCTCGACCATAAATCACCAAAGGCTCCATCACCGCATCCCCAATGTTCATCCGCGGATCGAGGGAGCTAAATGGATTTTGGAAAATAATTTGGGCTTCTCGACGCAGTTGACGCAATTGGGATTTTGACAGTTTGAGAATGTCTTGATCCTCAAAAAAGATCTTGCCTTGCTTCGGCTCGATCAATCTCAGCAGCGTTCGTGCCAAGGTGGACTTGCCACAACCCGATTCACCTACTAATCCTAGGGTTTCCCCAGGATAGACATCGAATGAAACATCATTCACTGCCATGAGATATCGCTTGGTTTGCCCAAACACGCCACGAACTGGAAAGGCGACTTGCAAATTTTGCACGGAAACGAGCGGAGCATGTTTCTGGAGGTCTTGCAGTCTTTGAGCAAGTTCCGCTTCGCTGACTTCTTGAGCTTCTGCTAGAACTGCATGAACATCCTGTTTTTTTGCCTGGATCAATTTTTCACCCGTTGGCAACATGGAGACTTCCATGAAATCTGAAACTGTGGGCAAGAATCTCAACCGTCGATGAGGCTGTGGGCGGCAAGTCAACAATCCGCGCGTGTAAGGATGTTTGGGATTGGAGAAAATTTCTAGAACCGAACCATATTCGACGATTTTGCCTTCGTACATCACCGCCACGTCATCCGCGATTTCTGCAATCAAGCCTAAATCATGCGTGATGAACATCATTGCCATTCCACGACGATCGCGCAGTTCTCGCAGCAGATCCAAAATCGTTGCCTGCACCGTTACATCCAATGCAGTCGTCGGTTCATCTGCAATCAGCAGGGTTGGGTTACACGCGATCGCCATTGCAATCATGATCCGCTGCAACTGTCCGCCGGAAAGTTCGTGCGGATAGCGATCGAGCATCGAGGTTTTTTGGCGATTCAATTCGGCATCGATTTCGGATTCAGCGATCGATTGCTCTTCTAAAATGCGCCGCTTCATTTCGTCGTCGGGCGGCAAGACGCGGACTTCTTGCAACAGCGCTGCCGCACGGCGACGGGCTTCGGATTGAGAAATATCTTCATGCTGCCGAATCGCTTCGACGAGCTGAAAACCGCATGTGTAAACCGGATTCAGCGAAGTCATCGGTTCTTGGAAGATCATCGAGATCTGCTCACCCCGATACTTCTGGATCTGTTTTTCGGGAACCGTGAGTAAATCAATTGGCTCTTGGGCATCTCTCGCCTGAAACCAAATTTCGCCGCTTGTAATCCGTCCAGGGGGATTGGGAATTAATTGCATCACTGCAAGAGAAGTCACCGATTTCCCTGAGCCTGATTCGCCGACAATTCCTAAAGTGCGTCCACGTCTGACCTGAAATGAAATACTATCAACAGCTTTGATGATTCTTTCATCGGTTTTGAATTGAACCTGCAAGTTGCGGACATTCAGGATAGTGTCGCTCATGAGAATCGGTGCACTCTAGAGAAGATTAATGATGTGATTTTAACAACGCGATCGTCATTTGGAAGGTTCCAAGTGCAACTAAAGCATGGAAAGTTCGCCCGCGACATCGAGTCGCTTATATTGTCCGATCGTGATGTACTTCTCCGAGAGATTTTCCGCAATGGCAGGGGTAATCCACCCCATTTGGCGCAAAACGTGAATGGCGATCGCGTATTTGGCGCGTTTTGCACCGTCCATCACCTTAATCGCCAGTCCCATGCCTTCCCCGACTCGTCCAATACACTGAATGCCTTCTGCACCCGATTTGCTGACGAGTTCGCCTTCACTCAGCCGCATTAATTCGGTGTCAAACTCGCCTTCTCCCGCCACCAAGGTTGGGTGATGGGTCATGGCTCTGACAATGCGTTCCATGTCGAGATTTCCGCCAGAAGCAAGCTGACCATAGAGCCAAGCCAGTTGGCGAAGCTGCATAAAATAAGTCGGTGCGCCACAGTCGTCACGGGCAGGAATGAATTCTTCGGCAGGATTTTTGAGAAATTCTGCGAGCTTACTCAGAATCAGTTGCTGCACCGGATGATGGTAGTTCAAATAATCGGTAAACGGAAAGCCTAGTTGTTGAGAGACTGCCAACATTCCCGCATGTTTGCCTGAGCAGTTGTATTCTAGGGGGCTTTTCTTGCCAGCAGGAATAGGACATTGCAGGGCGCTCGGATCGATATCAGCACGCCAGAGAATGTTAAAAGCTTGGCGAACTTGTTCGATCGAGCCTTTGTGCGAGCTACAAATAATGGCTAAATCGCGATCGGTCAAATTAAACCGCTCCAATGTGCCAGATGCAGTCACAGCAATGGCTTGAAACGGTTTGAGTGCGGATCGAGCAAATGTGGCGGTTTCAGGATTGCCCGCGCATAGGAGCAATCGACCGCGATCGTCACAAATGACCGCTTGAGCATGATGTACGGATTCGGTGATCCCTTCGCGCAGTAACCGGACTTCGAGTTCTGCGGTAGTTTGAATTTTTCTTCCCCTTGTCATACGTAGAAATCTAGCATATGGACTCAAATCCGATTCATGAATGTTAGGAATTGCAATGCACTCAACGACCAGATTTCTCTATACCCCCTATCTACCCGCCTCACTGATCTAGTTTGATCGATTGTCAAGAAGTTTAAGAAATGTTACGTTATGGAGAGTAATCTATCTTGAGAAAGAGGTCACGAAAGATGGAGAAGAAAAGCACTTTTGGATTTACCGATTTTGCTGAGAACTGGAATGGTCGCTTGGCGATGTTAGGTCTTGCGATCGGACTTGCAACTGAGTTGATGACTGGAAAAGGGATTTTGGCTCAGTTGGGTTTGATGTAATTTTTCACGGCTAGTTTTTATCGTTACTGTGCCTGGGGATGTTCTGTCCCCAGGTTTTTTAGCGTCGTTTCCACCAGAGCGCGCCTGCGGTAATGAAGCCGAAAAGCGGCACGATCGCTAAAGCGAGGAATCCGAGCAGTAAGGCTTGCTCACCGCTAAGAGCAATGCGGCGATTTTTTACATCTTTAGGTCGAATGGAGAGCGGTTGCTGCTGATCTGGAGTCAACCAATTCACAGAATTCAGAAAAACATCCGCATTCAACTGCTGAGCAAAAAATCCGTTCACCATAAAGGTTGAATTGCCAAACACGACCATGCGTGAAGGTTTGGCAGGTGCAGAAGCGGTTGGACTGGGAACTGGACTCGGAGAGGCAGTTGGAGATGGACTCGGAGAGGGAGAAGCAGTTGGGCTAGGAGAAGCAGTTGCGTTGACCGTGCGTTCGAGTGCAACTGCAAGCGCTAAAGGTCCAGGTCGATCGCCACCATCTAGCTTTAAAGGTTGTGATTTGAGATTGCTTTCTGCCCAACTATTGGGGTCAGTCAGTAAGAGCGGAGTGGCTTGAATGCCTGGAGTCGGTGTGATGTCGATCGGGCGAGCAACCGGATAGAACGAAATGCCCTTGCCGAAGGGGGCAGTAATCGGATGATTTCCGTATTGAGTGACGATCGCGACAGCCGGGCCTGCGTTGCTCAATCGCTGGTTTGGCGCATTAATCGCAACGCGATCGTCGAGTTTCACACCCCAGGAATTGAGAAACGGATCAAGTCCAGATTTCGTATTTGGATCGACTGCGATCAGGAGATTTCCGCCTCGGTTCGCATAGGCTTCGAGGGCTTTCGCTTCTCCTTCTGCTAAAGGACGAGTTGAGCCAATGACCAGCACGATAGAAGCATCTTCGGGAACAGAACCCAGTTGGGCAAGATTCAGAGGTTCATTGATAAAATTCTTATCTTCTAAAGCTTTCACCGATTCTGAAATCGAGTTGTCTCCTGCTGTGAGCGATTTTTCTCCATGACCTTGAACAAAGTAGGCTTTGGAGCGGCGATCGCTAGTAATCTGCAAGATTCCATTCGTGATGCGATTTTCAGAGAGACGGATTTCAGGTGAAATACTCTGGAGAAACTGTCGCCGTTTACTCGATTGCAGTTCGATAAACACGTCGCGGTTATCGCCTGCGTTCTTGATGCCAAAGGCTTGAGCGACTCCAGGATTGGAGTTGGGGTCTAGATACTCAAATGAGAATTTAGGCGTGATCCGCTGATAGTTTTCGAGCAACGCTCGATCTTGAGGATTTTGATCATTTGTGAAAATCCAGAGCTTTACGCCTTGCTGCATTTCGCGCAAGACTTGCTGAGATTCTGGCGAAAGCGTGAACAGTCCTGATTCGGTCAGGTCAAATCGCTGTACCGATCGCACCGCGAGAAAATTGATCAATCCGAGAATTGCTAAAACCGCGATCGTACTCACTAACGCATTCGTGCTGGCTTGTGTCGATCGTCTTCGCCAAAAGCTCGGCTCTAACGGATCGTCAAATTGCCCAATCAGCAGCATCCACAGCCCAATCACGACAATTCCAGCAATGATCAATCCCAGCGGAATCGATCCCCAAGTGCCTGAAACAATCCCTGCGGAGATGCCCGCCAAAATCAGCATGAATCCTGGCAGGATTAGGAATTTTACAAAATTAAGTCGTCTTTTCATGAGCGTTGGAAGCGGAATGTATCGATCGATTGAGCAGTGAGGAAAATTCCCAGCAGAATGTAGCTTGCAAAGACCACTAAGCTACTGGTATCGACAATGCCTTGAATTAAATTCGTGTAGTGCTTGAGTAAAGATAAATGCCCGATCGCACTACCAACAACTCCACCAAAATTTCGAGCCACTAGATCCACAACCCACAAGGCAAGTACTAAGGCAAAGGTCAGAATTGCAGCCACGATCGTGCTATCGGTGAGCGACGACATAAACATACCGAGCGAGAGCACTGCACCCGCAAGAAGCAATAACCCCGCGTGACCGAGCAGTAACACACTGATTTGAATCGGTGGATTGAGATTCGCAAGTGCGATCGCTTCATATAACAACAGCGGCAACGACATGGTGAAAAAGAAGGTCATCACACCTAGCAATTTCCCGACTGCAACCGACCAATTCGTCAGCGGTGATGTTGCTAGCAATTCTAATGTGCCGCGTTTTCGTTCTTCGGCATATAGACCCATAGACAGCATGGGTAATACAAAGAGAGATAACGAACCAATCACGCCGAGCAGCAAGCGAATAAATTCGTAAGGAATATCGACGGGAGCAGTATTAATGCCCGATGCAGTAGCTTGGTCATACTGTGCTGCATTCGCAATCACACCATCTAAAGTCGCTGTAAACAGAAAGCCAGAAATTAACCAAAATACAGCCGCGATCGTATAAGCGAACGGCGAAGTAAAGTAGCTCAGAAGCTCCCGTCGATAGATCGCCACAATATTCAACAATACAGTCTTCATTCTTCCGCCTCGGTAGACTCTTCAACAGGGTTTTCTTCGGTCGTCAACTTTAAGAACACATCTTCTAAACTCGCCTGTACTCGTCGCATTTCGTAGAGTCCTAATCCGTGACTCACGAGTGCATTCGCGATTTCTCGACCCAAATCGACCTCTGAAAAGACGCGAACGCGATGCCGTTGATGAACCGTCGATTGCTGCTCGACAGATTGCACAGCTTCAATCATGTTTAAGCAATGATCGATCGTGTTCCAATCGCCTTCGACTTCGAGTTCATAGCCTGCACCCCGATTGAGTTGTGCCATCAATTGATCGGGCGTATTGGTTGCGACCACTCGACCGCGATTGATAATCGTGACGCGATCGCAGGTCATACTCACTTCCGGCAAGATATGCGTGGAAAGAATGACCGTGTGATCGCTTGCTAATTGTTTGATCAGATTGCGGACTTCGATGATTTGGCGCGGGTCAAGTCCAACGGTCGGTTCGTCCAAAATAATCACAGGCGGATCATGCACGATCGCTTGAGCAATGCCAACCCGTTGCCGATAGCCTTTAGACAGTTTGCGAATAATCGTTTTTCGCTTCTCGATGAGTCCTGTTTTTTCGAGTGCGATTTGAATGCGATTTGGGCGATCGCCTGCATTCACCCCTTTAATTTGGGCAACGAAATTCAAGAATCCCTGGACGGTCATTTCAGGATAAAGCGGGGGAGATTCCGGCAAGTAGCCAATCTTTTGTCGGACTGCCATGAGATTTTCATGCACCTCGAAGCCTGCGACTTTAGCCGTTCCTCGACTAGCTGGCAAATAGCCCGACAGGATTCGCATTGTGGTGGTTTTTCCGGCTCCATTGGGACCGAGAAAGCCGAGAATTTCGCCAGGTTCGACTGAAAACGTGACATCTTCGATCGCAGCGGTAGAACCGTAAAGTTTGCTGAGGTGTTCGACTTCAATCATGAGGGATTCGCTCGATCGCAGAATTTGGGTCGCAGTCTCGTAGGGTAGCAAAATTTAACGACCACTGCTCAACGTTCGACGCAAACCGATACGATTTTGCTCCAGGATAATTATGCAAAGCGCGATCGTGCTCCCTAGACGAACTCACAGGGCAGTCTCACACACAGGACACTCTTGTTTAAGGTTTTTTCAGCGATCGAAACGGTGAAAACTCAGGGTCAAACCTGTCTAAGTTGTAATCTTAACTAGGTGTTCACTGTATACACTATCTGATAAAAAAAACAGCCTAATTAAAATTAAGGCTGCCGAAAACGCTCCGAAGCAAGTCTGATTATATCTAATCAGATTTTTTGCAAAATGGCTATCACACAATTTAGTGAGGAAATCTGTTAGTAGATTCTCCTGGTTTCTCCTATATCCACAAGTTAAGGATCAAACATTACGCCTACTGAGAATATGGGGACGAAATGATCTCAGAATCAGGAGAGCGATTCTCGTGTGCTTCGGTTTTCCGAGCCAATGACATTACGGATAAGAGCGTCAGTTCCATCAGCTCAATGTATGCCTGAATCTCGACTTGATCCTGGATCAGCATCTTCCGGTATTGCTGTTTTAGGGACGTGAGTTTTTGCAGCGCTGATTCTGGGTCGATTTGCAGCGCAGCTTGCCAGTCGTCCAGAATCAGTAAGGTATCGAGCACTAATTCTTTATGCTGTTGCTTAATGGTTTTGCGGCATTCCTCGGTGAAGGTCTGGGTTTTGTGCTGAACTTGCTCATAGGTATCAGCGGTGATCCGTCCATCAATGAACATCAGACGATGTTCTTGACTGAGGTCTTCAACACCCGAAAGTGCTTGTTGAGCATTTTGAGGCAGCAGTTGATTGAGTTCGTTGAGACGAGTAATGGTGGATGTGAGGAGCTTTTTGCAGCGCTCGCGGTTCCAACGCCGCATGATCAAACCAATCCCGCTCGTTCCTACCAGAATTACAATCCCGGCTTGAAGGTCGTTATTGGATTCTAAGTATCGTAGCCAGGCTTCGCGAGGATCGGCGTTTTGACTGTAAACGCTTTGTGCGCCCGGATGTACATAGAGCAAGTTCTTTTGCAGCAGCGATCGCGCTTCTCCGGTTTGTAATTCAGGATAAAAGAGAGAGAACTGGCGCGAGTTGTAGAGAATTGACCAGGTGAGGAGTCCAACGGTTTTTTCATCGACATCTGGGCGCGTCACGAGAACGGTGGCAGTTGCGAGCGTGGAAATATCGCGATCGGGAATCGTGGGACGCGCGCTGTAAATACCTTGAGGAATGCCCATGGCTTGATATGCGCCAGGATTGCGATTCATCAAATAGTTAATGAATGTCGGTTGGATTGAAACAAGTTGCAAAGAGGGTTGTGCGACGAGTTGTTGGCGGATGCGATCGCTCGCGCCGATTGAGCCGACGTAGATGGCAGCATCAATTTGGCGGTTGTTGAGTTTGCGAAACGCTTCGTCAAATCCAGACGTGTCTTTCTGAATGTTTAAGTTGAAAGCGGTATTGATCAGTTCAGAAGTGTAGTAAATTCCGCTGCCTGGAGCACCGATACCGACTCGTTTTTTTTCTAAATCGCTCAGCGATCGCACGTTTGAATTTTTAAGGGCAATGATATGAATGGGTTCATCGGCAAGCACGGCGATCGCTTGGACTTTTCCTTGCTGCATTGCCTCACTCACAACATCCAACTGCACCAGCGCAAAATCGACCTGACGATCGAGGAGACGATTGAGATTCTCGATCGAGCCTTCGGATTTTTGATCTTGAATCTGGACATTGACGGTGCGGTTTGTGGCAGTGGTAATCTGCTTGGCGAGGCGGCTGTAATAGCCATTGCTGGTGCCGCTAGAGAGTGTGATCGGTTTGGGCGATCGACTACATCCAGCAAGCAGAGAAAAAACAGCCACAAGACTGAGAGTCAGAAGGTTCGATGGTTGCAGAAAAAGTTTTTGCATTCAAATTTGATTGCCGTCACGCCTGATGTCATGTTTAACAGAATATAGACAGCTTTTTCTGAAGACGCGCACAAAATTTTCAATGCAACTTTACCGATGCTCAGATCAATGAAATCTGCGGCAAACCAAACGGGAGTTGTGCAGTCTGAAATCAGCTAACCGACATCTCCAGCAATTCGGCTTCCGATTCTTCTTGCCATCCTGTTGCTGACAAGCGATCGATCGCTTTATTGATTAACTCCAATCCCTGATTCACATTCTCAATCAGACTTAACTGCCCTCGGAGTTCTGCTGCTCCAGCAAATCCTTTTGAGTACCAAGTCATGTGCTTGCGCGCTTGTCGAACTCCGCGATCGCCTTTGTACTCCCACAACATTTGCAGATGATCGCGCGCACATTCTAAACGCTCGATCGGAGTCGGTTTTGCTTTCTCTTCTCCAGTCTTGAGAAAATAATCAATCTCTCCGACTAAAAACGGATATCCTAATGTCCCGCGCGAACACATCACACCGTCGGCTTTGGTAAATTCCAAGCATTTGACTGCTGCTTCTACCGAGAAAATATCGCCGTTTGCAATCACTGGAATCGAGAGAATTTCTTTGACTTTGGCAATCCATTCCCACTTGGCTGCACCGTTGTATCCTTGCGATCGCGTACGTCCATGAACGGTGATCATTTTCGCGCCTGCATCTTCCATGCGCTTCGCAAATTCCAGAATCGTAATTTCTTTATCCGTCCAACCAATTCGAGTTTTAACCGTGACGGGAACATCGACTGCATTCACCACCGATCGCACAATCTCTTCTGCAAGTTCTGGCTGCCGGAGTAAAGAAGATCCACCCCCATTTTTCGTAATTTTATTCACGGGGCAACCCATATTGATATCAACCGTGTCTGCTCCCTCGTCTACTGCTTTTTGTGCGGCTTCCGCTAGAAAATCAGGGCGACAATCAAACAGTTGAATACTAATCGGGCGCTCATTCGGATCGACTTCCATGAGAATCGGAATCTCTTTGACATAATGCAATCCGGTTGCGTTCACCATCTCGGTATACATCATCGAATCCGGAGCATGACGACGCACTAATCTCCGAAATACGAGATCTGTTACACCCGATAGTGGCGATTGCAACACCCGACTTTTCACCTCAAAATCACCAATCTTCAGAGGTTGAGCTAAGCGAGTTTGCAGTTCGGGAGAAAGAATCATCATAGCCAGAGAAGCAGTTTGACGTTTTCCAGCATAGATCATCCTTGCCGAAATCGGATCGATTGCGCGCTTACGCATTGCTTATGAAGTAAAAAATGATGCATTAAACTATTAGTTGAAATCGCCCCTCTAACCAAAGTGAGAGATTAGAATTTCCTCTAAAAATTAAGTCCAAAAAAAGTGATCTGCTCTACTTTCTATGAGGTTAGTTCTTTTGTAATTTCAGATGAGTCTGAAATCGTTCTATCTAATTGTTAGGGTTCTAATGGATTGGTATTTCTAATCCATCGTAGAAGTTGATTCGCTCGTTCTTATTCTTGCTGCACTCAATTTGGTGATTATAATAACGTGCATCCTTCACAATATGTTCCACGCTTGATATCTAGACGTGATGTAGCAATCTTTGGGTAATTTGTATAGCCCATATAGTTAATAAAAATAATTTTTGTAATTGACTTGACAGCAATCATTTCGTTTCTTAGGCTTTTTACAGAACGCCTTCGCACTCAAATCCTAAATCTAAATATATCTAAATATTATTTGGTTTCGGTTTGGGCAAGTCTTTGCAAAAGCAAGTCTGTGTTCCGAAGTTATCAACGATTCACTTTACATTACTCGGAATTAGCTTCATACAGCCTGAGCGAACTGATCGTATTTCGCTTGGTGCGAGTTTGAATTCGATCGAAACGTGTTGTTTTCTAATGTTAGGTAGGCTAAAGATGTCGAGATTCAAAATTATTTGTAGACGCGGCTTACGATACCGACGATGGGATAGACAGCACCACTGAGTTTGTCGCTTCTAATAATGGAATCACTCAGAATAACAAGATTCATTGAATCTTGATCGTTGTTTTATGGCTTGGTAATCGAGATTTGTACGAGGTCATCCTAACGCCCCAAGGATGTCAATTCATTATGAGGAAATTTGTCATGCACACTCGCATCAGTGCAGGGATATTCCATTCTATTGCAACGATTTCGAGAGTTCTAGGGAATACCAGTTCATTAATTTATTCAAACTGACGCTCAAACTTGAGTCCATCGCTCAAAAAATCTGCCAAATTGGCGACAAATTTGGGGAGAGATTGTCACCATTGAGAGCAAGCATTTTAACGCTCGCTGGAGAGATAGTCAGCTTTTAAGAAAAATACTCAAAATGCCAGGAAGTTAGGATATGAATTCAGCCTCGAACCTTCAGGCACTGCTTCAGCCTCAACGCTTAGGAGGCGCGATCGACATCCAAATTGCCCTCCGAAAACTGCTCGCTGCTGCCCAGATGGATGAAACGATCGCGCAAGCTTTGAGCCAGGACTTTCAGCTGTGCGAATTTCAGCTTGGGAATGAATTGAACGATAACGCAGAAGACAAATCCCCTGCTGCTTCTGACGAACAAAATGCACACTTTTATGTCATTTGTCAGGGGAAAGTTAGATTGATCTGCCCTGATCTGCGGCAGCAGCGAGATCTATCAGTCATGCTTTTAGAGACCGGGCAATGCTTTGGGGCAGAGTCGATATTTTGCCAGAATTCACTCCCTTATACTGCGATCGCGGCGAGTCCTGTGACGCTTGCGCGTATCTCTGTGACCAAACTTGAAAGTTGGTTAAAAAAGCTTCCCCAACTGCGGAATTTTTTAGTCCAGCAAGCGACTCGCTTCGCCCGTTTAATCTTTCTCAGAACTGCTATCGCTTGGGATATAGAGGGTGCTAGCTCGAAGAAAACGCTGACGAGTCATCAGGCTCAGCAGTTGTTATTTTTCTTAGAAACGATTGAAGTGCCGGCAGGGGCAAAACTGGTGGAAGCAGGCATTGATTCGGGTTACTTCTGGCTATACCAAGGCGAGATTGACGATCAAAATTCTGAGGTGACACCCGCGATCGTCGGGGAAAGTTGGGGAGAGATTCAGAAAACTCCCCCAGATTGGATTGCGAAGACAAAATTGCTGATTTACAAAGTCTCGATCGAGCAATGGAAAGCAATTTCCTCGCCAGTCACGACTTCTGGAACATTAGGACGCTACCAGCAAGAAACGATCGCCTTGGGGCGCGGCTCACCGCAACTTTTACTCTCAACTTCGACTCAGGGAGATACGACTCAAAAAGCCCTGAGTCAGGATGTGACTCATCCAACGCCAGCGAATCAGGTTGCAGTCAACTTTCCTAAACCCGCTCGGCATGTTCCTTGGCAACCCAAACTGCTGAAGCGGTATCCATTGATTCAGCAGCAGAGCGCAGCAGATTGTGGGGTTGCCTGTATTGCAATGATTGGTCAGTACTGGGGAAATCGGCTGAGCCTGAACACATTGCGGGAACTAGCAAAGGTGGGACGTTCTGGGGCTTCGCTCAAGAACTTAGCACTCGCAGCAGAGAATGTTGGGTTTCAGGCACGACCGGTTCGGGCAAGTTTAGGGCGGATGGCGGAGCAAAAAAATCCCTGGATTGCTCACTGGGAAGGGGATCACTATGTGGTCGTTTATCGGGTCAAAGGGGGGCGGGTACTGGTCGCCGATCCTGCCCGTGGTAAACGCAATCTCACTCATCAAGACTTTCTCAAGCATTGGTCGGGCTATGCCTTGATGCTTGATCCGACCCCGCAACTCAAAACGGTTCAAACCACAGAGCGCAACTTAAAACGGTTTTGGGAAGTCTTGTGGTCATATCGGTCTGTGCTGTGGCAGATCATTCTACTTTCTTTGCTACTGCAACTGTTTGGGCTAGTTACACCGCTCTTTACTCAAATTATTCTTGATCAGGTCGTCACGCAGAAAAGCTTACCCATGCTGCATCTTTTCAGCCTTGGGTTGCTGTTGTTTAGCGTTTGGCGGATTGGACTGGTTGGAGTACGGCAGTATCTATTAGATTATTTTTCTAATCGATTTGATTTGACGTTGATCAGTGGGTTTGTTGGTCATGCTTTAGTGTTGCCTCTGAAATTCTTTGAATCTCGCCAGGTTGGAGACATTCTGACGCGAGTGCAAGAAAATAGCAAAATTCAAGCTTTTCTAACGCGGCAGGCGGTTGCGACTTGGCTAGATACGACGATGGCGATCGTTTATCTCGGGCTGATGTTCTACTACAACTGGCATCTGACTCTCTTTGTCATCGCATTGATTCCACCGATCGTAATTTTGACCCTGGTTGCGACTCCATTTCTGCGGCAAATTTCGCGGGAAGCCTTTAGCGCAACGGCTGAGCAAAACTCGCTGCTGGTGGAAATGATGACAGGTGTCGCAACCGTAAAATCGGTGGCAGCAGAGCGAGAAGTCCGCTGGCGTTGGGAAGACCGCCTAATTGGAATGCTCAACATCCACTTTAAGGCGCAAAAACTGACCAATGGGCTGCAAGTGACAGGCGGATTGGTCAATTCGATCGGAAGTACTGCGCTACTTTGGTACGGTGCAAGTTTGGTGATTCAAGATCAGTTGACGATCGGGCAATTCGTTGCTTTTAATATGTTAATTGGTAATGTTATTGGACCTGTACTAGCACTCGTTGGACTGTGGGATGAGTTCCAGGAGGTTTTGATTTCAGTCGAACGATTGAATGATGTATTTTCCGTTAAACCGGAAGAGACACCTGGACAATCGATGTTAGTGCTCCCTCCGATACGAGGGGAAGTACAGTTCGAGAAAGTTACGTTTCGCTATGAGCAAGCCGAAGAACGCAACACGCTGGAAAACATTTCAGCAAAAGTTGAAGCAGGTCAAACGATCGCGATCGTGGGGCGGAGCGGATCTGGAAAAAGTACGTTGATCAAGCTCCTGCAAGGGCTATATCATCCCACCACTGGTCGAATTTGGATCGATGGGCACGACATTAAGCATGTCTCACCCCAGTCCTTACGGAGCCAATTAGGGGTTGTGCCGCAAGAATGTTTCTTGTTTTCAGGCACGATTCTAGAAAATATTCAGCTTTATCGACCTGAATACACGCTGGAGCAAGTGGTAGAGGTTGCGAAGCTCGCAGAAGCTCATGCTTTTATCCAGGATTTGCCCTTGGGATACAACACCAAAGTCGGTGAGCGCGGTGCAAATCTATCGGGTGGACAGCGGCAGCGAATTGCGATCGCTCGTGCGCTTTTAGGGCAACCCGCAATTTTGATTTTAGACGAAGCCACGAGTTCTCTCGATACAGAATCAGAGCGACGCTTTCAGCAGAATTTAGCCAGAATTAGTCGAGGACGCACCACATTTGTGATTGCTCATCGTCTATCTACGGTGCGAAATGCCGATCGCATTTGGGTCCTCGATCGTGGAGTTTTAGCAGAGCAAGGAACTCCTGAAGAATTAATTGAACTCAAAGGCATTTATGCCCATCTTGCTCAGCAACAGCTCGATCTCTAAACTGAGGCTCGATCGATAGTTCCAATGCTGAAGAAGGTCTGAAAAGTTTCCGCAAGGTGTGTTTACTAACACTTGAAAAGCAGCACCCTAATGACTAAGATGATCGACGTTTTAGGGTTAGTTCTCACAAGATTTGTCCTATCTGAATACTATGACTCTACGAGGCATACTCTATGGTTCAGCTTGCCCCTCACAACCAAGGTTCTCCAGTCAATGATCAACAGCATGATCAACAGACGGAGAATTCCTTTCCCAAACCCTCAGGTTCCGCCCATTCTCACTGGTCTGCCCCTTTAGAAGCGGTGCTCGATCAACCTCCTTCTACATTGCCCCTGCGTCTGATGGTAGGAGGTGCGGTATTTTCGATTTGTTTTGCATCTTGGGCTTGGTTTGGTCAGATCAATGAAGTCGCTCGCGCTCAGGGCAGGCTGATTCCCAGAGGTAGCGTGTATAAAGTCAATCCGACTGAGACAGGCAAGGTTTCTCGCATCTTAGTTGAGGAAGGGAAGCCTGTGAAAGCTGGACAAGTCATGATGGAACTGGATAATGAACAAGCCAATCATGAAGTAGAACGGTTAGAGAAAGAAAGAACCGCAGCCCAGATCGAGTGGAGTCAGACTCAATCTTTACTGGCTCAAGTTCAGCTTCAGGCAGAGAGCCGTTTAGATGCGATGCACGCTGAAATGAGAGCGCAGCAGGTCGAAATTTCCCAAGGTAAAACCAATATTGCGACTACTCAACAATTACTGGATCAACTGAATGAAGATGCGATCGCTCAGGAAACTCGGCTGAAGCGATTCCAACCTTTAGTAGAAGCAGGCGCGATCGCGCAAGAACAAGTTTTTCAAGTCCAACAAGGGTTACGTGATCGCCAACGAACGATCACGGAGCAGCAAGGAACCTTGCAACGATCAGTAGAAGATATCGAGCGCCTGAATGCAGGAATCGCACAAAAACAAGCAGAACAAGCAGAACTGCAACAACAGTCGAACCAGCAAGTGCGCCAACTCGAAATCAAACTCTCTCAGATTCAAGCAAGAATTAGTGAGCTACAAACCTTGATTGCAGCAGCAAATTCTAAACTTCGGGAACGTTACTTATACGCACCGACGAGTGGTATTGTTTCTGCACTGAGTCTGCGACATCCTGGAGAAGTCGTCCAACTGGGACAAGCGATCGCAGAGATTTCTCCAGCCCAAAAGCCACTGATCTTATCTGCAGTCCTTCCAAACCAAGAAGCAGGGTTTGTCAAAGTAGGGATGCCTGTACAGGTGAAGCTTGATGCTTATCCGTATCAGGACTATGGCATTGTTACTGGACATGTTGCGAAAATTTCTCCCGACGCTCAACCCGACGAACGCTTGGGACGCGTGTACCAAATCGAAGTGGAATTAGAACGCTCCTACATTACCAAAGATCAACAGAAAGTTTTGTTTAAGGCAGGGCAAACTGCGACGGCTGAGATTGTGACTCGGCAGCGGCGCATTGTCGATTTATTGTTTGATCCTCTGAAAAAGCTTCAGGCAAGCAACAACGTGATCCAGTGATTTTAAGATCTGACTAGGATATAAAAAAGGTGAAAAGCATGACTCAACAAGGCTTTAGAAATTCGAGCGCATCGCTCGATCGCGTCATGGAAACTGAGCAATTTAACCAAGTGATTGAAGCGATCTTAGCAGGAAAATATTCGTGGGCTTGTGTTTTAATTTTGCAGTTTGGTGGCTATAATCCGCTCCACTACATTCCCTACAGAACCTATAACCGGATTATGAAGGATCACTATCAAGCAGGGCAAAAGCAAGCTCAAACCCCTGCTTCAAATCCGCAGCAACCGAATCCGATCAAGGATTTGAATTACTTGGAAGTCGTGAGTGAGCCTCGAACTCGAATTAAAGGCGGAACATTTGCAACCTTAGAACAATGGTTGGGTCAATGCAACGACTTGCCCGTGAATAAGGTGCCAAAATGGCAGGCTTCTCTGTTGACAACTGACTAGAATACTGGCAAATAAGGAGTATTTATATGCTGATTCGCGACTTGTCTCATCTTGAAATTCTGGATCACTCATCAGATATTTTTGGTGCTCTACAAGCGAATGACGGTATCCTGACCCTTTCACTGAGTGAGGACAACACGCTTTCTCTGAAACAGGGTAGTACAGAGCTGTGGAGCACAAAGCTAGCAAATTCACCTCAAGGTATCAGCCTCTCTCTCCCTGGTAATCCAAATCTTGCAGTCTCTAGCACAACAATGGCGACAGCAGATGGCAAGTCTAGAACAATCTTGGCTCTAAACTTCGGCACATCTCCGGTTGTCTCTTTCGCCTCTGCTCGGAGCTTGACAGCCAGTTTCCCATTCTAAATCTAATTACGACCTAGTAAAAACACAACACGGAACTCGTGTTGTGTTTTCTGTATGATTAGATTGAATTTACTAGCTCGATGCTGAAGAACTGTTGGAGCAACTTGTAGAGCGACTACTTGCGCTTTGGCTCGTTTCTGCCGAAGAGACGCTGATGCTGACAGATTGATGGGAAACCGTTGTGGGGTCTGAGAGAATCACCTCACTTCTAGCTTCGGCTCTCGATCGCCCATCAGTTGAAATAATTCGTCGAATCAAGATCTTGTGCTGGCTCATCTTTCGGTATCCTCAACTTTACTGCATTTGATTGCTATTTGTTCGACACACTGACATAGATCGAGGTGCTATTTGATCGCGCGATCGCGGTATTGTATTGCGCTGCGGCTAGCGCATAGGCATCTGCATTTGCATTGCTGGAATATAAATAGCCAACGTTATTAATCCGTGTGGATGTTTTTGTGGAAGTATAGGTCATTGAACCACTTGCACCTGCATTCGCATTCGCATAAGTAAAATTCTTCGTGCTGTAAGTTGTGGTACTGACGCTCACACTGACGCCGCCATGAATGCTCTCTTTCACAGTCGAGTCTACGCGATAGTCTAGATCAGTGATCATCAAACAAGTCATTCTTTTTCCTCCAATACTATGCAATTTGCACAAGCAATTTTGGTACGACAATATCGCCCTTAAATTTTTCAATTTAATCATTCGTGCAAAAAGCTTAAGGCAGAACAAAACAAATTAAGGTAGGGCAACAACGGAGAGATTCCATGGTTGCCCTACCTTAAACTAGTCACTCAATAATTAATTGAGTTCTAGTTGGAAGCAGAGATAGAAGTACCGCTCGAATAAGACGAGTAAGGCGTAGTTTTCGTATAGGTGAAAATCTGAGCCAAACTGTCTTTTCCATAAGCTTCTGCATCAGATTCAGCAGTAGCGACGTTACCTTTCAGATTGACTTTCGAGTTGATGTATTTGTTGATTTTTACGGTTTCTTTGAAGGAGACAGAGGGATAAGTAAAGCCACCGAGAACTTCTGTTTGAGCGGTTTCTAAGTAGTTGAGATCAGAAATAATCATTGGATTTCTCCTTGGAATTTTTGTTTCTTAGTTGTTTCAACTCTGTTGTTTGAGTTGATATTTATAAGATAAAGGATGCGTTTTTTAGAGGTTGCCATTTTGGCAGTTTTGTTTGTGTTTTAGTAATTTTTTTCGACATTACATTTATGAGATTGAATTCTGCCAGAATGGCACATCGATACATTTTTTGATTGCTAAAATCCTTGGCGGCGGCAGAAATATTGATTGTTGATAAACAATTTCAGGAGAAACCAGATATGGAAGACATAGAAATTGACATTATTGATGATTTTGAAATTTTTCAGACGATTAGAAATACCTGGGAATCCATATACAATGCTGATCATCAGGCTCGATTCTTCTCATCTTGGATCTGGCTATCTGGAGTACTGAAACGGTATGATCAGTTTCATGAATCGTGGTTTATATTAGCAGCCAAATCAAGGAGTCGCGGTTCAGAGTATGTCGCATTTTTTCCGCTATACCTTACAGCACTTGAGAATCCAGATGGATCATTTCATAGTGAACTTGTGATGGCAGGAGTAGCTGATGCAGACCATGTTGGATTTATCTGTTTGCCTGAATATGAAATAGCTGTAAGCTCTGCGTTTGCTGCATTTCTTCAACAAGAAGAATGGTGGACTTTTGAGCTAGATAATATTGCGACGATCGAGGGAAGAATTAGCCTAATTTTGAAGGAGTTTCTGACAGAAGGATTTGAATTGAAGGAACGATGCTACGTTAGTGACTTAGATCATATCGACAATAACATTGTTCCATATATTGATTTGCCAGGCACCTGGGAACAGTATCTTCAGACCGTTGTTAGCTCAAATACTCGGCACAAAATCAGACGCTTTTTCAGAAAAATTGAGGATTCTTCTGAATTCCATTTGACCTATGCCAACGCAGATAATTTTGAGGATCATCTTGAGGTACTTTTGGAACTCTGGAGATCAAACTGGGAAAGCAGAAAAGGGGCGGATCAATGCCAGAAGATTTTGGATAAGATTGGGCATACATTGCGGCATTGCTTTGAGCATCAAGCCTTGTCTTTGTCTGCGCTATGGCAGGGAGAAAAGCCACTCGGCGCGATCGCAAATCTCTTAGATTGGAGTCATAAAACGGTTTTGTTTTTGCTCGGCGGACGCGATGATACTGTGAAAGATCTAGCTCCAGGAATCATTCTCCATGCTGACGCGATTCGGGATGCGATTCAGAAGGGGTTTCAAGTCTATGACTTTCTGCTGGGCAATGAAGCGTATAAGTTTTCTTTTGGCGCGAAAGAGCGGCGAATTAAGATCGTTGCGATCGAGCGTAAGCACTTGCTCAATCCAATTCAGCCGTTAAATGTTCGGCTGATTCCTAAAGCACTTCAAATTGCAGCAAGTTACCAACAGACGAATCAACTGAGTCAGGCTGAGCAAGCATACCGCCAGATTCTAAGGGTGCAACCTCAATATCCAGAAGCTCTGTATAACTTAGGAGTGGTGATGCATCACCAGGGAGATTATCCAACTGCCGAGGAGTGTTTTAGAAGTTTGCTACAGCTACAGCCGAACGATGTCAGAGCTTGGTTTAGTTTAGGAAACTTGTACCAAATTCAAGAGCAGTTACTAGAAGCAGAAAAGGTGTATCGGCAAGCTTTAATGCTTCAACCTCAATCCTCTAATGTTGCATTTGCTCTCTATCACAATCTGGGCTATGCCTTACAGCAGCAGAACAAATGGGACGATGCGATCGCTTGTTATCAAACGGCTCGTGAACTGAAACCGGATTCGATTGAAGCAGAAGTGATTTGGGCGAATGCACTTTACGCTCAGGGCACATTACCCCCGGAACAACAGGAGCACTATGCTGTCATCAATGCTACTTTGGGCAACAAACGCCAACAAGCAGGCGACTTAAAGGTCGCGATCGCATATTACCAGCAAGCAATCACCATGAACCCAGAGTTAGCTGAAGCTTACTATACTCTGGGGCGTGCTCTACAAAAACAAGAGCGCTGGGAAGACGCGATCGCAGCTTATCAAAGAGCACAGGCGCTTCAGCCGGAGGTTCGTGAAATCGCCGTTTGTCTAGCAAATGCTTTTTATGCTCAGGGGACGCTCCCATTAGACCAGCAGGTGCATTATGCAACAGTCAATTATGAGTTAGGCGACGAGTGCCAACAGGTGGGGGATGATACCGGTGCTATTGAATGCTATCAGCAAGCGATCGCGATGAATCCAGAACTGGTAGAAGCTTACCTTGCTCTGGGGCTTGTCTTGCAAAAACAGAAAAGATGGGAAGACGCGATCGCGGCTTATCAAAAAGTACAGACACTTCAACCTGATAATCTTCAAGCCGAGTTGGGTATTGCTGCTGTGCTTCATGCTCAGAACAAATTATCGATTGATGATCAAGCTCGTTATGCTGCACTCAGCTACGAATTAGGGAATGCTCAGCGGCAAGCGGGTGATTTAAAGAGCGCGATCGAATCTTATCGGCAGGCAATTACCTTACGACCCGATTTAGTTGAGGTTCGCAATCATCTACGACTTGCATTGCAAGATCAGGGCAACGTCAAAATTAAGGTCAGTTGTGCAAAACAGTAGCAAAAAAGTAGGGGTGAGATACTCTCGCCCCTATCAAAATTAAAGAAAATCAAAAAGCTTGAGAGCTTGAACTGGGTAACTGACAAAACGTTGAACATCATCTTGGCTGCGTTTCTGTCCCGCACCGGATTCAAAACCCGGTGCTAACCATGCGAACTCCCTAAAGGGACTCCTGAACCCAGCTAATGGCTTAGGAATACAGTCTCTTCAGAGACTTCGTTCGATGAGCACGGGGTTTCAACCTCGTGCGGAGCAATGCGATCGCGTGCAAGCCATGCGAGATGAGAAAGATTTGTCAGTCAATCAGGAGCTTGAGACTAAGGTTTATCGATGACCAGGATTTTACCCTTAACAATCATCGTGTCTTTGTTTGAAAAGTATTTTACTTTTGTCTTCTCGATCACCTTGTCTCCCGAGCCAAAGAGATCAACTCCAGCCAGCGAATCGGTTCCGGTCGCAACTGCTATCCCACTGCCTTTTCCGATAGATCCTCCATTTCCCAATTCTTTCACTTTAGTTCTGGTATCAGTTAGGGTGAAGCTTGAATCTCCGGTAGCGGATGCGTCAGCCGTTACACCGACAATAACTCCTCCTGAAATTGTCTTGACGTCTAGAACATGTTCTAAATAGTTCAAATCGTTGATCTGCATAGGATATATCTCACAGATAAAGCTATTTTTACAATCTAAGCAGGTGTTCGTTGAAACAAATTGCCAATTTGGCACATTCTACTCAATAGCCCACATCGAGAGAATGGCAAAGCTTTGTTAGCAGAATTAGCCAAAATGGCAACATCTAATTTTTTTCAATCCCTACACTAGCTAAAAAGCCTTATTTGATCGTTTAGCTTGATACATCTTCAGGGCTGCTTGAGTCTCAATCATCTCATTTCATCTCTTGTATAAACGATCATGAAAGCGATCGCGAATAATTCCGTCTCAATACACAATCGCCCTGCCTCCATCAGTCGGTAAAATTAATTCCTACTGTAGAAGGCTGGATAGATCCTTCAATTATTCTTTCAACTCTACAGGTTCAGTGATGTTTATTCAGATTGAAAACGGCATGGTTTCCTCGTCATACTCTTCGATTCAACCTGATGAGATTGTTGGTTACTTGAAGAAGAACCTGCAATTCAAAGAAGTGTGTCAGGCGATTTTCACTCAAAAAATTATTGATCAAACGGCTCGTGAGCGTGAGATTTTTGTCTCGCCTGAGGAAATCCAAGCAGAGGCCGATCTCATCCGACGTGACCTACGGCTAGAGCGTGCCACTGATACATTAGCTTGGCTGGCAGAGCAGCAAATTACAGTTGAAGATTGGGAAGCGGGCATCCGCGATCGACTACTCACCCAAAAATTAAAAGAGACGCTATTTGGGCAGCAAGTTGAAGGTTTTTTCGCCCAGAATCGCCTGAATTTTGAGCGGGTAATTCTGTATCAAGTTCTTGTTCCTTACGAGCATGTGGCTCGAGAAGTTTTTTATCAAACCGAGGAACGAGAAATTAGTTTTTATGAAGCGGCTCACCTTTACGATATGGATAGTAAACGGCGATATCAGTGTGGGTATGAAGGAGCCGTATATCGTTGGAATTTGAAACCAGAAATCGCAGCGGCAGCATTTGGTGCGACCCCAGGAGAAGTGGTGCGTCCCATTCAGACTGATCAAGGGTTTCATCTTTTATTAGTCGAAGAGTTTATTCCCGCTCAACTGACTCCTGAAATTCGCAAAGAGATTCTCTCGACTTTGTTTAGTGAGTGGCTGAGTGGAGAATTAAATCATTGGCTGAATCAATAGGTTGTCAATGGTGAACTGGCTTTCTCAAGTGGCTTTCTCAGGGCTTCGGCAACCAGTGTCATCGATCGTGGATCAGTCACCATCCACGCATGAAGCGGAACTTTGATTTGAATCGCTTCTCCAACGGGAAGAACAGAGCTATTTGCTGGAACGATAATGCCATCCAAAGGTGTCCAAATCGAAGTGAAATTAATGCGATCGAGCATTTGCACATCTTGATTCAAATCACGCAAAAAATCGCTGTTGGGGCGCATCTGTATGCAGCCAGGGCGTTGAGAAAGATAGGCTGCAAGTGTGCCATTGTGCGGTGTAGAAATCGTGATAAATCGCTGCACTCGGCTAATACCACCCAAGCGCTGAACGTAATAGCGACTGACCAGTCCACCCATGCTAAAGCCAACGAGATCAATCTGTTGATCGGCGGGAATGGTGGCTTCGATATAGGCTGCAAGTTGTTTTGCTAAGAGATCAAGGTGGCTATCTCCATTGGCTGGAATCAAGTCTAATCCATAAGTCTGCCATCCTGAACGCTCTAGGTACTGTGTCATCGGGTCGAAGAGAGCAAAGGTATCGGTGATGCCGTGAACGAAAATGACGGGATTGAGAGGCATGATTGAGCACTAGAAATGTCTTTCTTCTAGCGTAAATCGGTCAACCGTTTTTGGGATGATAAATTGGACAGGTGGTGGAATGTCCTACGATTACGGCGGAGAAACTCAGTGTGGATTTAACGACTCGGACAGAAACAGATAGTATGGGCGCGATCGCGGTCGAGTGCGATCGCTATTGGGGAGCGCAAACTCAGCGATCGCTCACGTATTTCGCAATCGGACAAGACAAAATGCCGACAGAACTGATTCGGGCATTTGGCATTTTGAAAAAAGCTGCCGCGATCGTCAATCAAGACTTAGGCAAGCTCCCTGCGGAAAAAGCAACATTGATGATTCAAGCCGCTGATGAAGTGATTGCTGGCAAGCTCAATGATCATTTTCCCTTGTCGGTCTGGCAGACCGGAAGTGGAACGCAAACCAATATGAATGCGAATGAGGTAATCTCGAATCGTGCGATCGAGATAGCGGGCGGAGAGTTGGGAAGTAAAACTCCCATTCACCCGAATGATCACGTCAATATGTCTCAATCCTCAAACGATACATTCCCAACTGCAATGCATATTGCCGCAGCAGAAGCGATTCATCAACGATTGCTCCCGATGATTAAAAAGTTGCGCGATGCGTTGCAAAGTAAATCCAATGAGTTTGAGGACATCATTAAAATTGGGCGGACTCATTTGATGGATGCTGTGCCTTTAACTTTAGGTCAAGAGTTCTCCGGCTATGTGGCACAGTTGGATCAAGCGATCGCCAGAATCGAAGCAACCCTACCCGGATTGTATGAGCTTGCGATTGGTGGAACTGCAGTTGGAACTGGAATCAATACCCATCCTGAGTTTGCAGTGCGATCGGCAAGTAAAATTGCAGAATTAACCGGACTTCCTTTTGTCAGTGCCCCGAATAAGTTTGCGGCCTTAGCGGCTCATGATGCGATCGTCTTTACGAGCGGAGCGATTAAAACGCTCGCTTGTGCGTTGATGAAAATCGCCAATGATCTGCGCTGGATGGGGTCAGGTCCTCGCTGTGGATTAGGAGAATTAGTGTTACCTGCGAATGAGCCTGGATCATCGATTATGCCTGGTAAGGTCAATCCGACTCAATGCGAGGCAATGACAATGGTCTGTGTGCAAGTTATGGGCAACGATAGTGCGATCGCGATTGCAGCAAGCCAAGGTAACTTTGAGCTAAATGTGTTCAAGCCTGTGTTGATTCATAATTTGATTCATTCGATTCGCATTCTTTCTGATGCGTGCTCTTCGTTTACCGATCACATGGTTGTGGGAATTGTGCCGAATCGCGATCGCATCAATCATTTTTTGGAAAACTCCTTGATGCTTGTGACAGCTTTGAATCCCAAGATTGGATACGATAACGCTGCCAAAGTTGCTTACAAAGCTTACAAGGAGAACTCTACTTTGCGTCAAGCTTGTATTGAACTCGGATTGCTCACGGGAGAAGAATTCGATCAATTCGTGCGTCCAGAGCAAATGATTAATCCAAGTTAAGTTCCCTCAAAAGCCTGTCTCGAATTGGCTGAATGTTCTTGTAAAGCTGCATTTCTGGCGACAGCGATCGCACATTCTCAGCAAGTCCCTTCGCCAATTCGGGATACGCTTTCAAAATCTCGATCGGATAACGATAGGTGCGAATCCCAAACAAAATACTATGCTCAAATCTTCGCAGAGTTTGCCGTTCAACCCGAATCCATAAATGCTCTCCTGTATTGTGTGACTCGCTTTGATATCCCAAAAATAGCTCTGGCGTATCCACAATGCTCCAATTCAATCGAACGCCAGGAAATTCAGGCTTTAAGCGATCGAAGAACCGATCGACCGGATGTTCTAACTGCTCTGGATAGTCAGGCACAGGTTGGTGAATCTCGACTAAAGGTCGTCCAAGTTTGTCTCTCAATCGCCACCGGGACGGAAAACAAAGTGATGCTGCACTCAGAAAATACTGATTCTCATGCTTTTGCATCACACACAGGTCTTCTTGAACTAAGCGACCGGCTAAATCTAAAGGATTTTCAAATTCAGAGATTTGCCAAGTTTGATCCGTAAGCCGAATTGTAATGCGATCGCCGATTCGCTGATAAAAATCAGGAAAGTAATGCAAGAGATGATCGAGTAAGCGATCGAGAACTTCCCGCTGTGCAGCCTCGCTCCCTGCTAAACTCGCGAATACTTCTGAATAGTTCGTTTCTAGTAACTTTGCTTTTCGCTGCAAATACGACTCAAACTGATCATCAATTTCGATCCAGTCTTCTACCCTGAGTGATTTCAAACCGAGTTTCAAAGTTCGGTTGCCCTCAAACGGCAAATAAATTCGTTGACTTCTACCCGTAAAATAAGAATCCAACCCCTTTCCTCCCCGCATCTTTATGTCCGGTGACTACCTAGAACGCATTCTCAATGCCCGTGTATACGATGTTGCACAAGAAACGCCGTTAGAATTTGCTCCGAATCTCTCTGCTCGGTTGAACAATCGAGTCTTGCTCAAACGCGAAGACATGCAGTCTGTTTTTTCTTTCAAACTGCGCGGAGCTTACAACAAAATGGCGCAACTCTCGCCAGAGATCTTAGCGCAGGGTGTCATTGCTGCCTCAGCGGGAAATCATGCGCAAGGTGTTGCTCTGGGTGCAAAGCGCTTAGGCACAACGGCAATCATTGTCATGCCTGTCACCACACCGCAAGTGAAAATTGATGCTGTGCGATCGCGTGGTGGAGAAGTCGTTCTACACGGAGACACCTACGACGATGCGTATGCGTATGCCCGTCAATTAGAAGCCGAAAAAGGACTGACGTTTGTGCATCCTTTCGACGATCCCGATGTGATCGCGGGACAAGGCACGATCGGCATGGAAATTCTGCGGCAGTATCAGCAACCAATTCATGCGGTCTTTGTCGCGATCGGTGGGGGCGGGCTGATTTCAGGCATTGCAGCTTATATCAAACGATTGCGCCCAGAGACAAAAATCATCGGAGTTGAACCAGTCGATGCAGATGCGATGACTCAATCTCTTAAGGCGGGACATCGGATCAAATTGCCGAATGTCGGACTGTTTGCGGATGGGGTTGCCGTGCGAGAAGTGGGAGCCGAAACGTTTCGGCTGTGCCAGCAGTATGTGGATGACATGATTTTGGTCGATACCGATGACACTTGTGCGGCGATTAAAGATGTCTTTGAAGACACCCGATCGATTCTTGAACCTGCGGGGGCATTAGCGATCGCGGCAATGAAAGCCTATGTCGAACGCGAACAAATGACCGGACAAACTCTTGTCGCGGTCGCTTGTGGGGCGAATATGAACTTCGATCGTCTGAGATTTGTTGCCGAACGTGCAGAACTGGGAGAACGCCGAGAAGCCATTTTTGCCGTCACCATTCCCGAAGAGCGCGGCAGTTTAAGAAAATTCTGCGATCTTCTCGGGGGAAGAAGTATTACTGAATTCAATTACCGAATTGCTGATGAGAAAATCGCTCACATTTTCGTTGGGATGCAGGTTTCAGGGCGCTCTGATGCGGCTCAAATGGTCACAACTTTTGAATCGAATGGATTCAAGACGCTGGATCTCACGGATGATGAATTTGCGAAACTGCATCTGCGGCACATGGTCGGAGGTCGCTCTGCTTTGGCAGAGAACGAGGTTTTATACCGATTTGAATTTCCCGAACGTCCAGGAGCCTTGATCAAATTTCTTACCTCAATGCGTCCAGACTGGAACATCAGCCTCTTTCACTACCGCAATCACGGAGCCGACTACGGGAGAATTGTACTCGGAATTCAAGTCCCACCGCATGAAATGGAAGACTGGCAAGCTTTTCTCGATACGATTCACTATCGATATTGGGACGAAAATCAAAATCCCGCCTACAAACTCTTCTTGGCGTGAACCGCTCTCCCCTACAATTCAGAATGGTAAAACTGTTTAGCTTGGAGAAACGCAGTGGATTTATCACGCATTCCCGCCCAACCCAAACCGGGCTTAATTAACGTCTTGATCGAAATTCCCGCAGGCAGCAAAAACAAATACGAATTTGACAAAGATCTCAATGCCTTCGCCCTCGATCGCGTTCTGTATGCCTCGGTCATGTACCCCTTCGATTACGGCTTCGTCCCCAATACCCTCGCGGACGATGGCGATCCGCTCGACGGCATGGTGATTATGGATCAGCCCACTTTCCCTGGATGCGTGATCGCAGCCCGTCCGATCGGCATGTTAGAGATGATTGATGGTGGCGATCGCGATGAAAAGATTCTCTGCGTTCCCGACAAAGATCCTCGGTACGCAAACGTCAAATCACTCAATGATATTGCCTCTCATCGTTTAGACGAAGTGGCAGAATTCTTTAGAACCTACAAAAATCTGGAGAAAAAAGTCACCGAAATTCTCGGTTGGCAAGATGTGGATAAAGTGATGCCACTGGTTGAAAAATGCATTAAAGCTGCAATCTAGATTCCGTAAATTTACGTAGATTACAAGGCTCAGGAAAATTCCTCAGCCTTTTTTTATATCTGCGTCTATAATTCATGTCAACTTGGTAGTCGTGAAAACCTGTTGGGTAGCTTAGAAGTAGGGACAACCCTCCCACCGTCAAATCATACGGTTCTGTCGCAAACTGCTTGTGGCAATCGACACAATAAAGATAGTTTTATCTGCCGAAGTCGAGTTCATGAGCGCTTGAAGTAAACGCAAATCCAGCAATGACCCAGTCTTCCGATTTTTTCATTCACTTTTGGGGTGTTCGAGGCAGTATCGCCGTTCCCGGAAAAGAAACCGTTCGCTATGGTGGCAATACATCCTGTATTGAAATGCGAGTTGGTGGCAAACGCTTGATTTTTGATGGCGGGACTGGGTTGCGAGTTCTTGGCAAGTCGATGCTCAAGCAGATGCCCGTCGAAGCCCACATGTTTTTCTCCCATTCCCACTGGGATCACATTCAAGGCTTTCCTTTCTTCGTTCCTGCCTTTATTCCTGGCAATTGCTTTCACATCTATGGTGCGATCGCTCCCAATGGCGCAACGATGCAAAAGCGACTCAGCGATCAAATGCACGACCCCAATTTTCCCGTGCCGATGCAGATCATGAAGTCCGATCTCAAATTCACCGATCTGATGGTGGGGGATGTCATTGACCTAGACGGCATTCGCATTGAGACCGGACCGTTAAATCATCCGAATAGTGCGATCGGCTATCGCGTCACCTATAACGGTAAAACTGTTGTTTATGCAACCGATACCGAACATTATCCCGATCGCATTGATGAAGATTTGGTCTATCTTGCTCGTGATGCAGATATTTTGATCTACGACGCTTGCTATACCGATGAGGAATATCACGATCCCAAAGCTCCGAAAATCGGTTGGGGACATTCCACCTGGCAAGAAGCACTGAAAGTCGTAGATGCGGCACGCGTGAAAAAAGCAGTGATGTTCCACCATGATCCGAATCACGATGATGACATGTTGGATCAGATTGAAGCAGATGTGAGATCGGTCTTTCCCAATAGCTTGTTAGCGCGTGAAGGAATGATTCTCCCCGTCGATTAAGGTCGCCCAAGAGTATCATTGTCCATCGTGCAATTGCGTTGAAAAAAGCCGCCTTCATTGAAGGCGGCTTTTTCTTAGGTAAAACGATCAGCTATTTCACAAACAGCATCTCTTGATAAGTCGGCATCGGCCACAGATCATCTGCGACTTCACCTTCGAGGGCATCTGCATACTCGCGCACCTTATCCATTAAAGGACGAATGGTTTGAGAGCAGTACTGCATATGAGCCTCTACACTCTCAAAATCATGCTGACTCATGGCTGTACTCAATTTACTAACGTTATCCATCATCGATTGAATCAAAGCTGCCACTTTTTCAGCCGTGTCTTTCTCAAGCGTCAAGCCAATACCGCTAATTGCTGAGATCGAAGTTGCTAAATCTGTTAGATACCTGACTGCCGCAGGGTAAATGATCGTTTTCGCCATGGTTACGACGAGCTTCGCTTCAACCTCGATCGATTGAATATATTGCTCCGCATAAACATCAAAGCGGCTTTCAAGTTCAACAGGAGTGAGCACTCCAACCTTCTCAAAGAGATCTTCGATCGCCTTATCTTTCAACACCGGTAAGGCATCGGCAGTTGTCCGAAGATTCGGCAGTCCGCGCTCTTCCACTGCCATGCGATGCCATTCTTCAGAGTAACCGTCTCCTCCAAAGATGACAGCACTATGTTTGTCCATCACTTCTTTGAGCACAGTGAACACTGCTGCACTCAATTCGGTTCCTTTTGCCAGTTCAGCTTCCAGTTGGTCAGATACCCAGGACAGCGAATCTGCCAAGATCGTATTCATTGCGACCAAGGGACCCGAAACAGATTGACCCGAGCCAACCGCACGGAATTCAAAGCGGTTGCCAGTAAAAGCAAAGGGAGACGTACGATTGCGATCGCCCGGATCTTTCGCAAATATCGGTAAGGTATCGACTCCTAGATCCATCATTCCGCCGTGGGTCGAATCTTTGACTTCACCTTTGGCGATCTGTTCAAACACTTCTTCGAGCTGCGTGCCGAGATAGACCGAAATGATGGCAGGTGGAGCTTCATTTGCTCCGAGACGGTGATCGTTACTCGCCGTTGCCACAACCGCTCGTAACAGTGAGCCATAGGTATGAACTCCTCGAATCACTGCGCCACAGAACAACAGAAATTGGAGGTTTTTGTGCGGTGTATCACCTGGATCTAGCAAATTCCCTTGAGTGGGATTGCCGACTGACCAGTTTACGTGCTTTCCTGAACCATTCACGCCTGCAAATGGCTTCTCATGCAGTAAGCACATAAAACCATGCTTTTTAGCAGTCGTCTTGAGAATGGTCATGATCAACTGCTGGTGATCACTCGCAACGTTGGCTGCTTCAAAAAAGGGCGCAATTTCAAACTGCCCAGGAGCGACTTCGTTGTGTCGAGTTTTGGCGGGAATTCCCAGTCGGTATAGTTTCTCTTCCACGTCCTGCATGAAGACCTGAACCCGCTCTGGAATTGCACCGAAGTAGTGGTCGTCAAATTGTTGACCTTTTGCCGCAGGCTTGCCGAACAAAGTCCGACCTGTTAAGAGCAAATCTGGACGATTGTGAGCAAAGTGAGCATCCACTAAGAAATACTCTTGCTCTGCACCACAGCTTGAGTTGACAGGAGCAACATCCGTGTAGCCAAGCAGTTTCAAGGCACGAGTCGCAGCTTTATTCATTGCAGCGATCGAGCGCAGTAACGGCGTTTTTTTATCGAGTGCTTCGCCTGTCCAAGAGACAAACACCGTCGGAATGCACAAGGTCACGCCGTTATCGGTTTCCATCACATAGGCAGGACTCGTCACATCCCAAGCCGTGTATCCGCGTGCTGCATTGGTGGCTCGCAGTCCGCCATTCGGAAATGATGAGCCATCCGGTTCACCTTGAACCAGCACTTTGCCCGTAAATTCTGAGATCACAGACCCATCACTTTGTACGGAAATGAATCCATCGTGCTTTTCAGCCGTTGCATTCGTGAGTGGGTAAAAGACGTGAGCATAATACAGTGCGCCCTTCGAGATTGCCCAATCTTTCATGGCTGCCGCAACGACACCCGCGACAGAAACATCGAGTTTCCCACCGGTTTTAACTGTGCTTTGGAGTGATTTGAAGACATCCTTGGGTAAGCAAGCTTGCATCTTGCTCAAGGTAAACACATCGCTTGCCCAGATTGCTTCTAGACGAGCAGGAACTTTCGGAGGAAGGGGAACTCGATCGGTAACTTGAGAGATCGCTTTAACACGCAATTCGTGGCTCATAGGGATTGTCCTGAGAAAGTGGAAAACTTAGTAAACGTGGGGAACAAAGAACTGTTCGTTGCGAGGGGGACGCACATAGTCGTCTGGGGCAGCGCGGCGTGGAGGAAGTTCCAGCGCTTCGGGGGTCATATCGGTGTAAGGAACCTTGCTCAAAATATGGCTGAGACAGTTGAGACGTGCCCGTTTCTTGTCATCTGCCTCGACCGTGAACCAAGGAGCTTCAGGAATATTCGTATGAGCAAACATCGTATCTTTTGCTTTGGAATATTCCACCCAGCGATCGCGCGATTCGAGATCCATTGGACTGAGCTTCCAACGACGAGCCGGATCGACCGTTCGCGATTGAAATCGCCGTTCTTGTTCTTCGTCACTGACGGAAAACCAATACTTCAGCAGCATGATCCCCGATCGTACAATCATCCGCTCAAACTCTGGGCAGGATTGCATAAATTCGGTGTACTGAGCGTCGGTACAAAAGCCCATCACATGCTCAACGCCTGCTCGGTTGTACCAACTGCGATCGAACAAAATAATCTCTCCGGCTGCGGGCAAGTGTGCGACATAGCGCTGAAAATACCACTGTGTTTTTTCACGATCGGAGGGAGTCCCCAGTGCAACAATGCCACAACCGCGAGGATTAAGCGGTTCTACAATGCGCTTAATGGTTCCTCCTTTTCCAGCAGCATCGCGCCCTTCAAATAAGATCACGAGACGATAGCCTGTGTGCTTGATCCAGTACTGCATTTTGACCAACTCACACTGCAAACGTGCAAGTTCTAGCTCGTAAGCTTGCTTGCCGAGCTTTTTTTGCTCAGGAAGGTCACTTTCAAAAGGCTCTGATGGATTTTCGGCAGAAGGCGGATGGGTCTGATGTTTATTCTTTTTATGTTTCTTGTGTTTCTTTTCCTTACTCGATGACTGATTGTTTTCCTGTTGTCCAGCTAAACCATTTAGATTTTGGAATTCCATGACACTAAACCTCCGAGAAGCTAGGACTCAGAAAGGGAGAAACCTCTAGAACATTGTGAGCGTCTCTCCCTCCCTAATGCTTTCCAGTGAGGAAAGGTCTGAGAAGGGGACGCGAACTGTGAATCTGAATTGTATCAGCGCAATGGCCAAGACTCCGGCAACCCCTTGCGGGAGAGCCTTGATCGCACAGTTCCTTACAAATCAGCAGAAAGCACCTTTCAGACACAGCTAGATGCCCCAATTCGCGATCGTTAAACATGCCTATCGCGAATCTGCAATATGTTCAAACGTTTTCAAGATAAACTTGATAGATGTCATCAAGATCCATCCATCAAATTGCTTGAAATCAGCATTTGGATACTTGCAAAGGTTTAACCTCCGTCACATGGTAGGAACAGTCCCCTTAGAAATTTGTATCAGAAAATACAATCTGTAGGGAAAGTAAAAAACTTTACACAATTTAATATTTAACAGGATGATGTATCATTAATTATTATATAGCTTGAGCTTATCTAAAAACCGAATTGCGATCGTATGCTTGCTAGCCATTTCATTTTGCGCTGTACTCATTGAGGCATCTAGACTGATGAGCGATTCTTGCAAATCATGATTCAATCCTTACTCTTCTTTGTTCTCGCAGCACTGTGTGAGATTGGTGGCGGTTATCTCTTTTGGCTTTGGCTCCGAGAAGGCAAAAGTGCGTGGCTAGCAGTGATTGGCGTGATCATTTTGGCGATTTATGGTGTGGTTCCAACGTTACAGCCTGCCAATTTCGGTCGCGCCTACGCAGCATAGGGTGGGATTTTCATCGTTTCATCTATCTTGTGGGGCTGGTTTGTTGATCGAGTTGCTCCTGATCGATACGATTGGCTCGGAGGCTGGCTCGCGCTTCTGGGCGTTCTAGTCATGATGTATGCGCCTCGAAGCTAAGCTGATTCTTCATACAGTGGGAGGCAGAATACTGTAATCGGAATAGAGCTAAAGAACGGGTGATCTATCGACTGTAGCAATTTCGACAGACCCTTCCAGTTCAGATTTTGCCGTAATACTCAGTCTTTAGATTGAAAAATATTTGATCCGAAAAGAGCTACAAAGAAAGGCATACTTTGCAGGCAAAAATAATTATGTCTAGAAGACTCTACTATCTACCATTAGCAGGATGTTTAGCGGCAGGAATCACGATTTCGCTAAATACCACTTCTAATGCTCAGCAGAATTCTCAAGGCAGCTTTCCTGACACTCAAAAGCACTGGGCACAGCCTTTTATTAATGCACTTGCTCAGCGTAATATTCTCCAGGGCTATCCAGATGGAACATTTCGTCCCACTCGTCCTGTAGGAAGAGATGAATTTGCAGCAATTATCCGGGAAGCATTTAACCAAAACCGAGAAAGACAGATTTCCAGTGGCAGTGCGTATCGAGATGTTCCGAGTGGGTACTGGGCGTCTCTTGCGATCGAAGAAGCTTATGAGATGGGCTTTATGAATGGCTATCCTGATAAGACGTTTCGCCCGAGACAATCCGTTACACGGGCTGAAGTTCTCACGTCACTTGCTCGAAATCTAGAACTCAGTCAGCGGGTTCCGAGTACTGCTACAACGGCACAGCAAGCTCAAAATGCGAAGGCTCCCGCCCAACAAGCTTCTGCCCAACAAACTCCCAGACAGCAAACTCGGCGACCGATCGTACTGCCGTTCGCGGCTCTAACCTTGATGCAGCCTCTGATGAGTGCTGCTAAGACTGCAACTCCGCCTGCTAAGGCTGCAACTCCACCTGCTCAGCCTGCTCAATCCCAAACGGTTGCCAGTGCAAATTCTACTTCAGTTCCTGCTAGCCAGACCCTCAACAGTTACTATGATGATGCAGATCAAATTCCACAGTTTGCGAGAGATGCGATCGCATCTGTGACTCGTGCTGGGATTGTGGTGAATCATCCGCAGCAGCGTCTTCTCAATCCGAATCAGCCTGCAACTCGTGGCGATATGGCAGCTTTTATCCATCAAGCTCTCGTCAATAAGGGACAAGTGCCGCCTCTGAACAGTGAGGTTGCTGCTTCTCGCTATATTGTGGGACGGGAACCGAATCGCTCTACTCCATAGCTCGATTTGCATTGCGTTAGTGGCGAGGATACTGACGCAATGCTGAACTTTTGACAGGGCATTGCGATCGCACTTATTGTTGGTCTAGTCGGATTCATCCCCAGCCAACGCGATTATGATCAAGCGATATTTCTGTCTTGCTATTGTAGGTCTGATTTTACTAGGATGTAAACCAGAGGCTGAACTGCCCCCTACTCCTCAGTTGAAAACTGTGACACTCACAAACAGCATTAAAATTGCTAGAGGTCAAACGGTCTATGTCCCTGTCTACTCTCACATCTATTCGATAAGTCGTAGTCAGAAGATGGACTTATCAGTGACTCTGAGTGTGCGAAATACAGACCAATCCCACCCGATGATCATTACTTCTGTGTTCTACCACGATACAAATGGCAAGTTAATTCGGAAATATTTAGAGCAGCCTGTAGAACTGAGACCGCTTGCCTCAACCTATTTTTTTGTCGATCAAGCAGATACAGGTGGGGGTGCAGGAGCGAGCTTTTTAGTCGAGTGGGTCGCCCAGCAGAAAGTAACTGATCCAGTCATTGAAACGGTGATGATCAACACGATGGGCAACCAGGGAATTTCATTTGTGAGCGAGGGACGAGTGATTAAACGTCGAGAGGCAAGTACCTCGTCGAAGTAAATCTGACTTGAAGATTGATAGCGTTAGCCGAATCTAGCCATTCAAGGTTAAGATTGGTGTCTAAGCAGATTAAGGGCAGGTTTAAACTGTGCGCTATGCGAACAATCGTAGTCGGCGATATTCATGGTTGTTATCGAGAACTTTTGCGGTTGCTTGAGAAAGTGCAACTGGCGGATGAGGACTGTCTCATTTCACTAGGAGATATTGTCGATCGCGGTCCTGATTCTGTCAAAGTGTATGATTTTCTCAGAAATCGCCCGAATACGATCGTCTTGATGGGTAATCATGAGCGTAAGCATCTGAAACAAACGTTGTCCTATTCTCAAGAGATTGTCAAATTGCAGTTCGGCGATCGCTATACGGAGTTTCTAGACTGGATTCGCCTGCTTCCCTACTATTACGAAACGCCTGAAGCGATTCTAGTTCATGCTGCGGTCGAAAATGGTATCGACATTGCACAGCAACGAGAAGAGGTACTGTGTGGCTGCACAGCAGGTGAGAGGTATCTAGAAAGGCAGTACGGTCAAGCCTATTGGACTCAGTTTTATCGGGGCGTAAAGCCTGTGATTTTTGGTCACCACGTGGTCGAAAATCGTCCTTTGGTCGTTGAGCAGAAAGCCTATGGGATTGATACCGGAGCGTGTCATGGGGGACGATTAACAGCACTGATTTTACCGAGCTTTGAGGTTGTCCAGGTTCAAGCTGCAAAAGATTATTGGCGTGAGGAAATTGTCAAATGGCAATTACCTGTGCTGCAAGCCAAGCCTTGGAAAACGTATAAGTGGGAAAAGATTAAGGCAATGTGTGAGGAGAATCGCAATTCTTCGATTCCAGACCTAGCTGCATTTACGATTCAGAAGGAGCGATGGATGAGCAACTTACTGGCTTTATCGACGATCGCAATTCCGAAAATCGAACAGCAACTGGCAACTTTAATTGCACAGTATGGGGTAGATGATTTCAAGAAGCAAGCCTGCCATTTCAGCTATGCTCCTCTGTTGTATAAGGCAAATTCCAGCCAACTCACGCTTGAATTTCTCAAACAAACTCTTCCGACCCCTGAGCGATGGCTTCAGGTGATGGCTGATCTCGGCATTGATATAGATACCTCAATCTAGAGTAGAAAATTCTGGTTCTAGCAGATAGTAAAGCCGTTGGTAACGATCGAATAACTTGTGATATTGCTGCGATCGCTCTAAGTTTGGCAGATGTCGATCGTGAATCCGAATCATCGACTGTACAGCTTCGAGTTGGGCGATTTCCCCAACTGAATACATTGCAAGTACTGCTCCGCCGAATCCGCTTGCCTCATAGACTTCAGGTGCAAGAACTTCTATCCCAAATAAATCCGCCATCATCTGCCGCCAAATGCGCGATCGTGTCATTCCACCGGATGCCAAAACAGTCTGACTCGCGTCAGTCAAGTCACTCAACACAGTTGTAATACTATACGCTGCAAACAAAATCCCTTCTAAAACGGCTCGAACAAAGTGCGATCGCTGATGTTGCAAAGACATACCAAAAAATACCCCCCGTGCATCTGCATTCCAGTAGGGCGCGCGTTCTCCAGACAGAAACGGCAAAAACAGTAATCCCTCTGCTCCGACTGGAATAGATTCGGCAAGCTGAATTAAGCGTGCATAAGCGTCTTGCTCGGGTTCGATTTCAAGCTGTTCAAAGGTATCGCGGAACCATCGCAGAACAATCCCACCATTGTTAGAAGCTCCACCAATCACCCAGTATTTCTCAGTTAAGGGATAGCAGAAGGTGCGACCTTGCTCGTCGGTAATTGGCTGAGAGACAACTTTTCGGACGGCGCTACTGGTTCCAACGGTGATCGCTAACTGATCCGATGCGATCGCGCCGACTCCTAAATTTGCAAGTACACCATCGCTTGATCCAACGACAACCGGAACGTTCGGATCGAGTCCCATTGCTGCTGCATATTCAGGCTTCATGCCTTGCAGAATATGAGTGGTTGGAACTAACTGGCTCAGTTGATCGACCCGCACTTGAGCGAGGTTAAGCACTTCTTGATCCCAGTTCAAAGCTTTGAGATTGAGCAATCCGGTTGCCGCTGCGATCGAGTAATCAACCACATATTGTTCAAACAACTGATACAGGACGTATTCTTTAATCGAGATAAACTTCACTGCTTTGTTAAAGCGATCGGGGTCATATTCTCGCATCCATAGCAACTTGGTTAAAGGCGACATCGGATGCAGCGGTGTGCCTGTCTTTCTGTAGATCTGAATTCCATGTGGGCTTTGCTTTAATGCTGCGGCTTGTGCCACACTGCGATTGTCTGCCCAAGTGATGCTCTGACTCAGGGGAAAATGATCTGCACCCATGACAATCAGACTATGCATGGCAGACCCGCACCCAATCGCCGCAATGTCGCGGCTAGATAAATTGGCGCGCTGAATTGCTTCTCGAACTGATTCTAGAACTGCGGAAAAAATCAGGTTGGGATCTTGTTCAGCAAATCGCGGTTGAGGGGAAATCAACGGGTACTCTCGACTGGCAATGCCTTTCATCTCGCCGATCGAGGTAACGACGATCGCTTTTGTGCTCGTCGTACCGATATCAATTCCAATAAAATGATTCATGACTCGATTTTAAAGCCCGTGACGAGGATTGAACTCGTGACCTCACCCTTACCAAGGGTGTGCTCTACCACTGAGCCACACGGGCAAAATGTGAATGGGCCGAGCTGGATTTGAACCAGCGTAGGCGTAGCCAGCGGATTTACAGTCCGCCCCCATTAACCACTCGGGCATCGACCCTTGTCATTCACAAGAATTTATCTTAGCACAGGTTCTTGAGGAAAGCTACATAAAAACTTAGTTTTTTTGGCGAGCAGCGATCGACGGGATTAAAAACTGGGTCAAGGTATGGGCATCAACACCAAGCTCCGTCCGGGTTTCAGCGGCAAGAATTCCCGCTTGAGCATGCCACCACGCAGCAGTTTGAGTCATATCGAGAAGCGAAATTTGGCTCTGGGCGGCGATCTGTTGAGCCAATAATCCGCCCAATAAGCCCGTGAGCACATCCCCACTGCCGCCGCGTGCAAGCGCCGGGGTACTTTCTGGATTAATTCTCAGTTCTCCTTCTGGATTAGCGATCGCAATTCTTGCTCCTTTCAACAACACGATCGCTGTCGTTGCTGCTGCCGCTTCTCGAACTGCTGTAGCCCGACAGGTTAAATCGGCATTCGGAAATAATCGCTTGAATTCTCCTAGGTGTGGGGTCAAAATCGTCGCAGCTTGACGGGTTTTGAGCGTTTCTGCACCGAGTTTTGCCAGCGCATTCAGTCCATCTGCATCTAAAACTAAAGGTCGATCGCTGTCTAAAACTTGTCGCACGATGTCAGCCGCTTCTAACGTTAGACCCGGCCCACAGGCGATCGCATCAAAGGCAGTGAGATCGAGATCAAGCTGCGCGATCGCACCAGACTCAGTTTCAGGACAACCGATAACGAGAGCTTCTGGCAGGTGAGAAGACAGCATCGGCTTGAGAGAATTCGGAACCGCGATCGACAGCATTCCAACCCCGCTGGCTCGTCCACCTAATCCAGTCAATAACGCCCCTCCTGCATACCGCTCTGAACCGCAAATCAGTAAGAGATGACCCATCTTATATTTATGAGTCGAAGCGGGACGCTGAAGTGGCAAAGTAGACATCGCCCAAGCTGAAGTCACGCGATGGGTTTGGGGAGATTCGCCCAAAATCGCAAAAATATCCGCAAGCGGAATATCGAAATCAATTAATTCGGCTTTGCCAACAAATTCAAGGGCAGGTTCTTGCAATATGCCGAGTTTCCATAAGCCAAGACAAAGCGTGTGCGTCGCTCGAATGGCGGCTCCTAAGGCTCGACCTGTATCGGTATCTAATCCAGACGGCAGATCAATACTGATCACGGGGATCTGCCAGCTATTCACTTGATGAATGAGAGAAAGAATTGGATCTTCGATCGCTCGCGTTAATCCGAATCCAAACAAGCCATCAATGATCAAATCGCATGATTGCAAATCCTCGACACAAGGAATTCCCAGAGACTTTGCGTATTGAAGATGGGTTGCAGTCAACTCCTTGAAGCGAGAGAAGGGACTAAAAATCTGAACTTCATACCCGCGAAAATGCAGTTCTCGCGCCACCACGAGAGCATCTCCGCCATTATGACCGGAGCCGACGAGAATACCGACTTTACATGCTGGATACAGTTGAGCAATACGATCGCTCAACTTTCCTGCGACCTTTTCCATCAGTGCCGCAATGGGCATTCCAGCCGCAAAAATGCGATGCTCGATCTCTCGCATCTGGTAAGCCGTTACTAGAATCCGGGAAAGGTGTTCTAATCTGGAATTCACGATCGCCCTGCCAATAACCGCACCTACAGCCTATCAAGAACTCTTCCCGGGTTCCATCAGCCGCAGATACAGAAATGTTGCAAAAAAGAAGAACGGCACAAAAAACCATTCTGGAGAATTGCGGTACACCCAAATCATCAGGATAAGCCAGCAAATCAAGCTCGTAATGGCGAGAAGCTCACGCATAGAATACCTCGGTGATTTCCAGGGGATTGTTTTACATATTTCAGCAGTCTCACCGAAACTTCAGGCAGATCAGCAGAAGAAGTTGATTAAGATTCCGTGAAGATGGGCAAAATCTCGCATTCATTGCCCTCTACGGCTTTGAGTCGAGACTACTGAACTCCGTAGAAACGCACATCTAACAGAAGAAAGATCTTATAGGTACGGACTCCCCCAAATCACACATGTCTCTAAAGCAGAATCGCTTCGCTACAATAAACGAAAACGAACCCTGCGCGAGGCTTGCTTGATGCAATCACCGACTCTTTTAATTTCTAAAGAGCTACCTAGCTTGACTTATACTTATGCTCCTGATCGATTTGATGAATCATGGGAAGCTCCGTTGTCGATTCTGCTTGGACTCGGACGGGCAGCGGGGGCAGATTTTATTGAATTTTTCTTAGAGCGCGTCAACTACATTAGCTGCATGGCAGAAGATGATGCGATTACGAGCATTGCGCCTCGATTGGCAACAGGGGCAGGCGTGCGGGTGTTTCGAGGCAAGGCAGACTGTTACGTTTCGACGAATGATTTGTCGTTTAACGGGCTGAAGGCTGCCTTGGAAAAAGGCTTATCGATTATGGGCTTACACTTGCCCGCACCCAATTCGTTTGTGCCTGAAATTCACTTAGAAATTCTGCGCGATTACGCCACCAAGAAAGGCAAAGAAGCTTGGCTCGGGCAGTCTAGTTCGATGCGGGAAATGGGCGATGTCTTATTGGCAGCGAATGGAGCGCTTTCTCAGAAGGCGAGTCACATTCAGTCGCGCCGCGCCGTGTATTTCCGCGACTGGCAAGAAGTGTTAGTCGCAGCAAGTGATGGAACCTTTGCGCGCGATATTCGCTTGACGCAATCTGTCGGATATAGCTTGCTCTGTGCAGACGGTACGAATCGATCGTCGATCAGTAAGCGGGTTGGCGGGACGAGCGCACCGGATTTTCTCAGAACGTGGAATTACGCGCATGACGCAGAAGAAGTGGCAGAATCGGCGGCGAAAATGCTGTACGCCGATTATGTCGAATCGGGAACTTACCCGATCGTCATGGCAAACGAGTTTGGTGGGGTAATTTTCCACGAAGCTTGTGGTCACTTGCTCGAAACAACGCAGATTGAGCGTAAGACGACTCCGTTTGCCGAGAAGAAAGGCGAGAAAATCGCGCACGAAAATCTCACGGCATGGGATGAAGGGATTACCTCGGATGCTTTTGGCACGATCGATATGGATGACGAGGGAATGCCTGCTCAACGCACTTTGCTGATTGAAAATGGCATTTTGAAGAATTTCATCTCTGATCGCGCGGGCTTTATGAGAACCGGACATCCGAGAACGGGAAGTGGTCGTCGTCAAGGGTATACCTTTGCAGCAGCAAGCCGGATGCGGAATACGTATATTGCTCCCGGTGAGTATGAGATCGATGACTTGTTCGCGTCGATCGAGAAAGGAATCTATTGCAAAAAAATGGGCGGCGGCAGTGTCGGTGCGACCGGACAATTTAACTTTGCCGTAGATGAAGCTTATCTGATTGAAAACGGGAAAGTGACGAAGCCATTGAAGGGCGCGACCTTAATCGGGGAAGCAACTGAGATTATGGATAAGATCTCGATGTGTTCCAAGGATTTGGGGCTGGCAGCAGGATTCTGTGGATCGGTCAGTGGCAGCGTTTATGTCACGGTTGGACAGCCGCATTTGAAGGTGGATTCGATTACGGTTGGCGGACGATAGTTCGAGGTTTGTTGGTTTCGTTGCAGTAGGATCGCTGTTTGTTCAATCCTTTAGGTTTGGGGACGTTGAAGACCTTCAGGGATGTTCAGGGGTGGAACTGCTGACAACGAAGCGAAAACCATCGAATTCTCGTAAAGTGAGACATCTTGGAGCAAAGAGAATATGGCGAAAGTTCAGGAAATTGCGGCAGCAGCACAGAATGCTGCTCAGAAACTTGGGATTGAGAAGTTTGATATTTTTGGATCTGCGATCGACGAAACGAGTGTGCAAGTCGATCAGGGTGAACCCCAACAAATGAAGGCGTCTCAGCGCTCAGGTGTAACGGTACGAGTTTGGAATGAAGACAATAGCGTTGGCGTAACTTCCACGACCGATGTTGATCCGATCGGATTAGAACTCGCACTCAAAACGGCGAAAGAAGCGAGTTACTTTGGCGTGAAAGAGAATGCGCCAGATTTTAGCCCAGAAGCAACTTCAGCGATCGCTGAAGTCAAGCAAGAACATCTTCCGCAAGCTGCGGTTTCACAGTTACTAGAGACTCTGATTCAGGCAGAAAAACAACTCTTAGCAGCACATCCTGCGATTGTTGGTGTTCCTTACAACGGATTAGCTCAGCGAGATATCGATCGTTTTTATCTCAACAGTCAGGGTGCTTTACGGCATGAGGCACATTCTTATGCGTCAGTTTACTTGTACACCAAGACGGAAGAAGAAGGAAGAAAGCCTCGCAGTGCAGGCGCATTTCGGGTCAGTCCTGGTGTTGAAAAGCTCGACATTGAAGGCTGTTTGAAGGAAGCAGCCGAGAAAACCATCAGTCATCTGAACTACGACAAAGTCAAGACGGGAAAATACCGGGTTGTCTTTTCGCCGGAAGCGTTTCTAGGTCTGATTGGTGCGTTTTCTAATATGTTCAATGCTCAAAGCATTTTGGATAAGCAGAGCCTTTCGACTGAGGAATCTTTGGGAAGCACGATCGCATCTCCTCTGTTGTGTTTAGATGACAACGTGCTGCATCCAGACAACATTGGTGCGGAAGCATTTGATGGAGAAGGGACTCCCACTCGTCCAGTTTCTTTGATCAAAAATGGTGTGCTTTCTAGCTTCTTGCATAGTGCTGGAACGGCGAAACGCATGAATGTACAACCGACTGGACATGCCAACATGGGTGCGAAGGTCACGGTGAGTCCTCACTTTTTCCATGTGTATGCAGGAGAACCTGCGGCACAGGAATACAGTTTGGACGATGCAGACAACGTTATTTTGATCGATGATTTGAGCGCGCTTCATGCAGGTGTGCAGGCGCTGCAAGGCTCATTCTCGCTGCCTTTTGATGGGTGGTTGATTGAGAATGGCAAGCGCACAAGTATTGAATCGGCAACCGTTGCAGGTGACATTCGAGAAGTGTTGAAGTCGATTATCTATGTGGAGAAAGAAACGGAATTCACTGGCTCAGGGGTTGCGCCTAGAGTTTGGGTAGACGAACTCTCGATTACAGGAGAGTAAAGTGAAGTCTCGCGAACGGAGCCTTGGCGAATAGATTTCGCAGCAATAGGACAAAGCGCGTCGTCGTGCAGGAATAGCTATACAAACGGAACGAGCCAGCAATGACTGGCTCGTTCCGTTTGTAGTCTAAGCCAATCAGTCCAAGCTAATCAGCAAGCAATTGTTGTGATCAATTTTTAAGACTAAGACGCTCTGTCTTTTGACAGCAGACTGGAAAAACCTCTATACAGATGATTGTCAGTGCCGCTTAAGTTCAAAGCCTGAAAGGCTGCTTAACTATGGCTTAGTCTCATAATTCTAATGAAACTCTCTTTATTTGGCATCGCGTTTCTCTCTAGCGCGGCATGGATTTGTGTGTTTACGCAATCAAGCTATGGTGCAGAAGCATCAGCTAAACCGAATCTGATTCCGTCTGCTATACTTCCTGATCAGTCTTTACCTGATACAGCAAGTTTAACCCCTGCTCATCTTCAAGACTTCCAAAAGCCGCTTACAGAGGCTCGTTTACTTCAATCAAACTCTGCAACGGTGAGCTTAGAGCGCAAGGCAACAGACATTGCACAACAAGAAGAACCTCTAGACTCATCACCAGAAGAAGAAATTGTTGGGGTTGAAAAGCTACAAAAGCCAACTTCAACTCCGGTTTACACAATCGAAGCGGATGAAATTCGCCGTGAGAGTGCAGATAGTTTAGCTGAGATTTTACGCGGATTGCCTGGATTCGCGGTCAATGATGTCGGCTTTGGTGCAGATATTCACACTGGAACCTTTTATCGTGGAGCTTCGATCAATCAATCTGTCTTCTTGCTCAATGGTAGACCGATCGGCACAAACGTCAATACCTATCATGGTGGCACCGATTTAAACTCAATTCCCACAGGTGCGATCGAGCGAGTTGAGCTATCGAGTGGAACGGCTGCAACCCTTTACGGTTCTGAATCAGTAGGGGGTGTTGTGAATGTTGTTACCAAGAAAGGAACTGGCATTCGGCAATTCAATGGCTTTGCTCAGTTGGGATCATTTAGTTCCTCCAACTACCGAGGTAGCTATTCTGGTTCACTTGGAGCCGTTGACTATCTATTCAGCTATCAGCGTTTCAAAGCAGAGAATGATTATCGTGTCCCGGTTGGAGCCGCAAATCGTGGGGCAGATGGGCGATTGTTCAATGGGGATTCGACTCAAGATAATTACTATGGCAATTTGAGTTTAGATCTCAATGATCGTAATTCGCTCAGTTTAGATGTTTCAACTGTTACGAGTCGGCGCGGTCTATTGTACTTTGGATTCCCATTGCAGCGCGATCGCTTAGACCACGATACTGTAAATCTCGGGTTGACCTGGAAAGCGCTTGTAGGGAATGGAGAAGACTCCACGCTCAACACAACCTTATCGTTTAATCAAGATTACTTTAGTACTTACGGACCGACACAAGCGGTTTTCTTTCGACGCGGCATTTTGAACTCTCGCAGTTTCAATGCCAGAGTTGAACACGATTGGCAAACGAGCAAGACGAACAATCTACGTTGGGGCTTTGATCTACAAAATTCACAACTTAATGGAGAAGCTTTTAGTACACTGCCGCGACTAGCTCAATTAAATGGCGAGTTCGATCGCGATCGCTTTCAAGCTGCTTTGTTTGCCTTGAATACTTGGCAGATTACCAATAATTTCCAAGCAGAATTGGGGCTGCGCCAAAACTTTACGAGTGAATTTGGGAGTTATCTGAATCCGAGTGTTGGAGCGCGTTGGGCACTATCGCCCAATCTTGCCCTGCGGGGAAGTTGGGTCTCTGTACATCGCAATCCAGGTCTGGATCAACTTTATGCGTTTGATACGGTGCATAATTGGTTGCCCAATCCAGATCTCAAGCCTGAAACCGGATCATCTTGGACGACTGGTTTTGATGTACAACTGGCTAAAAGTTTTACAGCACAGGTTACTTATTTTGGGAGTCGGTTAAACGATCGTATCTCAGTTCAGTCCGGGCGATGGGCGAATATTGGGGTAGTCAACACGAATGGTATTGAGGCAGCTTTGCGCTGGCAGGTTTCTTCGCAGTGGTCTACCTTTGCGAACTATACCTACACCGATGCAAAGATTGGTAGCGGTGTAGAACGAGGATTGCAATTGAGTACAGTTCCCTTCTCAGTGGCGCGATTTGGCATTGGTTATGCCTCAAACGGATGGGAGGTGAATCTATATGCAAACTATTTCAGCGGTGCACGTCGTGCTTTATTTACGCTAGCAAGTGATAGTCCCCGCGACTTTTCACCCTCCTGGTTCAGCTTTGATCTAGGTTTGCGAATTCCGGTTACTCGTGGGCTTGGACTGACTGTATTTCTTGAAAATCTTGCCGATCGCAGCTACGAAAAAGCCAATCGCATTTACCAACCTGGGTTGACTTATCGAGTGGGCTTGGTTTCAGATTTCTAGTGCTGATTCACCGTACTGCCCGTGATTAGAAACCACGGGCAAGATGATCAAACAATTAGGGTAGATTGGTTTCGCCCATCAGATAGCGATCGCATTCTCTCGCCGCGCCACGACCTTCATTGAATGCCCAGACAACTAAACTTTGTCCTCGACGGCAATCTCCGGCTGCAAACACCTTGGGAATACTGGTCGTGTATCTACCGTATTCGGATTTGATGTTACTACGGGCATCGCGATCGAGTCCCATTGCATCGAGTAAAGGTTGCTCAGGTCCTAAAAATCCCATTGCGAGTAGTACTAACTGAGCCGGAATGATTTTCTCAGTTCCCGGAATTTGCTTAGGAATGAACTGTCCTTGTTCATTGCGTTCCCATTGCACCTCGACCGTGTGAACTGCTTTGACATTGCCCTGCTCATCGCCTTCAAAGTGCGTTGCCGTTCTCAGATAAGCCCGAGGATCACCTCCGAATTTTGCGGCAGCTTCTTCTTGTCCATAGTCCATTTTGTAGACTTTTGGATATTCAGGCCAAGGATTGTTGGGAGCGCGTTCTTCGGGTGGTTGAGGTAAGATTTCGAGTTGGACAAGACCGTTACAGCCGTGTCGAATCGAAGTCCCAACACAGTCCGTTCCGGTGTCTCCTCCACCAATGATCACAACATCTTTGCCTTGAGCGGTAATCGCTGGCTCGGTTTGGTCTAGTACAGCTTGAGTGTTCGCGGTGAGAAAGTCCATTGCGAAGTGAATGCCTTTAAGTTGGCGACCTTCGATCGGTAAATCACGCGGTTTCGTCGCACCTGTGCAGAGTACAACTGCATCAAAATCTCTCAGCAAGTCTTCAGCAGGCAGATCTTTTCCGATTTCAGTATTGCAAACGAATTTCACACCTTCGGCTTCGAGGATGTTTAATCGCCGCATCACGACTTCTTGTTTGTCGAGCTTCATGTTGGGAATGCCATACATGAGCAAGCCACCGGGACGATCAGCCCGTTCAAACACAGTTACCCAGTGTCCGACTTTATTAAGCTGAGCCGCAGCAGAAAGTCCAGCAGGTCCAGATCCTACGATCGCAATTTTCTTACCCGTTCTTTTGGCAGGGGGTTCGGGTTTGATCCAACCTTCGTTCCAGCCTTTTTCAGCGATCGAGTATTCAATGTTCTTGATCGTGACGGGTGGATTGTGAATGCCAAGCACACACGATCCTTCACAAGGAGCAGGACAGACTCGCCCAGTGAATTCGGGGAAATTGTTGGTTTTATGTAAGCGATCGAGTGCTTCTTTCCAGAGTCCGCGATAGATCAAATCATTCCATTCAGGAATGAGATTGTTGATCGGGCAGCCACTTGCCATGCCGCTGATTAAGGTGCCAGTATGGCAAAACGGAATGCCACAATCCATACAGCGCGCGCCTTGAGTGCGAAGATTTTCCTCAGGCATGGAGAGGTGGAATTCGTCCCAATTGCGAATGCGATCGAGTGGTGCGAGTTCGGAAGGAAGTTCGCGCAGATATTCGATGAATCCAGTTGGTTTTCCCATAGGTTAAGAATGTTTTTTAGGTAAAGGGTTTGAGAAGGTGGGGAGTGGGGGAATGGGGAGAAGCAGAAACTTCTTTACTGCTGCCTAGCTCCCTATTCCTCTATCTCTAACTTCCTCCTACACGGGCAACGTCGCGGGCATTTTCCTCAAACGCTGCTGTTAAAGCATCATCACCACTCAGGCCTGACTCTTCAGCTCGTCTTAGTGCTTGGAGTACTCGCTTGTAATCTTTTGGCATGACCTTCACAAACCGCGATCGCGCTTGCTCCCAGTTTTCCAGGATGTCTTTTGCCTTGTGACTATGCGTGTAATTGGCGTGATTCTGGATCATCTGACGCACGATCGCGATGTCTTCGGGGTCTTCAAACGGCTCGATCGCCACCATCTGCATATTGCAACGGGTCGCAAAATCGCCTGCTTCGTCATAGATATAGGCGGCTCCGCCACTCATCCCGGCGGCAAAGTTCCGTCCAGTTGCTCCAAGGACAACAACTGTGCCACCCGTCATATACTCACAACCATGATCGCCAACCCCTTCAACAACGGTATTCACTCCAGAGTTGCGAACACAGAATCGTTCTCCGGCAATGCCATTGATATAGACTTCGCCTTTGGTTGCGCCATACATTGCAACGTTGCCGATGATGATGTTTTCAGACGGATCAAACGAAGAAACCGCCGGAGGATAAACAATCAGCTTACCGCCACTTAAACCCTTTCCGAGATAGTCATTGGCATCGCCTTCTAGTTCGAGCGTTACTCCTTTCGGCACAAATGCTCCAAAACTCTGTCCCGCACTGCCTTGGAAATGAAGATGTACCGTATCTTCCGGCAAGCCATTCCAGTGTCGTTTTGTAATCTCATTGCCAAGAATTGTTCCGACCACGCGATTGACATTCCGAATCGGCAGCGTTGCTTTAACGGGTTTTCCTTCTTCGATCGCATCTTTACACAGATCGACTAGCACAGTTAAATCCAGCGACTTGTCTAAACCGTGATCTTGTGGAATCTGACAATACAAGCCAACAGACGGATCAACATCGGGCTGATACAAGATTTTCGAGAAATCTAGACCTTTTGCTTTCCAATGTTCGACTGCTTGTTTTGCTTCTAAGATATCTGTCCGACCGACCATCTCATTCAAAGTACGGAAACCAAGCTGTGCCATGATTTCACGGACTTCTTGAGCAATGAACTTCATAAAGTTCACTGTGTTATCCGGATCGCCGATAAAGCTCGCGCGCAATTGAGGATCTTGAGTTGCAATCCCAACTGGACAAGTGTTGAGGTGGCAAACGCGCATCATAATGCAGCCTAAGGTGACGAGCGGAGCAGTTGCAAAGCCGAATTCTTCAGCACCCAGCAACGCTGCCATCACCACATCACGTCCAGTTTTCATTTGTCCGTCAGCTTCGACAACAATGCGCGATCGCAAATTGTTCAACACTAACGTTTGATGAGTCTCAGCGAGTCCTAACTCCCAAGGTAAACCTGCATGTTTGATCGAAGTTTGGGGAGATGCGCCTGTTCCGCCATCGTAACCAGAGATCAAAACGACATCAGCATGAGCTTTGGAAACGCCTGCTGCAATGGTTCCGACTCCCACTTCCGAAACGAGTTTGACACTGATGCGTGCGTCTCGGTTGGCGTTTTTCAAGTCGTGGATTAGTTCAGCTAAATCCTCGATCGAGTAAATGTCATGGTGTGGTGGTGGCGAAATCAAGCCGACCCCCGGAGTCGAATGTCGAACTTTCGCAATCCAAGGATAGACTTTGCGTCCTGGAAGTTGTCCGCCTTCTCCAGGCTTTGCACCTTGAGCCATTTTGATTTGAATTTCTCTCGCCTGAGACAGGTAGAGACTGGTTACTCCAAACCGACCGGAAGCAACTTGCTTGATGGCGCTATTCTTAGAATCGCCTTGTTCATTGCTCCAAGTGTAACGATCTGGATCTTCGCCGCCCTCACCCGTATTGGATTTACCGCCGATGCGGTTCATGGCGATCGCTAACGCCTCATGAGCTTCTTTCGAGATCGATCCATAGCTCATTGCCCCAGTTTTGAAGCGTTTCATAATGGCTTCAATCGGTTCAACTTCTTCGAGCGGGATGGGTTGACGAGGCTTAAATTGCAACATGCCGCGCAGTGTAAAATGCTGCTGATTTTGCTCGTTGACTAACGCAGCATATTGCTTGAATAGCTCGTAATTTCCTTCTCGAACTGCTCTTTGCAGCGTGTGAATCGTTTGCGGGCTGAAAAGGTGAGCTTCCCCTTCTTTACGCCATTGATATTCGCCACCGACTCCCAAAGTTTGTCCACTGGCTTGACGCTCCGAGAAAGCTTGATGGTGACGAAGCAGTGCCTCTTGGGTAATGACTTCGAGATCCACACCTTCGATCCGAGAAGCAGTCCAGGTAAAGTAACGATCGACGACCGAACGGTTTAAGCCAACTGCTTCAAAGATCTGTGCGCCGCGATAGCTCTGAATGGTTGAAATACCAATCTTCGACGCAACTTTGATCACGCCTTTGGTTGCTGATTTGATGTAGTTCTTGCAAGCTGTTGCATACTCTAGATTCGGGAGTAAGCCTTGAGCAATCATCGATTCGATTGTCTCAAACGCTAAGTAAGGATTGATTGCGCCGCAACCATATCCAATCAGCATGGCAAAGTGATGTACTTCACGCGGTTCGCCCGATTCGAGTACTAAGCCAACTCTGGTTCTCGCACCCGTGCGGATCAAATGATGATGCACGCCAGCGACAGCAAGTAAGGCAGGAATGGGAGCATTTTCGGCATCTACACTGCGATCGCTCAGAATGATGAGATTGATTCCAGCTTCAATTGCTTGGTCGGCTTGAGTACAGAGATTGTCGATCGCGCTTTCTAAGCCTTTTACACCGGATTTGGGATCAAATACGATCGCAATCGTCGTCGATTTGAAACCTTGCTCATCGACCTGTTTGAGTTTTGCCAAGTCCTCATTGCTGAGAATGGGGCTTTTCAGCTCAATCAAATGACAGCTTTCTGGCACAGGTTTGAGCAGGTTTTTCTCAGCACCAATAGTGGTTTCGGCTGAGGTGATAATCTCTTCTCGAATGGAATCGATCGGCGGATTGGTCACCTGAGCAAATAGCTGTTTGAAGTAGTCATAGAGTAGCTTGGGTCGATCAGAGAGAACAGCTAAAGGCGTATCTGCACCCATTGCTCCCACAGCTTCAACGCCATCTCGCGCCATCGGAGTGATCAACAAGCGCAACTCTTCAAACGTATAGCCAAATGCTAATTGACGCTGAAGCACAGTATTGAGATCAGACGAAGACGGAGGTGCATCTTTGAGATCAGCAAGGCTGACCATATGTTGATCAATCCAGTCTTGATATGGCTCAGCACTGGCAATTTGGTGCTTGATTTCTTCATCCGCTACAATCCGACCTTGTTCCATATCAACGAGGAACATTCTTCCGGGCTGCAACCGACCTTTTTGAGCAATCCGCTCAGGCTCGATCGGTAAAACTCCGGCTTCAGATGCCATGATCACCAAATCATCTTTGGTGACATAGTACCGAGACGGACGCAAGCCATTGCGATCGAGAACAGCTCCCATCATTCGACCGTCCGTAAATGCGATCGAAGCTGGCCCATCCCAAGGTTCCATCAAGCAAGAATGATACTTATAAAACGCCTTGCGCTCAGGACTCATCGACTCATGGGCTGTCCAAGGTTCCGGGATCATCATCATCACAGCATGAGGCAGCGATCGACCGGATAGTGTCAGCAATTCCAAAGCATTATCAAAAATCGTGGAATCACTTCCGTCAATGTTAATAACAGGCTGTGCTTTTCTTAAATCGTCGCCAAATAAATCAGATTCAAACAAAGATTGCCGAGCGTGCATCCAGTTGATGTTGCCGCGCAGGGTATTAATTTCGCCATTGTGAGCGATATAGCGGTAAGGATGCGATCGCTCCCAACTCGGGAAGGTATTGGTACTAAAGCGAGAATGCACTAATCCCAAAGCACTTTGCAAATCGGGATCGCTCAAGTCAGGATAGTACTCTTTCACCTGCAAAGGCATCAACATGCCTTTATAAACCAAGGTGCGGCAAGAAAGACTAGCCGGATACCAGAACGGATCAATCCCAGTTTGGCGAATGGCACTATGCGATCGCTTCCGAATCACATACAGCTTCCGCTCAAATGCTAAATCATCTGCTAAATCCGCCGAGCGTTGAATAAAGACTTGCTGCATAAAGGGTTCACTGGCTTTTGCCGTTTCCCCTAAGGTCGAATTGTCAGTTGGAACGTCTCGCCAGCCGAGAACTTTTTGTCCTTCCTCTGCCACGACTTGCTCAAATATCCGCCGCCCTGCTTCGCGCTGAGCACGATCGGGAGATGAATAAACCATCCCGACCCCGTACTGTCCAGCATCGGGCAAAGTAATGTTCAATGTCGCAGTCACTTTCTGAAAAAAGCCATGCGGAACCTGCATTAGAATGCCTGCTCCGTCTCCTGTGTTCGTCTCAGCTCCACATGCTCCCCGATGTTCCAAATTCGCCAAAATCGTTAAGGCTTGCTGCACGATCGAGTGAGATGGTTGTCCTTTCATCTGCACAATGAACCCAACTCCACAGGCATCATGCTCGAACTGCGGATCATACAAACCTTGCTTCGCGGGCAGTCCGTATCTAGTCATTATCATTACCCTAACAGTGGCAGAGAGAGTGTTCACTAGAGCTTCAATGAAGATATCTCTAGTACTTTTGAAATTCTCTAATACACTTCCGAGATCCCCTTCAGGTCTTAATAAAGATCTCAGATCTGTATCTCCAGAGCTTTCAATTCAGGATCTTCTATCTTGCGGCAGGTTGAATTTCTAGGGTTTAAAGTTGATAAAAATCAACAATTTTCCGGCAAATCTTGCGGCTTTGTAACATGATTCAACATCTTGCAGCGAATTTTCTGTCGAGAAAGTGCTAATTCGCTGCCATCAAACTCTTTCGCTTCCATATGGGAATAATGTACAATAAATCGATAGGCTTACCGTACTTTAACAATTTAGGAGAAAAATGATGTCTACGAGTACGAACATTGACCGGACGACTGAGCAGCGTATTCGCATCCGCATTCCCCGGCACTACCATCAAGAGCCTGTGATTTCGCAACTCGTCTCGCAGTATCAGTTAACAATCAATATTGCTGCGGCGATTTTGGGCGCGAATGCGAGTGGAGACGGCTGGTTTGATCTCGTTCTAAAGGGACATCACACCAATATTCAAGCGGCTTTGAGTTACTTGGATGAGTTGGATTTGGAGGTTTGGCAGGGCGAGGAGTCAGACGGGTGGTAAGCGCCGCGTTATACTCAATGTAAAGTTTTGTAAAAACAACTGATGATGAGTAAGGCAGCGCTAGTTGTAGGGGCGAGTCAAGGAATTGGGCTGGAATTTGCCCGACAATTGCTCGATCGAGTGGATCGGGTTTATGCGACTTATCGCAGTCCTGATTGCGATCTTTTTCAGCTTGATTCGCCTTCTCTAGAGCGGCTGCAACTTGATCTCACTGATGAGGCTCAAATCGAACGTACGATCGCCAAAATTAAGTCGGCAACGTCTGAATTGCACTACATCATCAACTGTGTGGGTGTCTTACACGACGGAGCGATGCAACCAGAGAAAAGTCTGCGACATCTCAATGGGGATCAGCTTCTCAAGTATTTTCAAATTAATAGTATTGGCGCGGTCTTGTTAGCCAAGCATGTGCAGCCGTTGTTAAAGCATCGTGATCGCTCTGTTTTAGCGACGATTTCGGCAAAAGTTGGCAGCATTGGAGACAATCAGCTTGGGGGCTGGTATGGTTACCGGGCTTCTAAAGCAGCGTTGAATATGTTCATGCGAACAACTGCGATCGAATATAAGCGGACTTGTCCGAATGCAATTGTGGTGAACCTGCATCCAGGGACAACGGATACAAGACTATCTAAGCCGTTTCAGAAGTCTGTGCCGCCAGAGAAATTATTTTCGGTCGATCGTACCGTTCGGCAACTGCTCGACGTGATTGATCAACTGGAGAATCATCAGAGTGGCGAGTTTTTCTCCTGGGATGGGACACAGATCCCTTGGTAAAGTTTTTCAGCCTCAACCTGGAGAGTGGTGTGATTTAGGTGAATCCTAAATTAGACCTACTTGTCTATTAAGAGGTTGAGGAAAAGCAATGAATCCGAATAAAGCTAGGGTGTTAATCTCGTTGGCATTGATGGTCGCAGGAGGTGTGGGCGCTTTAGTCGCACTGAATCAATCGCCGTCTGACATATCATCTTTTCAGACTCCGCCTGCACAACCTGAACCCGTGGTTGTGCAAAAAGTTGCTCAAAAACCGATTCAGCAAGCTCCGCAGCAAAGTCGATCGCAAGAAATTGCCACTCAGCTTGATCAATCGATGGCCGGACAATTTTTGAAGCAACTGTCGGGTCAAGCGGATGCGAAAGTAGAAGCATCCAAAAGCGCGATCGGGAATTTTATCAAGCAGAAAACTGACGAGCAGCGGCAGTACGTGAAGCAAATCGTGATCGATGCTTTAGAAGAAACGGTTTCAGGTGAAGTCAAAAAACAGACTGAATCGCTCAAAGCTGAATTCAAAGGCGTTCAACTCACCCCAGATCAGTCGGCTCAAATCCAGCAAGCTCGACGTGAAATGCAAGCTGAAATCGTCAAAGAACTGCAAGCCAATCCAGAATTGCTGAAACAGATCCAAACGGGCAAAGTCGATCAAACTTTATCGCAGCCGTTGAAAGACTATAGCCAGGTTGTGACCACTGTTTTAACTCCGCAACAGCGAGCACAATGGCGCAAGAATTTCAATGCGCTGCACTCTCAAGCTGTGAATCCCTAGTCGGTTCAAACAATCGCACCCCAGATAAATTCACTTTGACGCGCACTCGTGTGCCAATGTCTAACGCAGGCTTCACAGCGCTCAGGACTTTCAGGCGAGTCCCTGAGCTAGTTTGAATACAGTATCGATGCTCACGCCCTAAAAATTGACGATCGACAATCACAATCGATCCCGCTGGAGCAGGTTCTAACTTAATGTCTTGCTGTCGAATCATCACATCAGCTTGATGGGCAAATTCTCCAGAATCTTCCACCATTAATGTTCCGATCGCAGTTTTCCAACCTGTACCACTATAAGTCGCAGGTAAGAAATTTCCTTGAGTCACAAATTCTGCAACGAACCGGGTTGCAGGCTCGTCGTAAAGCGTCTCAGGAGTTGCTAACTGTTCTAATTTGCCTTGATTCATCACGGCAACTCGATCCGAAATGGACAACGCTTCTTCTTGATCGTGCGTGACAAAAATTGCAGTTGTTCCAGTGGTTTTGAGAATGGTGCGAATTTCTTGTCGGAGATGCGATCGCACTTGCACATCCAAGTTACTCAACGGCTCATCGAGCAGAATCAAAGCAGGCTGAGGCGCTAATGCTCGCGCTAATGCAACTCTTTGCTGTTGTCCACCGGAGAGTTCGTGCGGATAGCGTTTTTCTAACCCCGATAAGCCGACTTGCGCGATCGCAGCCGAGACCATTTCTTTTGCTTGCTGAGCGGGATAACCCGATCGCTTGCGTCGAGATTTTTTTAAGCCAAATCCCACATTTTCTGCCACATTCAAATGCGGAAACAGCGCATAGTCCTGAAAGACCATGCCAATATCTCGCTGTTCAGGAGCTTGCCAGTATTTCCCACCTGCAACTTGCTGACCTGACAATTCGATGGTTCCAGATTCAGGTCGCTCAAATCCTGCAATCAGTCTCAATAATGTAGTCTTTCCACAGCCCGATGCCCCCAGTAGGCTTAATAACTCACCTCTTCGCAGCTTTAGCGAAACGGCATCTACAACAGGCGTAGCGGAAAATCGCTTTGAAACCTGGTCTAATTGCAAAATGATCGAGTCAAGCATTAGAGTTCTTATAGCGGCAAACTTATTGAGACTAATCATCAACAATTTTGAAGCCCTAGTAAAGTAGTTTTACAAGATTTCTTGAGAGCATATGCAAATTTCGCGGGCGAGAGAGACTCGACGTTCTAGATTGAGTGCATGGACGATCGTTGTAATTGCGATCGCAGTTTTAATTGCATTCCCAATCTTTGCTGTATTGAGCGGATTATTTGCAGATGCCAGATCAGTTTGGCAACATCTTGCAAGCACAGTTCTGACCACTTACATCACGAATTCGCTCTATTTAATGCTTGCGGTGGCGCTAGGTGTCACGATCATTGGAACGGGCACAGCTTGGCTGGTGACAATGTGCCGATTTCCAGGAAGTAGAATTTTAACTTGGGCATTACTGTTGCCGCTGGCTGCTCCAGCTTATATTTTGGCGTATACCTATACGGATTTGCTCGAATACTTCGGGATTGTGCAAACGACGTTGCGATCGTGGTTTGGCTGGAAAACGGCACAAGAGTATTGGTTTCCGAATGTGCGATCGCTTTGGGGTGCAGCAGTGATGCTGATTTTGGTGCTGTATCCCTATGTCTATTTGTTAGCGCGATCGGCGTTTTTATCTCAGTCTGTCTGTACTTTAGAAGCCAGTCGTAGCTTAGGCTGTAGCCCGTGGCAGAGTTTTAGAAAAGTGGCTTTCCCTTTGGCACGTCCCGCGATCGTAGCAGGGTTATCTTTAGCTCTGATGGAAACTTTAAATGACTATGCAACCGTTCAGTTTTTTGAGGTCAGCACGTTCACGACTGGAATCTATCGCACTTGGTTTGGTATGGGCGAACGGCTTGCAGCAACTCAATTAGCTGCATTTTTATTGATATTTATTTTTGTCTTGATCTGGTTAGAACAACTTTCAAGAGGACGAGTCCAGTACTATCAATCTTCCAATTCATCGCCTGTTCAAAAATATCAGCTTCGGGGTATACGTGCGATCGTCGCGATTGTATTTTGTATCATTCCTCTATTCCTCGGCTTTTTGATTCCGGCAGGTGTGCTGCTCAATATGACGTTAGAAAATTGGGAAGATGCTTTTGATCAGAGATTTTGGGGCTTTGCAACGAATAGTTTAACTGTGTCCGGGATTGCAGCCTTGGTTGCGATCGTAGTGGGAATTATCTTGGCGTATGGGTTGCGTTTAGATCGCTCCCTGATGATGCGAGGGGCGACTTACATTGCTTCAATGGGTTACGCTATCCCCGGTTCTGTGATTGCTGTTGGGATTTTAGTTCCGTTGGGATTGTTTGATAATGCGATCGATGGCTGGATGCGATCGACGTTCAATTATTCAACGGGCTTATTGCTGAGTGGAACGATGTTTGCGCTGGTGTTTGCTTATTTAGTTCGATTTCTTGCCTTGTCGTTTAACAGTATCGATGCGAGTTTGGCAAACATTAAACCGAGTTTGGATGATGCGTCTCGTAGTCTCGGATTTGGCGCGACGAATACTTTATTCCGAGTCCATGTGCCGCTGTTATGGAAGGGAGTTTTGGCAGCAGCAATTCTCGTTTTTGTCGATGTAATGAAAGAATTGTCTGCAACGCTGATCATTCGTCCGTTTAACTTTGACACGTTAGCAGTGCATGTATTTAACCTTGCGTCTGATGAGCGACTCACGGAAGCCTCTGGATCAGCTTTAGCGATCGTACTGGTTGGCTTAATTCCCGTCATTCTTCTCAGTTGGCAAATGGAGCAGAAGCGCTAAGAAGATGAGTGAGAGCCGTATTGTTCCTCATCTCTCCCACTATGACTTTCAAACTAAAAAAGCTCCAAGCTTTCTAAAGACTTGGAGCTTTTCTAAGTCGAAATCTTGCTACTTCGCTTCCGGCAAAGCATCCGTCGATCGACGAGTCACAATCCATTCGGTATTGCCAACAATGTGGTCATAAATTGCCGTAATCGCAATCACACTCTTAAACACACAGTAGAACGGAATAAAAAAGCAATAGACCAAGAAATCTCGTCCAGACTGCTTGACTGCATCAGTTCGTACAAGCCAAGCTGCCAAAGCTTGTAACGGACCACTTGCCAAAGTCAATGCTGTCATTGTCCAGATATATTCCGGTGCAATATCCGGTGCATTCTCTCCCGCTAAGGTCAGACTCAATGTAATTGGAAACGCTTGCAGGGCGACAAAATGGAATCCCGCACTGTAGACCAAAAGCAACGTCCAATAAAACTTTTGCCAGTTATCGAGTCTTAGCGATCGCGCAATCGTGCCTTGATATTTCAACGTTACTTCTAGCCAACCTTGTGCCCACCGCTTGCGCTGGAACCAGAACGATCGCACATCCACAGGCGCAAGTTCGGTCACCACGATCGTCGGATCATGGACGATATTATGTCCGCTCAACAGGGTTCTAAAACTCGCATCGATGTCTTCAGTCAACATCTTCGACGAGAAGCCAATCTTCTTTAGTACCTCAGTCCGCCAATATCCGTTTGCCCCACAGAACACGCCTGTATCGACTAAAAGTGACTTCGCCGGATGACTCACCCCATAAATACACTCAAACTCCACCGCAATCATGCGCGTCATGAAGTTCACATCTTGGTTGCGAATCACATTTCGTCCTTGTACCGCGCTGTAGCGATAATTCGATAACCAACGCCAAGCGCGAGTAAAGCTGTCTGGATTCGGGTGATGGTCTGCGTCCAAGATTCCAGTCACTTCGCCCGTGACGATTTCTAAGGCTGCATTAATGTTTTGCGCTTTCGATCGACTGCCTTCAACACAGAGCAATTTCAACTCCGGATGTTCTTCTGCCATCCGTTCTAATCGATCTTCGACAGGTAAGCGTTCTGGGCGGTTGTACGCCAGAATCACTTCTAATCCCCCTTCCGGGCGTTCCATCGTGCTGAGAATGTGATCTAGCGTATTGGTAATAATATGCTGCTCATTGGGCAAATAGGCTGCAACAATCAGCGAACACTTGGGAACCGCGCCCGGCGATCTCAACAGCGGATAAAGCGGTTGAGTTCTCGGCGATCGCATAAAGCGCTGCACCATCCCGAACTTCGGCATCTTGGCGGGGCGACCGCGACGATATGTAATTGCCGTCGAAACTGCCTCACCGATCACAACGATCGACGTAACAAAATACAAAATCGGAATCAAAACATGGAGAAACGACAAATTCCAACCATTCTCCAGAATGTAGTAGTAGAGCACCGTTGGTAGCCCAATTACCACAAAATGGGTCAAAAGAATTTTGTCCAGAATCGGACCGAAGAGGTTAACCGGTTTGTGCAGCAGTCCCTTACGCATAACAGTTTTTTAACAACCTAAAAGGGTTCTTCATAGATAGAAACCATGTGTTACAAGAAGTTGTCAAATCCTGAAACCGCCAATTCTGAGAAGAAGTCGCGGAAAGCCTTACTGCTTGCACCCTTCGGCAAATTAGGTAATATGGCTCAGGATTCAAACGATCCTGGTTTAGATTTCTCTCAGACACGGACTAATCCGGATCACAAGAAAACTTCACATGTTTTCGCTTGGATTACGGAATTTTGACAAATAAAAAGGTCTTGTGAACATAAACTTTTGCCCACAAGACCTTTTTTCGACAACTGATTAGTTTTATTAACCAATTTCGACTAGTTGTATATCAAATGTTAAATCTTCTCCAGCGAGCGGATGATTTGCATCCAGGGTGACATCAGCATCAGATACGTCCGTAATTACGACTGGAATCGATTGTCCAGTTGGCTGTCGAATTTCCAACTGTTGTCCGACCTCCGGCTGTAGGTCTGGCGGCATTTGAGCACGCTCAACGACTAAAACCATGGCTTCTTGATAAGCGCCGTACGCTTGATCTGCCGGAATGATTTCCGTTTTGGAATCGCCTGGACTCATCCCCATCACTGCATTCTCAAATCCAGGAATAACATTCCCTGCGCCCAATGTGAATTCTAGCGGATCAGCGTTGACAGAAGAGTCAAACACTGTCCCATCGTCGAGTTTTCCCGTGTAGTGAACTCGAACTGTATCGCCTAATTTTGCTTGTGCCATTTGAAAGTTTCTATTAGCGTTTCCTCAGTCTAAAGGGTTTTCCAATTTTGATCACCCCTTTTTCTACCGCTGCAAACTGCGCGGATCGAGCGCATCCCGCAAGCCATCGCCGAGTAGGTTAAACGCCAAAACCGTCAACACGATCAAAATAGCGGGCGGCCACACTAACCAGGGTTGCAGGACCAGAATCGAGGCATTCGTGGCGAGCGACAACATATTTCCCCAAGAGGGATCGGGCTGCTGAATGCCAAGCCCAATCAAGCTCAGAACCGATTCTGCAATGATAAAACTGGGGACTTGCAACGTCGCTGAAATAATCACATAGGTTGCGGTCTGAGGTAAAACGTGTCGAGTGATGATGTAGAGTGACTTTCCACCCATGGCGCGTGAGGCTTGAACAAATTCTCGTTCTTTGATCGATAACACTTGCCCCCGAATCACCCGTGCTAATCCTGCCCAACTGATAAACGAGGTAATAAAGACGATCAGTAGAAATCGTTGTGCGCTACTTAAGCCCGGTGGAAGGACTGCGGCTAATGCAACAAGTAAGTAGATGCTTGGGATCGTCATCAACACTTCTACAATCCGCATCAGCACCGCATCGACCCAACCTCCGACATAGCCTGAAATGCCACCAACGAGCATCCCGATCGGGAAAGACAACGCGATCCCGACGAGTCCAATACTGAGACTAATCCGACCACCGTAAAGGAGCCGACTAAACAGGTCGCGCGCTTGCTCATCAGTTCCCAGAAGATTAAATTTGCCCTCCCCTGCCGTGCCAAACAGATGCAGATTGCCTGGAATTCCAGAAAAAAGTTCGATTTCTTCAAACTTGGGATCGCTGAGTGAGAAGTTCGTTGGTAACGGTAAGCGAATTTGGAACAATCGATACGGTTCGCCTTGTACGAAGAGTCTGAGCGGCGAAGGTTTCGATCGATCAACTTGCAATTCGCGATCGCCCGTATTCACATCAATGGGACCTTGAGTGGTTGGGTAAACATGAGGTCCAATGAATTGATTATTTTGATCCGTCCAATAAATCTGAGTGGGCGGTAACAATGCGCCATCCGTTTGTGGTTTACAGGCTCCACTGGTAATGGAAGCCGTATCACAGGGGCTATAAGGAGCAACGAATTCTGCCGCAATCACGGCAACATAGAATAACGCTAGTAAGATTGCTCCAAACTTAGCTAACGGATTGCGTTTGAGCTTTTGCCACCAGTCCATAGGTCAGAAGAAATAAAGGATTAATGCGAATCTTTGACGATCACAGTAACATTCGGTTCGATATCGGGATCAACCGAAAGCATGGGTTCCAGAATACTATTTTCCACAGCTTCCGAGAAAATTGATCCAGCTTGCGGCGGGAGGTCAGGATTCATCAGGATTTCGACGATCGTTTTCACGACACTGGTCAAGGGAATTGCCAGAATCACGCCTAATAGTCCTGCTACTCTAGCACCCACTAGCAAAGACGTGAGAATAATCACGGGACTCAATCCTGTCAGCCCGCCCAAAATCCGAGGCGCGATCGCATTATCTTTGACTTGCTGAATCGCGATCGCGGTTCCTAATACTTCGATCGCCATCCACCAATCAATAAATGCCACTAAAATCCCAACCGTGGCAATTCCTAGCGATGCCCCAATAAATGGGATCACTTCCATCACCCCAATAAACACCGCAAACACGAGAAAGAATGGAACTTTTAACCACCAGAACGCCAATGAAAGCGCGATCGCCATAAACAGCCCTAACAGCAATTGTCCTGAGGCAAATCGCTGCAAACTATCCCGCATCGAATTCGTTAAACTCTCCTGAATCGGCTGAGAAAAGATGCCTGTGATCCCGCCCCAAATCTTTGCTCCGTCTAGGACTAAATAGAACGAAATCACCAGAATCAGGATCAGATCCAAGACCCAATTAAAGGTGTTCAGAACCAATCCGATTCCGGTCGATGCGATCGTTTTTGCCTGCCCTTGTAATTGAACCGAGAGTTGTTGTTCTAAAAACGAGAGATCAAAGCCTAAATGCCGAGATTCTCCCCACGTTTGAAAGTCTTGGAGTTGTTGCTGTCCCGATGCAATCAGATTCGGTAAATTTGCCGTCAGTTGTTGAGTCTGTTGAATAATAGGCGGCGCGATCGTTACAGCAACTACCGTTAAAATCAACCCTGCAAATAGATAAACCACTCCAGCTGCTAACGCCTTGGGCATGAATTTTCTCAATCTTGCCACCGGATAATTGAGCAAGAAGGCGATTAATCCTGCTGTGACGAGTACACTAATTAACTCTCCAAAGTAAGTGAGTGCATTGAGCGTCAGCCACCCCGAGACGAGAATTAACAGCCAGGTGATGAGAAATTGTTGAATCGGAGAGAAAAAACGATCCATACGGCAAACAGCGCGATCGAGTACTCCTCAATTTTGCCGTTAATCGAGTCATTCCGCTGTTCAATTCAACGAGACAGCCTTTTTCCTCAACGATTTTATGTGCAATATTCGTCGGACGGTTCATGCTCGACGACAAACACGTTTGAGTAGAGATTGGCAACGATTTGCTTGCCTTGTTGAGTTAAGGAAAGATAGTAGAGCGCCTGTTTGACATAGGGATAAACACCCTGCCAATAGAATTTTGGATAATTTTTTCGCAGATCTCCTGGATGGCGATAGCCTAAAGCTTTGTTCACCCCAGTTTCCTCGAATTCGTAATAGAGTGCGCTGATTTTCTTCAGATAACGCGGATCGCTGAGTTGTCCAATCAGATCAGAAGCGCGCACCAGTCCTGGATAATTACTCGTGTCTTGATGGTCTTCAGCCGCAGGAACGGGGAAGCGGGTCAGTTCAATATTACGTTTGACCACTTCGACATCGATGAGTTTATGACCACCAAATCGTTCGTCAATGAAGAGTTTAGCGCGATCGACATGATACGGAGTCATGGCGGCATCAGATGAGCCAGGCGGTACTGAAACCATCGCGCCATCACGACCTGTGGCATATAGCCCGGTCTTATCTTGGCGGCAAACGCCTCGGACATACCCGATATCGTGGCAAACGAGCGAAACAATAAAGTGCAGCCAGTCCTCACACGACACCCCGCCATCTCGAATATGCCGTCCTCGTAAGATCTCTTGACCCACCAGGGTGACTAAAATCGAATGTTCAACGTTGTGATAGAGCGCGTCACTGTTGGCAATATTTTCCATCGCCATCGACCCAACCCAACCAATAATGTCTTCGTAATCTGATTTCCAGCCGCCATAGGTTCGGTGATAGCCTTCTTTCAGTTGGCGAACAAAGTCATCAATGAGAAGTTCTGTGGCGTTAAACATGTTGGGGCGAATTTAGATAGAGGAACACTCTTAGGTTTCCCGCCCAACTTTATAAAGTAAAGATAGGGCTTAATCTAATCTTTCAATTCAAGATAAGCCCTAAAAAATCAGCCCATTCTGACCAAGGCTGAAATTTTGGCAAGTTTATCGGCTGCCAATCCTTTGAGTTCATTGAGATCCAACCACTTTTCGCGGACGAGTTGGGCAAACACAAAAATCAAAACCGAGTCACGATAGTCATATTTCCCGTCGATTTCGTGCCGTCTGGCGCTCAAAAAATCGTGGAATTGCCACAGATCGCTGACTTCTGAGACCTGATTGGCTCGTTCAGCAACGTCTTGCATGAGCGCCTGAATCTCTCGTTGATACGCTCGATCGAATGCAGATCGAGAAATCTCTTGTTCGGTCTGAGTCCAATGAATTTCGCTCACTTGCTTCGTTTACTCACATCACAGTCTGCCAATATATAAATGAATGGACGCTCCTAAGATTCAGAACATCCATTCTTTGAGAATTTACGATCGCAAATTTATGCTTATCGCATTAGATTTAAAAGTTCTTTCGGCGAAGCGAGCAGGTCGATCGCAACAAAGAAAATTTTACCTTCAGGATTGAGCAGGAATCTCCACGCCATATTCATCCCAACTGCTGCACCAAACCAAGGTGTTTGAACTTTTCCAGTGACTTTGATTTGGGTATAGCCATCTTCTGCGGGTTCAGAAACGCCGCGTTCGGGCATCAAGTTGAGGTTCTGGCATTCTTCACGAAAGAAGCGCATCACTCCTTCTTTTCCAACGATCGGTTTTTGGAAAGGAGCTTGCAGTGCGCCATCTTCACTAAAGAGTTGGATCAGCGCATCGAAATCGTTGGCGTTCATGTTGTTCATGTACTGCGTCACGGTCTGATTGTCGATACCTTCAATCTTGACTTGAGTACGCTGAGCTTCTGCTTTTGGAGCGACGACGGGTTCAGAAACTCGGTTGTAGCTGCCCAGTTTATTGACGTCGTAGCCCATGTTGACGACTGAATTACGCAACACAGTAATTTGCTGACCTTGATCTAGACCTCTCAAGGATTGCAGCACCGCAGAAGCGTTGGCAGATAAGGTGTATCCGGTTGGAATGGGGGCGACGATGCCTTGCTCCATCCATTGTCCAAGCTGATACCAGAAACCAAGTTTGATGTTTGCCGACCAGGTGGAGTAGGTACGGCAAATCGGCGTGTCGGCATTGTTTGCTAAGTCACACATGACCTGAGTTTGCTCAGAAAACGGCATTCTCTTGATTTGCGCTAGGGTCGATTCTGCAAATTGCATGCTTGCAGCGCCGGGAGCCGCGATCGTGATCGTCTTGCCCATTTCGAGGAAGGCAAACCATGTCCAGGCGAGCTGGTCTTCTGCACTCAATTGATTGAATCGAGCAGTGAGGGCAGGTACAGCATCGGCTGCGAGAGTGTTGGGGAAAATACTACGCGCTGAGTCAATCGTAATCGCCATAAGAATACCTGCAATATTGGAGTGAATTCAGTGGGAAGTGTCACTCAGAACACTTGGGTCGCTCTGTTTCCTCACTAACCATTAGTCTACATCAAAGTTAACAATTCTCTTTATATTTATTTACATTTTTCTAATCTGGCGAAATCAATGCTGCATTTTTCATAAATATCGCCAATTCATCAGAAATCAAGGCATACAGTTCTTAGAATAGGGAGGAGAAGTCTTCATGTTTTGATACAAATCTAGGAGCGGTGGTATGACTTCTGCGGTACGAATTGAGAAATTACAGAAGCGCTACGGCTCAGTTGAAGCCGTGAAAGAGGTTTCGCTAGAGATTCAATCTGGTGAGATTTTTGGTCTTTTAGGGCCAAATGGAGCCGGGAAAACAACGACGTTGCGGTGTTTGTGTACGTTGACGGAACCGGATGCGGGAAAAATCGAAGTGTCGGGAATTAGCGCGATCGACAATCCCCGGGCTGCGCGTCAAAAACTGGGCTACGTGGCGCAAGAAGTCGCGATCGATAAAGTTCTCACGGGTCGCGAACTGCTCGAACTGCAAGCCGCCCTTTACCATTTGCCAAAGCAATCGATTCAGGAACGAATTGCCGAGGTTCTCAATTTATTAGGACTCAACGAATGGGCGGATAAAAAGAGCGGTACTTATTCTGGAGGCTTGAAAAAACGGCTCGATCTAGCGGCGGGATTGCTTCATCAACCAGACGTACTGGTTCTGGATGAACCCACGGTTGGATTAGATATTGAAAGCCGAGTGGTCGTTTGGAATTTCCTGCGCCAGTTACGCGAGCAAGGCACGACCGTTTTAATTACGAGCCATTATTTAGAAGAGATTGATGCACTTGCCGATCGCGTAGCGATTATCGATCGCGGAGTGGTGATTGCATCGGGAACGCCTTCGGAGTTGAAAGATCAAGTGGGAGGCGATCGCATTACGCTACGAATTCGAGAGTTCTCTCCGCTTGATGAAGCAGAAAAGGCAAAGTCTTTATTAGAATCAATTCCGGTCGTTCAAGAAGTGATTATTAATGAGGCACAGGGGAATTCGTTAAATCTCGTTGTTGCGCCCAATAGTGATGCACTGATGACGGTGCAGCAAGCGCTTCAGCAAGCGGGGTTACCGACCTTTGGCATTGCTCAGGCTCGTCCGAGTTTGGATGATGTCTATCTTGCAGCAACGGGTCGAACTTTAATGGATGCGGAACTTGCGGCAGCCGCAAGCCGAGATCCAAAAGCAGAACGTAAACAAAGCATGAGGTAGTCAATTATGAGCACAACGATTACTCCTTCAAAACCTGCGTCAGAGCAGCAAATCGCGATCACTCAACCGAATTTGTTGGGAGAGTTTCTCCAAGAAACATTGGCGATGACGCGCCGCTTGTTTATTCAACTGCAACGCCGCCCTTCTACTTTGGTTGCGGGTATTGTTCAACCGTTGATGTGGTTGATTTTATTTGGAGCACTGTTTCAGAATGCGCCGCAAGGATTGTTTGGCAATCAGGTGAATTATGGACAGTTCCTCGGCGCGGGCGTGATTGTATTTACAGCATTTGGAGGAGCGCTGAATGCCGGACTTCCAGTGATGTTCGATCGAGAATTTGGATTTCTCAATCGGTTACTCGTCGCACCATTGGCTTCTCGGTTCTCGATTGTGATGGCTTCTGCAATTTTCATCACGACTTTGAGTTTGATTCAGACTGCGGCGATTATTGCGATGAGCGCATTTTTAGGCTCAGGATTGCCGAGTGCGCTCGGGCTTGCGTTAGTCGCTTTGATCGTGTTGCTGTTAGTTGTTGCAGTCACAGCATTGAGTTTAGGATTGGCGTTTGCGTTGCCGGGACATATTGAATTACTTGCGGTGATTTTTGTCACGAATTTACCGTTACTGTTTGCAAGTACTGCGTTAGTTCCGTTGTCGTTTATGCCGACTTGGTTGCAAGTTGTCGCAACTTTGAATCCATTGAGTTATGCGATCGAGCCGATTCGCTATCTCTATTTGCATCCAGACTGGAATCTCGGCAGTGTGATCATGCACGCTCCGTTTGGCAATGTGACTTTGGGTGGAGCCTTGCTGATTTTGGTTGGACTTTGCGCGATCGCGCTGATCAGTGTTCAGCCATTGATGAAACGCCGCTTAGCTTAAGTGGGTATTTCTCAAAACAGATTCTTCGTTAGATTTAGGATTCGACTTCGCTCAGCTCTGGATATTACACCCCATCTCACACCAGGTTAGAAAATTAGAGAAAATCCCCGCGTATTTCGCTTTGTCTAAAATGCGCGGGGATTTTCGTTCCTTTCATAGATATCCAGAAAATAGTGCTTCTAGATGATCACGATCATCCCTCTTTAACTGTGCAAAAATTATGCCTACGAGCGCCTGTACTCTGACACTCATCAATCTGTACCAAAACTTCGGCATTCGGCTTAATTCCGGTAATCGCTTCTTTTCTCGCTGACTCAACCAAGCCACTCTGTTAACTGCTCCTTACAAATAGCATTTCTCACTCTAGAAAATAGGTTGACATCATGACGCTTACTATTCCAATCAAGGCGATTCAACTTGCTCCTGGCAGCACCGTCAGCATTCATAACGTTTCATGGCAAGACTTTGAAACGCTTCTCGCTGACTTAGGTGAAAAGCGAAACACGCGCATTGCATACTATCAAGGCACACTAGAAATCATGTCTCCACTGGCCCGCCACGAACGTCCTCACCGAATTATTGCGCATATTCTGACCGTCATTCTCGAATTACAGGGGCGTGACTGGGAAGATTTTGGTTCCACAACCCTTAAACGTCCTGAAGTCGCTGGCATTGAGCCTGATACTTGTTTCTACATTCAAAATGCTCACCGAGTCCAAGGCTGTACTGACCTCGATCTAGACATCTATCCCCCGCCCGACCTTGCCATCGAGTCTGATGTCACCTCGCTAACAACAGTCAGCGCCTACCAAGCCATGAAAGTTCCTGAAATCTGGGTCTACCGTAAACAGACTCTAAAAATTAGTGTTCTTGATGGAGATCGCTATGTTGACGCTTCAAGCAGTCCAACCTTCCCCGATTTGCCTATCACAACCTTGATTCCTCAACTGGTACAAAGTGCGATCGATCAAGGGACGAGCCAAATGCTACGGAACCTTAGAACTCAATTCTGTCAATCTAATGAACCATGAGTAACTTCCACGTTCAAGATGGCTCTGCACCTTACTTCTCTAACTCGATGAGAAATCAAACTTAGAGAAAAGTCTCATCTCAGGAAAGCAAGTTTTAGCAGACAACTTTTTCAGGCGTTGCGCCGATCGGAGTTTGACCGGGCATACCCAAGCCGAAGCCTTGACCGAGGTTGACTCCAATCGATCGACAAAATTCGATGTCTTCTAGGGTTTCTAACCCTTCCGCCAAGACCGTAATTTCAAGCTCTTGGGCAGCTTGAACAAAGCTCTTGACCATGACTTGCTTCATTTCGTATCGGCTACAGCCGTGGACAATTCGACGATCGAGCTTAATCACATCTGGTCGCAACTCGGTACAGTAATGATCGAGCGCAACATTACTTCCCAAATCATCGAGTGCTAATCCGAACCCATTCGCCCGAATTTGGTGAATGACTTTATGCAGATTGGGATGATGGGTCAACGCTTCAACTTCTGTCAGTTCAAATACGATTTGCCCTGGATGCAGCCCTAAATCGAGAATCTGCTGAAAATTCTGTTCTAACGATTCGGGATTATGTGCGATCGCATTCGGTAAGACGTTAATAAAAAAGATGGGACGATCAGACTGATTCCATTCCGCTAGGGCTGTTAAGCAAATCGATCGTGCCAAATTATCAAATTCGCGCGTCAAGTTCATCGACAGCGCTGCATCGATCAATTGCTGTCCATTGAACTGTTGCCCTTGAGCATTGCGCGCTCTGGCTAAACATTCATGTGCGACCACCCGACGCGAATCGAGATCAAAAATCGGCTGGTAATTAAAAAATAATTGTTGCTTTGCCAGAACTTGGAAAAACCAGGCGTGTTTGACCAGCTTTGTCATTTGGTGCAGCGGCTGGGCTTTCAGAAATTCATGTAGCAAATGTTGAGCATCTAACGGCGATCGCGTCAGAACATAGCGTGACATCGCTTGACCAATCTCAGAAACTCGCTGGCAAAGCCCAACAAAGAGCGCAGAGAGTTCAAATTCGCTGACTGCACGATAGAGCAGTTGCGGCAAAGCTGCAACTTTCTGAAACCCCAATTGATACAATGCTAAATGCGTTTCTCGATCTCCCGGCTGGACGACTAAATTCAGCGAGGGATTGAATTGATTCTGAATCTGCACAAACAAACACCCTTTCCTTTGCAAGCTGAATGCTAATAATGCAATGGAGATGACCTGATACCCTTCTCAGCACAAGTCGCGAAAAAATTGCTACTTGATTTGGCGGATAAATAATCCGCATCTCCACCGTATCAAGGATTGATCGAATCTTGCTCCATTTGCCCATTACTTCATGTAATTTCCACAATTTGGGTGAAAAATCCGCAAGAAATCCGATGCATGAGATTATTTTAAAGCGCTATTTCGCCCTATATTTTCTATGATTTCCCCGACAATAGAGACTAATCAATGGTCAGAACTGCTTCAGCAAATTCTCGATCGAGATTCTTTATCGATCGAACAAGCTTCAACCCTCATGCAGGGCTGGCTCAATGATCAGATTCCGCCCGTTCTATCGGGTGCGATTTTAGCTGCATTACAGTCGAAGGGGGTCTCAGCCGCAGAATTGGCGGGGATGGCAACGGTTTTGCAGTCTCAGGCACACGTGAGCGATCGCCTGGCTTTCCCTGTGATTGATACTTGCGGAACGGGGGGAGATGGGGCTTCAACGTTTAATATTTCGACGGCAGTTGCGTTTGTGGCGGCGGCAGCAGGGCTGCGTGTGGCAAAACATGGCAATCGATCGGCATCAAGTCGAGTCGGCTCGGCAGATGTTCTAGAAGCGTTAGGTGTCAATTTGGCAGCATCGCCGGATCAGATTCAAGCAGCAATTTCTGAAGTCGGTATTACGTTTCTTTTTGCTCCCGGTTGGCATCCTGCGCTGAAAGTGGTCGCTCCGATGCGACGAATGCTGAAAGTCCGAACGGTGTTCAACCTGCTAGGACCTCTAGTTAATCCGATGCAGCCGACAGGACAGGTCATTGGTGTGTTTAATGCGACGTTACTCGAACCGATCGCGGAAGCTTTGAAAATGTTAGGGAAAGAATCTGCGATCGTGCTTCACGGTCGAGAAAAACTCGACGAAGCAGGACTCGGAGACTTAACCGATATGGCAGTTCTCAATCAGGGACAGGTTGAACTGACGAGCATTGACCCGCAGGAATTTGGTTTACAGAAAGCTGCGATTGAGTCATTGCGCGGTGGAGATGTGGATGAGAACTCCGAAATTCTCAAATCAGTGCTACAAGGAAAAGGGACGCAAGCCCAACAAGAAGCTGTGGCGTTAAATGCTGCATTAGCGCTCCGCGTCGGGCAAGCCGTGGATTCCTATCAGCAAGGCGTCGATCGCGCAAAAGAGGTCATTGCTTCTGGTGCGGCTTGGGACAAACTGAATCAACTGGTGGAATTTCTAAAATAACTATGGCTGCTCTTAGTTGGGAAGAACTGGAAGCTCTGACAGATTTTCAGATCGATCGAGTCAATGGCAATACCAATGCTCAGTCTCGATTGCGTCTGTTTGGCAAGTCCGAATCAGATGTCAGAGTGACGCTATATCGCGATCATCATGCGTGGTGTCCCTATTGTCAGAAAGTCTGGCTCTGGCTCGAAGAGAAGCAAATCCCCTATCGAATCGAGAAAGTGACGATGTTTTGCTATGGGGAAAAGGAGAGTTGGTATAAGCGGAAAGTGCCTTCGGGTATGCTACCTGCGATCGAGCTAGACGGGCGGATCATTACTGAAAGCGATGATATTCTCATGGCGCTAGAGCGAGAATTCGGTGCCTTGGGTTGGAGTATGAATGATCCTAAGGTTGTTCCTCTGCGGCGTTTGGAGCGGTTGTTGTTTCGCGCCTGGTGTGCGTGGCTCTGTTATCCGGCGAATTCAGCCCGGGAAGACCAGCGCAATCGGGAGCAGTTTGTGCGGATTATGGCTCAGGTTGAAGCAGCATTGAGTCAAATGCCTGGGCCGTATTTCTTAGAAGACTTCGGCATTGTCGATGTGGTCTTCACACCTTATGTAGAACGGATGAATGCCAGTCTTTATTACTACAAAGGCTATTCGATGCGAGAAGAGAATCCGCGCATGTCGGCTTGGTTTGATGCGATGGAAACTCGATCGACCTATCGCGGGACTCAAAGCGATTTCCATACGCATGCGCATGATCTACCGCCGCAAATGGGTGGGTGCCATGAGAATCAAGATCCTCAGACTCAGATCAATCAGTCCCGCGTCGATCGCGGAGCATGGGACGGTTTACCGGATGTGACTTACCCAGAGCCTGAAACGTCTCGTGCGGAGGCATTACATCGGGTGGTGAAGCATCATCAGAACATTATTCGCGTCAATCCGGCAGACGATCGCTTAATGGATGAAGCGCTGCGTTGTGCGTTGACCTTCATGATGACGGGTGAAATTTGTACGCCGCCTGCTGGGTCAGATGTGGCTTTGAGATATTTGCGCGATCGCATTAGTGTTCCGCGCGATATGTCGATTTATGCTGCAAAACGATTGAGAACTGCATTAGAAAAAACGGCGGCATTAGTCGGCAATCAACAGGGTACGCCCATTCCTAGTAGACATCGACGCGATCAAGATCCAGCGAATTTCGTCAGCTTGTAACGTGCTGCTTTCTCAATGAAGCATTACGATAGAGCGAGCAGCGATAAGTTCTGATCTTCATAGAATGATTTGATTGCGTTAAAGTCTCGTCTAGGCAACTGTTCAACATCGCAAGTTGAACAGTTGCCTAGACGAAGCCAAATCACTTTTGGGGGATTCCCAAATAATAAGCTCAGGTCATGCATGTCTGCATCTTTTGAGACAATCATCAAATCATTGTCTTTTGCATAATCCCAAACAATCGGATCGATTGTTGCTTTCATGCCCACATCTCGAACATGAAGCGAGTTTGGAAAAAGATCAATCAAACGATTCGGCAACTTGGGGGACAAGTTTTCATCAAAAAGTAACTTCATGCGGATCAGGGAGCGATCATAACTCGACGCTCACGATCGGCGGCATAAGCAATGCAAGCTTTTAAGTCTTCTCGCGTCAAATCTGGAAAATCCTCGAGAATTTCTGCTTCGGTCATCTCGGAGGCTAGATACTCAAGTACTTCATAAACTGTAATTCTTAAGCCACGTACGCAGGGCTTTCCACCACGTTTATTGGGTTCAATTGTGATGAAGTCTCGGTAATTCATAGTTTTAGTCATTCATCATTATTGGCATTTTGGAATAATTTTGTAGCAAGCTTAAAAACCATTGAATGTCTTGCGTGTAATAGCTTTAATCTCTTGCCCCAGATAACCTTTGTCTTTCACCGATCACTCAGCATCGTTTTGTGACAGCAAAATTATTATAAAGCGATCGCTGATTTAGTCGAGCTAGAAAATAATCCTAATTTCGTTAAGAGCCAGAAATTTCATTGCATTCTGCAGCAATATGCTTGTGATTAGCCTGCATGAGCTGCATTGCAGAGTGATCAATTCCCATACCATAACGCCATTCACCGTTGAGATATAACCAAGCTGGTACCTGACGCACGAGATTGCGATCGCCCTCCAAACAGATTGTCTCTTGCTGAAGGGCAAGTTTCAGAGGCGTATATCCCATCCAGACATGGGTAAACGCACTCAAATCAGCCGATATTAAGACATCGACTTCAAAGCCTGGATTTTTTTGACATACATCGACTTCTCCACCTTCGATCACCAGCCACCAACTGCGCTGAGTTTTGCGCGTTTTGGTTAATCCTTGAAAGTCAAACTGTAGGACTAGCTTTTGCGAGGGTACAGCCTCAAGGTTCACTCGCCGTCTCATTCCCCACATTAATAAGGCATCATCCAAATCTTCTGGGGCAATTTGTTCACTCCCCCATTGTTGTGCCCAAACACCCATTGCTTCAACAATCGGGCGTAGCGCTTCTCCGGCTGGCGTTAGCAGATACTCATACCCTTGCCCTGTTTCTTTTTCATGGCTAATGACAACACCCATCTTCTCAAGTTCTTTGAGTCGTTGAGATAAGAGGGCACGAGACATTAAGGGCACGCCTCGACTGATGTCATTAAAGTAGCGATTGCCATACAGCATTTCTCGCAGCACAAGGAGCGCCCAGCGATCGCCAACGACTTCCGCTGCCTTTGCTACCGGACAGAATTGCCCATACCCCTTTCTCATAATGCTTTGGGAGAGAATTGCCATCAGGTTCAGATATTGAACTTGTAGCACTTTATTCGCTCAATCAGAATGGGAGCATCACAAGACTTAAAGGAGCCATGATTTATGCCGGAACTACAAACTATATCGATGGTGCAGCAGCAAGTTGTGGATTGGGCATCCCTAGCAGAATCTTTAGGTAAACAGTTTGCAGCACGAGAAACTGAAGCAGATGAATCAGACTTATTTGTTGCTGATAATATTGCCAGATTAAAATCAGTTGGCCTGACTGCTGCGGGTGTTCCAAGTGAACTGGGTGGAGGGGGTGCTAGTTATGCTGATCTCTGTACTGTACTGCGTATCTTAGGACGCTATTGCAGTTCAACTGCGCTTGCCTTTTCAATGCATACCCATCAGGTGATGATACCGACTTGGCGATGGCAGCATCAAAATGCTCCAGTGGATGGATTGCTCAAACGAGTCGCGGCTGAGCAACTTGTGCTGCTGAGTAGTGGTGGTTCAGATTGGTTACAGAGTGCTGGTACGGCTGTCAAAGTAGAGGGTGGATTTCTCGTTACCGCTCGTAAAGTATTTGCGAGTGGTGCGCCTGTGGCGAATTTATTAATGACGAGTGCTGTTTATCAAGACCCAGAACAAGGTTCTACAGTCCTACATTTTGGTGTGCCGATGACTGCTCAAGGTGTTTCGATTGAACCGACTTGGCAAGCGATGGGAATGCGGGGAACGGGTTCCCATGATGTTGTGTTGTCTGATGTGTTTGTCCCGGATGCGGCAGTTGCTCTACGGCGGGAACAAGGAAAGTGGCATTTTATTTTTCATCTGATCTCGATGATCGCGATTCCATTAATCTATTCCGTTTATGTTGGGGTTGCAGAAGCGGCACGCGATCGCGCAGTTCAACTCGCAATGAAACGTCATACCGATGAACATTGCTGCTATATGGTGGGAGGTTTAGACAATGAATTGATGGCGGCAAAGCTAGCGCTTCAGCATATGATTTCTACTGCTGTCGTCAGTCAACCTAGCTTTGAAACTACAAATCAGATCATGACGGGACGGACACTGGTTGCGAAAGCCGTTCTCAATGTCGCTGATCTAGCAATGGAAGCTGCGGGGGGAAGTGCGTTCTATCGCAAACTGGGGCTAGAAAAATTGTTCCGTGATGTGCAGGGAGCGCGCTATCATCCTTTGCGGGAAGAGGCTCAGCGCAAGCTGTCGGGACAACTGGCACTCGGGTGGGATACGTCTTCTTTGTAGAGCAGTGTCTTTTGTGTAGAGCGATCGCTTTTTTAGAGAGTAAAAAAGCGATCGCTCTTTCCCTGCCAACTTTCTAAGTGAGCGGCGGCGAGTAACTTTGGCAATTCAATATCTTTCAACTGCTCCCTGCATTTGGATCGATGTTATGCGTCGTCATCGCTATTCACAACAGCAATATCGAAATGAAATACATCTTCGCGTGTTCCAAGCTTGGTATAAAGTGCGATCGCAGGATCATCTCCGAGATCTGCTTGTACGAAAATAACATAAGCCGATCGCGCGACAGCAATCTTCTTCAGTTCCTGAATTAGCGCGGTGGCAATGCCTTCGCGTCGATGCGCTGCTGCAACAGCGAGATCGTAAATATAAATTTCACTACGCTCCTGCTCAAACTTCTGAAGTTCATAAGCAGCAAGACCTCCAACGACTGAACCATTCTTTAACGCTGCAAGCGCGATGAAATAATCGCTGCTGAGCAACCGCTTGAGATAGGTATGACTTGGGCGAAATGAGTTATAGGTATCAACTTCGTCGAAAGCCTCACCGAAGGTAGCTAATAAGTCTTCCATCAGTGTCAAGTCGTTGGAGGTAAGCTGACGAATGCTAATTGGCTCAGAAGATGGCGTTTTCATATCTATTGATTGGGGCAACGCAGAAAAATGATCGGTGAAAATGTATAATGTCTCGCTTTACTTGCTGCAAGGAGCTTTCGGACTTCAATAATCTCGGTTCTAAACGGCCGGGTGTGGGTTGTTGGACATAGCTACTATATCCTTCTCAAACCTTTATCTTTCTTAAACCTATCTTATTAGCGCCAATTGTCTAATACAAAAACGTCTACTCGATTGTAACCAGGCTCGTTTGGTCTCTGCATAACGACATCTACAGGTTCAGTGTAGAAAACGTTGAGCAAGCATCTTGGTATAGGCTGTCTCATGACTCGTATTCACGCCAGCAACTAGATGCAGCAGTTTTTGTACGGTCGGTGTGCAGAGGGAGCTATGGGTAGACAAGAGCAGTACCGGAATGATCAATTCCCACACCATATCGCTATTCACCCTTGAGATATAACCAAGTTGGCACCTGACGCACGCGATCGCCCTCAAAACAGTGCCATAAATCACACGATGAGGGGAGCAAAACGATGCGTTGGCAGAAACGCTACATTGTGAAATTAGCCTCCTCACAGATTTGCGATCAGAATGGGCGCACCCGTATGTTTTTGAGGAGCATCGCTATCTTCAATTGTGACTGCAACTTTCGTCACCAGTTTTTTAGAACGGTAGGCTTTGGGAACTGAGAGCGTTTGGGAAAATTCGCTGCGATCATTGACCTGGAAAGCTTCTGTCAAGATTGCCTGTTTCTGGTCTGTAGTGAAGGGAGCATCTGGTTTCAAAACAGTCCATAACGCATAAACTTTGCCCGGGGGTAGAGGCGGTAAGTTCTTGACGACAAGCGTTGCTTCTAGTGTGTTTGGATTGACCACCATTGTTGCAGAACCCTGGTTACCACTCGTTGCATCTAGAATATAAGTCAGTGCCGCATAGCGCTGTGTTTCAGTTTGGCTAGTTTGTAGAGCTTGCCGCAACCCGTAATTGTTAATTCCTAACGCAACAATCAGGACTGCTGCCGCAACCTCCATTCCACTTCGCCAAGAAAGAGATCGACCCGGTCTGGAGACAGTCCGTATGCTGGTTTTAGAATTAGCTATCTGGGCATTCTCTAAAATCATGGAACGTAGAGAAATTGGAGGTGCCAACTCGGGTGAAACGTGAGACACTTCTAGAGCTTTTTGCATTTGGGTAATTTCTTCTGCGATCGCTGGCTCTCGCTCCAATAAACGCTCAAATTCTGCTGCCTCCTCTGGGCTGAGGTCACCTAGGACATAACCTGCAATGAGTAGCTGTAACTCTTCTGAAGGCATCGACATCGCCATCCCCATCAACTCTTTAGTTTAAACTTGTCAGCGCTTTGCGTAATTTGAGCAGTCCTGTTCTCGCTCTCCCTTTTACCGTACCCAGTGGAATCTCCAGTTGTTTAGCAATTTCTGATTGGCTAAGCCCATCATAGTAAGCCATTTTCAAAATTTGCTGTTGATCGTCTGACAACTGAGCTAAGGCGTTACGGACTTCCTGGGATTGCTCGTGTTGAAAGGCACGCTCAAGCGGAACATTCGGGGCGCTCTCAGCCTGTCCACCCAGTTTCCAACGATCGAGCGTTTGACGCGCACTGTTGCGCGATCTCAATCGATCCCGTGCCCGCGATCGCGTCAAAATTGCCAGAAAAGTACGGAGAGATCCGCGCTTTGGGTCGTAGGTTGTCCCTTTTGCCAGTGTCAGAAAGATATCTTGGGTTAAGTCTTCAGCCTCTTGAGCATTGCTAAGGGTACTGAGTGCGATTCCGTAGACTAACCCGGCGTGGCGATCATAGATCACACCGAGCGCAACAGTCTGACCATTGCTCAATGCCAGAATTAATTCTGCATCTGTCTGGTTCGACTCGGGGGAGGCTTGGTTAGCAGACGGCTCAGACGGCATACACAAAACAATTTGTTTTTGGGGACGAGGGCATAGAGTCGGAAGTTTGCAGAAAACGAATAAAGATGAAAAACACAGGCAATCTCAAGCTCTGGCGCGGCAGAAGCTACCGAATCCGTCCAAGAGTTTGCCCGTGAGTTGGTTAAATTATTCTTGCAAGTATACTACGCTGTTCGCAGAAGGCTACGCTTGCTAGATATCGTCATTGCTACTTTCGCCCTCATTTTGCATGGTTCCCAATCAAGGCATCTGGATTAGAGTGCTCGAAAAATGCCGCGCAATTCTCCAGCCCGATTCTGCTTGGTGTGAATATCGACATAGAGGTTGCCTTCAGAGAGTGCCTGAAGCTGTTCAGCCGTCAGAGTATACTCTCCGGCAAATCTACCGCCCATTGCAGTATCGTTCAATGTTACAGTTAGCGCATATTGGAAGGGTCCGTTCTGGTTAGGTTCGCCCCGATGGATGTGAACCGCAGAGGTGATGTTAGGATTCGGAGGATTAACGGGGTCTGCTGCATAGTCACGTAAACCACTAGATAGCCCCCCAAAGTCTCCCCGAACAATGAGACGATCTCCTGCCAATGCTGCGCCAGCTACACCCGTTGCAGAAGTTGAGGGTGCGTTCGGTACTACATTATTGTTCGTCAAGATGGCTGCATAGCGTTGCAAAGAACTGCTAGACATTCCTTGAGCCATAAGAACGGACTCAGCTTCTTGTAAATCTGCCATCAAATGCTGATTGATTGGATTCTGAATCTGGGTTGGTTGAGCCGATTGGAATGTGTTGAAGGATGGTGCAATTTTACTCAAAGAAGCTGCTGTTGAGAGACCGATTATCAATACACAGGCGATCGTGCCAAGCAGAAAATTGGAGAGTACTCGCTTTGTCTTATTCATCAGGACTAGCCTTAGTTAGTAGATTTCTGGCAATAGTACGAAGCAGGCGATGATTTGGATGTATGGGGATTCTAATTTTTTAGTTTTTAGAGAAGAGCATTCGTCGGCTTGCAAACAGAATCGGTTGGGAAAACAGCGTGGCTAAGCGTTCGATGGTGATTCTGTGCTCTCTTTAAAACAGTTCGACTAAGATTTCTGGCATTACGAATTGCCTATTGCGCAGTTGAGTGTATCAACAGGTCTGATAAAATGTCGCCCTCGTTTGAGTTGTGCGGAGTTGGCATATGCGGCATGACGATTATTTGGACTGAAAGATACTGAATTGTGTGATCTTCCGTTAGCTCTGTTTTAGAGATCGTAGTAATTCCCTTGGTCTTGCATCTCGAATCACAGGATATCGATCGAGATAATTCACATAAATATAATGCTCGTACTCATACCAATTCATTTCAGCTTTTTCGCGATTACACTGCTGGCAAATCACCCAGAAGTTTCGGAAATCCATTGAGAGCCAAGGATATTGTGCGCGGGGCAATTTGTGATCGATCGTTCTGCCACTTTTGAACGAATATTTCTGATCACAAATCGGACAGTCTCGATCGGAATGTTCTTTGACCCAGGTTTGGCTCTCTAACGTCGTTCCACATTCACTATCCCCATTGACATATCGCCAATCGTCATATTTTCGATAGTCCTCAAAATCCTGAGCCGTCAGCTTGTGATATCGTTTGTTTCCAACTACAGCGGCAAGTTTGAAGAGTTCTTCTAAGCTTTTATCGTCAAGATTCATCGTCTGGGCTTGGGTTTAGAGAAGTCAATGATTTCAGGTTCCGTATCAGGAAATTGTCGATCGACTAATTCTCCGATTTCGGCAACTTCTTTGGCGAGCTTTTGATTAAATTCTTCAATCTCTTCTTGGGTTTGATATTTTTTGCCAATTCGATCCACTTCGAGAAAGAGTTCTTCGAGTGAGAGATCTTCAGATACGCGATCGCTGTCGAGTAATTCCTGGATGCGCTGATACAACGCAATCACATTGTCCCATCCAGTATTCTTGAGTCCGCTTGCTTTTAACAGCGTTTGGCTTTCTTTACTAAGCTGCGATCGAGTCTGTGAGTTTGCTTTCTGCAGCTCACGATAGTTCATGCCTTGAAAAGTTCGTTTCGCCATTATCCGAGCGTCCAACGAAACAACCGAATAATCGCTTTCCGAAGCTGACTATCTTCGTACTGCAACAGTTCTTTGGTATCTCTTGCTAATCGCAGCTTGATCGCATCGACAAACGTTTTCAACGCTTTGTTATCTTTTTTCAGCTGCTCATTTGCTCCAACTAGTTCAAGATTCTCCGAAGAGAGCGTCTCAACCTTTGTCGAAAGTTGTTGAACTTCAGTAGAGAGCTTTGCGTACTCTTGTTCTAATTGTTGTTTACGATCGAGTAATTTCAATTTATCAGCTTCGATTAAAGAGATGGATGCCTCTAATTCTTGATACTCAGCCTGCAATGATTTGAGTTCAGTCTCTGCCTTGCTTTTGAGTCTGCCATAGTAAGCATTATTGCTTCCTAAGCTAGAATTCTTGACTGCAAAGGACTCGACTAATTTTGCAGCGCTCGGCTCAAGACTTAACACATCTAACAAGCGTTCACACTCCTCTTTGCTCAACGCTTGACTAATATTTTTATTGATTCCGTATTTTGCTTTCAAAACACTTTGAAGCTGATCCTTTGATGCCATACTCGACCTCGTAAGCTTCACTTATTATACGAATTCAACGAATCCAGAAATAAGTCATACATAAAGTTATCAGTGTCAATGGCAACCCAAATTTCACATGCTCCAAAAACGATAATCGATATCCTAATCTCCCTGCTGCTTCAATCATGATCAAATTCGCAACCGAGCCAAAAATCGTCAAATTGCCTGCTAATGTTGAACCTGCTGCAAGCCGTAACCAAGATTGAGAATCGTTCTGTGCAATCAAAGGGTGCAATAACAAAACGGCTGGAACATTAGAAACGAGATTCGACAAAATTGCAGTCACGCTGAGAAATTTAGCTGGATGATCAATCGCTTGAGTCAGTGGTGCAAATACATTCAAATCTTGGGTCGCTTTGGTGAGAATAAACAATCCCGAAAATAGAACGAGCAAATTCCAATCGACAGGTTGCAGTAAGCGATCAGGCTTTAACCTCCGAGTAATCAACAAAATACTAGCAGCGACCAAAGCACATTCCGCTAAAGGCAATCCCACAACAAATGCAATCAACATTGCTGCCGTCACGCTCACAGTTTTGAACAACAAAGGTCGATAGACGCGAGGTTGAGGCAGCGAAAATTCTTGTGGAGTCGTCGATCTAACTTCGGGATACATCCAATACAGCAATGCAAGTTGAACGCATAAGCCAAAAATCGCGATCGGCGTGAGTGCCTTAGCAAAGTCCAAATAGCCGATTTTGGAAAATGATCCAATCAAAATATTCTGTGGATTCCCGCTAATTGTGGCAACAGAGCCAAGATTCGTTGCCCCTGCCATTGCTAGTAAATAAGGAATCGGATTGATTCGCAAAGTTCGCGCCAAATCCAAAATCAGCGGCGTGAAAATCAGTGCCATTGCATCATTCAGAAAGAAAGCCGATAATGCAGCGACTCCAAAAGTAAGAACGGTGAGTAACCCGAATGGACTATGGGTAATGTTGAGAAGATGAGCGATCGCCAGTTGAAAAAATCCAGCTTGTGACAAGCCTGCATTCACAATCATCGTGCTGAGCAAGAATACAATCGTGGTTACATCGATTGCGCGCCAAGCGTCTTGCAGATTCAATACGCCTAAAGCAATGAGAAATCCTGAACTTGCAAGTGCAATTGTGGCGCGATTCATGCGCAGTCCAGGGAAAGAACCAATCGCTAAGCCGAGATATGCGATCGCAATCACGAAATACTTCACCAATAGACGGTTTCTCCCCCTTCTTTAGACAGTTTTCCCCCCAAGACAGCTTCTCTAGGATTTGACATGATAGAAAGCATCAAGTGAGAGCACACCAAATTATGAAGCTTCCATTTTACGATTGGTATCGCAATCTCGTTCGCAACTCGAAATACCGTTGGTTGATTGTTGCAGGAACTCTGGTTTACTTGTTTAGCCCGATCGACTTACTCCCTGACATGATTCCTCTGATCGGTCAGATTGACGATACCGTCGTTCTTGGCTTACTGGTTGCTGAAGTCTCTTCAATGCTAATGGATCGCCTCAAAGCCCAGAAGGGTACAACGACCGCAACGGTTGATGGCACACCTGCTGAAGCAGTCGATGTTGACGCAAAAACGATCAGCTAAAAAAATTGGGAGAATGGGGGAGTTGGGAGAAGTGATTTCTTATCCCCCATTCCCCTAATTCCCCGCTCCCCTAAGCACAAACTCAAGCACAAAAAAACGGGCTAACTACAAAAGCTAACCCGCCAGCTTGGGAACGCGCAGAGAAACTAATTTTGAACGACCAACTTCACGTTAGCGTTGTTCAAGCCAGGGCGCTTGACTTCAGCCAAGGTCTTGTTAACCGCATACTTCTGGTTGATCGAATTGATCAATTCGGTTTGATTGTGCTTCTTCGCCACACCCCAAAGGTCAGCGATCAAATCGAAGGAACCATCAGCGTTCCGCGACCAGCCCAAATCATACTCGCCATCAAGAACTGCAACGATGTCAGAACGAACCCGCTGACCGTTGTAGCCGCGAACATCAGCTTCGGTCTTAACCGAGATGCCCAAATCGCGCAGAGAAGACTTGAGGATTTCTGCGTCGGTGATCTTGGTGCGAAGAGTGCTAAAGTGAGACATTTTAGGGTTTCCTCCGTGGAAAGTTGAAAACAACGACAACGTTTAGGTTTAGATGTTTTGAGGCTTACATGCTCAAAAAATGGTTTGTGCATTCAAGCTTTCAAAACGGTGTTCAAACTGCTGGTACTAGCCCAGCCCTTCATCCTGTTGGGAAGACAGGAGAAAGCCTTTTAGAACTCCAGTCGCTGATATTCAGCAACTGATGCTGCCGCAGGTCGCGCGCGCTGCCTAGCCCAATCCCGAAGGGCTGTTACCTGCTCAGTCATAGTCTTGGACAACGGCATTGTGGCTCTTGATGCCGCAATGATGTCCAATTGAGTAAACTCTCGATCTTGAGCAAAAGCTTCATACATCGCTGCAACTAATGCTTGCTCAATTTCAGCTCCAGAAAATCCATCACAGACGCTTGCTAACTGGTCGAGATCGAAGCGTTCAATTTCTCGTCGGCGTTTTGCAAGGTGGATTCTGAAAATTTCTTTCCGCTCTTCTGCATTCGGGAGATCAACAAAGAAGATCTCGTCGAATCGTCCTTTCCTTAAAAACTCGCCAGGTAAACGTTCAACTCGGTTCGCAGTTGCCATCACAAACACTGGAGAAGTCTTCTCTTGCATCCAGGTCAGGAATGACCCGAAGATCCGGCTTGAAGTTCCACCGTCTGAATCGGCTGATCCGGATGTTCCAGCAAACGCTTTGTCCATTTCATCAATAAACAAGATTGCCGGAGAAATCGATTCAGCAGTCTTCAAAGCATTTCGCAGGTTCGCTTCTGATCGACCTACCATCGAGCCATCATAGACACGACCCATATCTAATCTCAGCAAAGGCAATCCCCACAGTCGGGAAGTTGTCTTGGCAATGAGAGATTTTCCACACCCCGGAACGCCGAGAATCAACATTCCTTTCGGCTGGGGTAATCCATACTCTCTCGCTCGCTCAGTGAAGGCGTTCGATCGCTGTTTTAGCCAGTGCTTCAATTCGTCTAAGCCACCAACTGCCTCAAGCGTCTCATCTTCTTCCATGAATTCTAGGATGCCGTTCCGACGAATCAGCTGCTTCTTCTCAGAAAGAACAATATCAACTTCTTCTTCGGTCAAACGCCCGTTCGTAACCTGAGCCTTACGGTAAACTTTTTCTGCCTCATCTCGCGTCAACCCTAATGCTGCTTTTAACAACTTCTCGCGGGTTTCAGTCGTAATGCGGCGATTTCGGATCTGGTCTAATTGAGTAGTGAGAACCTGATTCAACTCAGTCATCGTTGGAAGTGGGAAGTCCAGAACGATAACCTCTTTCTCTAGCTCAATCGGAACCGTTTGAACCGGAGACATTAAGACGATCGCTTTTTGCGTGCCTTTGAAAGATGCGATCGCATCGCGCAGCCATCGATTCACAGCGGGCGAATCAATAAACGGATGCAAGTCTTTGAAAACAAAGAGTCCAGGCTCTCGCTGGCGCATCACCCACTCGATCGCGGCTTCGGGAGAAACCGTATTGTGCTGGGTCACACTGCGGGGCTGACCATACTCGACAATCCCGTGAGTCACCGTCCACAAATACAATCGCTTGGGGGGCTTGGTTTGGGCAAGCAGGGCAAGTGCTTGCTCTGCCCGTTCCTCTTCTGAGGTTACAAGATAAATTAGAGGATATTGAGCCTGTAATAGGATGTTTAACTCTTCTTGCATAACCGCGACCCACTAGAGTGTAAAGCGAACCTGTTCAGGCTGCGAACGCTACTGAGGATAAATCCTTAGCAGGGAACGACCACCTTTTCCTCACTGGAAGATCCGATCGAAACGGTCGATAGCTCATCTTCGAGAATGATGTCTGAGTTTTGCCCTAAAGCGGTCAGTTCACCATTCTTTAAAACAACCGGAGTGGTACAACTGGGACAGTCATAAATCCGGTGAGTTTGTCCATGAGCTTCCTCTTGCTCAACTACCTCCGGGTATGTGAGGTAAAAGCTGAGTGCCCTCTCTGCGAGGACGGACATTGCCTCTGAACTCATTGCAGCTTGGATTTTTAGCTTGCGGTGAAGTTCGGGCGGAAGATACAACGTAACTTTCTGCTTGTCTTGCATAGAACTTTCAGTCGTTTTACCCGGGTATGTGATTACGATATCTGCCTAATCTCAGGCTGTCAAGACAGTATGCCCGCATGACAGCATTATTGTTACAATCGTTTACATTATGAAGCAAGGTTTGAGTTGGATTTTGATAAGTTTGATAGGTTTGACAGGGTGCAATGACTTGCCGTGGAGCGGTTCGCACTCTCAGCAGGAGCGGCTTCCCGATCGCTGGCAGACTTACCGAAATGAGCGGTTTGGCTTTGAGTTTTTGCATCCAGAGGGATGGATTGATTCGATACCGCCAGAGGCTCAAGATGGTATTGCCTTTAGTGATCCGAGAAATCCCGGTGTAGAGATTCGGGGTTGGGCGGAGTTAAAGCGATCGACCGATAAAAAATCTCAGAATCCGAAGTCGAACTTTACGACTGATCAGGGGGTTCCTGCGCGTTTAGATATCGCGGTTGAGAATCAGTCGAGTGTGATGACGTTGACGATTCATCAGAAGGATGTGGAATATCACTGGCGGGCGACGGCTCCGACTGTGCAGTTTGGCAATTACTATCGATTCTTTGACTTTATTGCCAAGCGATATCGCGTCTCACAGTGATAGGATTCTGTTTTACAAATTTCTGTGCAGGTAGATGGATCTCCACTGAGATGTAGAGAAACGAAGATCGACACTTTTGTACAGAATCAATTCAAGAGGAAATCGGGAATGCTGGCGAAGCGAATTTTGCCTTGCTTGGACGTGAAAGCAGGGCGTGTAGTCAAAGGAGTCAATTTTGTTGATCTGAGAGATGCAGGCGATCCGGTGGAACTTGCACAGGCTTATAACGAAGCGGGTGCGGATGAATTGGTGTTTCTTGATATCACCGCGACTCATGAAGATCGCGACATTATTTATGATGTGGTGTATCGCACAGCAGAACAAGTTTTTATTCCACTGACGGTTGGCGGTGGAATTCAGAATCTCGACACGATTAAGAAATTATTGAGAGCCGGAGCCGATAAAGTCAGTATTAATTCGGCAGCCGTTCGAGATCCGGATTTGATTAATCGAGCCAGCGATCGCTTTGGAGTCCAATGCATTGTCGTTGCCATTGATGCGCGTCGTCGCCAAGATCCTGAAAATCCAGGTTGGGATGTTTACGTTCGAGGTGGACGGGAAAATACCGGAATTGATGCGGTTTCTTGGGCAAAGGAAATGGCGCAGCGAGGTGCAGGAGAATTGCTGATCACCAGCATGGATGCGGATGGAACGCAAGCCGGATACGATTTGGATTTGACTTCAACGATCGCGTCTCAAGTTGAAATTCCTGTGATTGCCTCAGGAGGTGCAGGAAATTGTGAACATATTTATCAAGCTGTAACAGAAGGTAAAGCTGAGGCGGCTTTATTAGCGTCTTTGTTACATTACGGTCAGTTAAGCGTTCAACAAATAAAGACATACTTAAGCGATCGTGCAATCACCGTTCGAGCGACATAGAATGACGAGACTCAGAGCGGACGAGCATTTTCAAAATCGACTGATAAGAATCTGCTACCACCAAGATTAGAAAAATGCGATTCAAATCGTGTTTCTACAGGGATGCTCTTTTCTGAGCATCTGTTACAATGTGTAAACTATGGTGATAACAATCTTATTTATTGTCATTGCTCTTGTAGCTTGGGCATTGCACCTAATGCAAGAAGCGATCGAGCAAAAAGAGTTTTCCCTGATGCTGGCTGGCACATTGGTCGCAGTGGCAGCATCAGCACTGGTTGGTGTCTATTTTGTCATGGGCAATTACATGGGATATGTGAGTCATCTCTCTCCCCGTGAAACTGCCTTGAATCAGGAAGCCTACGAGTCGGTTGCCCGCTATTTAGAAGAACAAGATCAGATGTATATGAGTGCTTCGGCATCTCGCTCAATTTCTCAGGCTGTGCGAAACATTTCGCCATAAATTCGATTACGATAAACAAGTGTTATGAAATTTTGACAAATGGGGTAAGTCGTCTTACGCCATTTTTTAGTGGGATTTTTATGAGTTATTACATCGCTCCCCGTTTCCTCGATAAGCTTGCGGTTCATATTACAAAGAACTATCTGGCGCTGCCGAATGTGAAAGCACCTCTAATTTTGGGCATTCACGGGCGCAAAGGTGAAGGAAAATCGTTCCAGTGCGATCTGGTGTTTGAGCGCATGGGACTTGAGGCAGTTTATATGTCAGCCGGGGAATTAGAAAGTCCTGATGCGGGCGATCCAGGACGGTTGATTCGGCTGAGATACCGAGAAGCAGGCGAATTGGTGAAAGTTCGCGGCAAAATGGCGGTTCTGCTAATTAATGATTTTGATGCGGGTGCGGGACGGGTTGATCAGTTCACGCAGTACACCGTCAATACGCAACTGGTGCATGGGACATTGATGAACATTGCGGATAATCCGACTAATGTTCAGCTTCCAGGCAGTTATGATGCCGAGCCGACGCAACGGATTCCGATTATTTTGACCGGAAATGATTTCTCGACGTTGTATGCGCCGCTGACCCGTGACGGACGGATGGATAAGTTTTTCTGGGAACCTGATCGTGACGATCGCGTTGGGATTGTCAGCGGAATTTTTGAAATCGATCAAGTTGCACACCGCGATATTGAACAACTCGTTGATCACTTTCCGGAGCAATCGATCGATTTCTTTGGTGCATTGCGATCGCGGTTGTACGATGAGCAAATTCGCAGATTGATTGATGATGTCGGGCTCGATCGTATTTCTCAGCGAGTGGTCAATAGTACAGAAAAACCGCCAGAGTTCCGCCGACCAGATTTCAGTCTGCCTCACTTACTAGAAGTGGGCGCGGCAATGGTGCGCGAACAGAAACGATTACAAGAATTGCGTTTGGTTGAGGAATACAATCAAACGATTAAGAATCGAGGATTGGGCGAAATTAAAATGACTCCCGACCCTGAACCTGAACCCGCTCGTAGCTATAGCGGCAAGCCTTCGAGTACGCGGCTTACTTCTGAAATTGTTGGAGAGGTGAATCGTATTTTGGGACAAGGACAGCGACTCGGCATTGAAGTCGTAGACGATCGCCGATTCAAAATGAATTCCTGGAGCTGTTATGGCATGTTTGAAGGAGATGGAGCAGCAGCAATTGCAGCGTTAGAGACTTGCTTGAATGAGCATCAGAAAGATTACATTCGATTAGTTGGAATTCGCGATCGTCAAAGAGTGACGGAAACGATCGTGCATCGTCCTGCTTACAATCATGCAGGCTAGGAATCTCAATGCTAAAGGAGTTTCATGCTCTGGCTAAGCAGCCATTCAATCATTCTCAATCTGGCAGATACTCAGAATTCAGTACTTGCTCAGGAAAATAAGGGCAATTCACGGGAAAAGTTTCTAACGGCCAACCCGTTTCGTCTGCTGCCTGCTCACGAGCATTCGCATAGCATTCCGCAAAAACCTCTTGAAAATAGGGAATTAAGCTTGGTGAATCTTTCAAGTCATCGTTGACTCGCCGACGATGTTCTCGAATACTGCCCCGCCAACTTCCACTTCGCAACTCTGGTTGATGTTGCCATTTCAGCAGGTGAAGCAGAATCACCACGAGATTGCTTTTGAGACTTTTCCGCTCCCGTCTTGACATATCTTCGATTTCTTCAATCAGGTTTTGCCAATCCACACAACTGTAGTTTTGAGATCGCAATTGCTCCACTGTCGTCTCAATCCATTGAACAAAATCGGTTTCATAAAGAGTTTTTTGACTGGCTTTCAGTTCATTTGACATCGCTATGCCTCATGATTTTTTGGTTTATTGTCACTCAGATCGTTCGGAGTGCGATCGCACAAACCCCGCAATACTATCCACAAATTCCTGAGTCGATTCATAGGGCAATACATTTCGACCGGGAATGATGACACCTTCAGAATTCGGAAATTGTTCGAGGTAATCGTTTAAGCGATCGCGAACTTTCTCCCCTTTCCCCTCTCGGCTAATACTCGAAGCTTTATCTCCAAAAACTGCCAAAACAGGTTGCTGAATCTTTGTCATTCTGTCTGTGTAATCCTGCCGCCAAAAGCTCGATAAAAACGCAAACACCGCATGACGACTTTCTAAATCGTCTGATCCTTGTTTCAACGTCGATAGCCATTCAGAATCAACTTGAGTTTCATTCGCAAACAGTTGGCGAATCGAAAATCGTCTTAGGAACTTAGTGCGACGAGCATAGCGATAAAAGGCATTTCCAAACGGAGAATCGAACAGATTCCAGGCGATTCGATGGGAGGTTTCTGAAGTGTCTCGACTCAACAGCGACATTGCAGGAGAACCGCTCAGCACGATCGCTTTAACAAGATCCGGTTCGATATTGGCAAGCTCGATCGCGACTGGAGATAGCGCTCCTTGAGCAACCACGATCGCAGGGGTTTTGATCACGGTTTGCAAAAAGAATTGCAGTTGACGTGCCCAATCGATCGGCGCATAAGCAATTCGCGGCATATCAGAGTCGCCACAGCCGAGTAAATCAGGGTTGTAAATCGGATTCGGTCGCCAAGAATTGATGAATCGTTGCCAGAACTGACGCGAAAGACCAACCCCGATTGGATGAATTAACAGCAGCGGAACACCCTGACCTTCGTGAAAGTCATAGGCGCATCGATACTGATTCCATTGATAAAACTGGGTTTTGTTAAGTTGCTTCATCTCTCCACTTTAAAGGGAAATTCAGCATGAATTTGCCAGCGTTGCCCATCGTGTTTAAGTAGTGTCAGATGAGTCGCGTCAAATTCAAAATGTAACGGTTGCGCTTTAAATTCTTTCCAGGCAAGTTTAAAATTCTCTGGGGTTAGATCGCGAAATGCGACCGTCATATGGGGTGCATAGGGACGGGAGTTCTCTCTGGGATCACTGAGTTCGATCGAGGTTTCTAGGTGCTCAATCAACTTTTGATGGAGATTTAAGAGCGCATCAGAGCGATCGACATGAATAAAAATCACACGCGGTGGAAAAGCCCCGAAGCCATCTAGTGTAATAGAAATAGCAGGGTGTTTCGTCGTAAAAGTAGCAAGAGATTCAGTCAGTATATCTAAGCGCTGATGTCTCCATTTAAATGGTGGAAATAGCGTGATATGCGGAGGTGAGTTGAAAGCATGACGACTGTCATAGTACTGATCAAAATGGCATTTAACTTCGGTAGCATAGTTTTGAATTGCTTGTGGGGGTAGCAACGCAATGAAAAATAAGTGCTCTGCGTTCATAAGCTGCTCTACTTAGGAAAAAACTGACTCACGCCCCTTAAAGTCACGTAAAAACTTTACTCCACTGCTGTCGCGATCTTAAGCTACAGCATAGGTTCCCTTTGACAAAAATGATAGAGGAAAGCGGTCAATGCCTTGGTTCGTCAAAATTGAAGAAGGAATTGTCGATAAAGCGACATTTGATCGGTACGTGCCAGCCCATAAAGCATTTGTAAAAGATTTGATTGCGAAGGGCTATGAGGCAAAGACCGGGTATTGGGGTTGTTTTGGCGGTGGAATGTTGATGTTTAAGGCAAAATCGATGGATGAAGCCGAAAAAATCATTCTTGAAGATCCGCTGATTCGCAATCACTGTGTCCATTACAAGCTGTATGAATGGAAGGTGGTCGTGGAATAACTTCAGAATTTGTCATCGGTCTGTCACAGAGAGTGCTATGCTAGTAAATGACTCGGATCTATGCGATCGTAACGCCCAAACTTTGTCAGGACCGGAAGGTAGCAGCAATACGGGATGCTTATGGTAGGCGTAGTCTCCGGGTCGCCTTCGTTTTAAAGGGTCGGTTCTCTTCACTCCGACTCATCGGATTTTTCACTCTGGGCAATCGGTGGAATTCTGCGTATCTTGGAGGTAACGAGTACCAGGAGCGCGATTGTTATGGGTTTGGGAGATATTGTACAAAAAGCGATGTATTTAGGGATTGGAGTTGCTTCCTACGCGGGTGAGAAAGCTGGCGAGAAGTTGACCGAACTGCGATCGCAGGTGCAAAAGCTGGCGGATGAGATGGTGGCACGCGGTGAGATGAGTTCAGAAGAGGCGCGCCGTTTTGTCGATGAGATGGTGCAGCGAGCGCAACAACCTAGTGTGTCTGCTCCAACTTCAGAGAGTGAAAAGCCGACTGAGCCGCGCAAAATCGAGATTTTAGATGATGATGAGCCTGCACCCACCCAGACGACAACAACAGTCGATGAGATGCGTCAACAGGTTGCAGATCTACAGGAAGAATTGCGGCGATTGAAGAAGAATTAAAGTAGGGTTCCTAGTCATCAGCAATTTTGGATTGGGGAGGGGGAGAGAATGCAAACTTAGATGGCTCCCCCTCTCCCTATCAATCGTGGTGAATTGGTAGAGATTTCTGAACACTCTACTTTTTGAAAGCCTTATTTTTTGACAGTGGTGGCAAAATCTTCAAACCAGCCTTTGCGTTTGAAATAGAAGACTAGCGCGATCGCGATCGACAACATGACTGCCCAGCAGACCGGATATCCCCAATACCAATTCAATTCGGGCATATTTAACGGCGACTTCTCCGGATTGAAATTCATTCCATAAACGCCAGCTACAAACGTCAAGGGAATGAAAATGGTTGAAATTACAGTGAGCACTTTCATGATTTCATTCATTCGATTGCTGACTGAGGAAAGATACACATCCATCAAACTTGCAGCCAGTTCGCGATAGGTTTCAACCATGTCTAGTACCTGAACCGTGTGATCGTAGCAATCACGCAGATAGATCTTCGCCTCTTCACTGACGAGATCATTGCTGCTATCTCGGATCAGAGAATTGATGGCATCTCGGAGCGGCCAGATCGATCGCCGTAGGGTTAAAAGTTCTCGCTTGACGTGATGAATCTTTTCTAGCGTCTGTCGACTTGGACTCTCAACGACTTCTTCTTCGAGTTCTTCAATTTCCTCTCCATAGACTTCGAGAATCGGGAAAAAGCCATCTACGATCGCGTCTAGTAAGGCATAGGCAAGATAATCTGCATTGCGTTTGCGAATCGAACCTTTTCCAGAACGAATGCGATCGCGCACGATACCAAAGCAGTCATGTTTCGATTCTTCCTGAACCGATAAAACGTAATGTTTGCCCAGAATCAAACTCACCTGTTCTGAATAAAATCCTTTGCCTGACTCTTTCAAAACGACCATTCGCGTAATAATGACCACCTGGTCATCGTATTCCTCCATTTTTGGACGCTGCGGCACATTCACCACGTCTTCCAACAACAGCGGATGCAGACTAAAGACTCGTCCCAGTCGCAGCAAGATATCTTCACTCCCTAAGCCACGCACATCGACCCAAGAAACCGATTCTGTATCAAGGTAAGGTTGGCATTTTTCAGGTTGATCAATGGGCAAACGCACAGCATTTTCCTCGTTGTAATCGATCAGATCAATCACTGGAGGTTCTGCGTCTTTGGGAATTGTTAGCGTTCCAGGAACCGTTCCGGGAGCATCGTAGTGATATTCGATCGATTGATCGTCATCGTCCGGATCGACGACCAGACTCGTCAGTTGAATTCGCTTTCCTACCATGCTCAATCCCCTTACAATCAACAGAAGTCTTTCTACTGTAATCGAATCAAACTCAGCTATAACTAATACCTGATATGCTTCGATCGACTTTGAACAAGGGAGTGCCCTTTGACTGAATCGCCCGATAACTCTTCTTCTGCATTAGGACGATGGAGCCGACGCTTGATTGCCGCCATTTTACTGGGGGGACAAGTGATCGTCCATTTGTTGTCCCGTAAACTGAATCGTCGAAATACAGTGGAGCAGATGGCAGCCGTAGGCCCAGAATCGCTGTTGATTGCATTGTTGACGGCGATGTTTGTCGGCGCTGTATTTACGATTCAAGTCGCTCGCGAGTTTATTAATTTGGGTGCTGGAACGGCAGTTGGCGGAGTTTTGGCAATTTCGCTGTCCCGCGAGTTAGCTCCGGTTCTGACTGCGGTAATTTTAGCGGGACGGGTGGGGTCGGCATTTGCAGCAGAAATCGGGACAATGCGAGTGACAGAGCAGATTGATGCTTTGTATATGTTGAGAACTGATCCGATCGATTATCTGGTCATCCCCCGTGTGATTGCGTGCTGTTTGATGTTGCCGATTTTGACCTTGCTCTCTCTCGTAACGGGGATGACAGGGGGAATGTTTATTGCGGAATGGCTGTATGGCATCTCGCATAATGTTTTTCTGAATTCGGCAAAAAATTTCTTAAGTGTGTGGGATTTATGCAGTTCGCCGATTAAGGGATTTGTTTTTGGAGCGTTGATTGCGGTCATTGGGTCGAGTTGGGGACTGACGACAACCGGAGGTGCGAAAGGAGTGGGACAATCCACAACAACTGCCGTTGTCACGTCGCTGCTAGCCATTTTTGTCGTGAATTTCTTCTTGTCTTGGTTAATGTTTCAAGGCCCAGGACAGGCGCTTGGGCGAGGATTGTAGTTGTTTTCTGCAAAATTCATACGATTGATTGACAGTTTTTCTACTCAGAACGTCTGTACTTCTTGCAGATTTTTCTGTATCTTTATGGGCATCAGGGAAAATCTAGTCAGAAAGATCTTGACGCTTGACTATATGTAGTGTTTTATAGTGAAGCGGCTTGGAAAGAGACGCTATATCTAAATTCATTCGCCCTAATTTAGAGAGATAACCCCTATGGTTTCGCAAGTTGAGACACCGACGTTTGATGCACCACGATCGCGCAATCTGAGCGTGGAAGGATTGGTGCAGGTGTTTACCTCGTTTCATCGCAGTTTTTTTACTGGGGTGATGGCGCAGGCGATGCGGATTGCAGGGCAGGGCACACCTGTTTTGGTGGTGCAGTTTCTCAAAGGGGGCATCGGGCAGGGATACGATCGACCGATGCAGTTGAGCCAGAATCTCGATTGGATTCGGTGCAATGTGGTGCGGTGCATTGACACCCCTCAGATTGATCCACAAGAAGCGCGATCGCTGTTAGAGCTTTGGCAGCATACCCGCCGAGTTGTTGAGCAAAATCGTTACGACTTAGTGGTTTTAGACGAGCTAAGTTTGGCGATTCATTTTGGGTTTATTCCCGAGGTTGAAGTGCTTGACTTTTTGCAAAATCGTCCGCGTCATGTGGATGTGATTTTGACGGGGCCTGATATGCCTGAAGCGATTTTAGATGTAGCGGATCAAATCACGGAACTGCGCCGCACTCACCAACCGTAGGATGATTTTGGCGACTGATCCAAAATCCAAAATTCAAACTCCTAAATCTAAAACAAACAGCGTCATGATCAAGAACGACACCTGGATTTCGCAGATGGCACAAGAGGGCATGATTACACCTTTTGAGCCTCAGCTTGTACGCCGTGCTGAAGGGCTGCCTGTGATTTCGTACGGGTTGAGCAGCTACGGATATGATTTGCGCTTGTCGGCTTCTGAGTTTCGGATCTTTAAGCACATTCCAGGAACGGTGGTCGATCCGAAGAATTTTAGCGATGCAAATCTTGAACCTGCCCCCTTGCATCACGATGAGAATGGAAGCTTCTTTATTTTGCCCGCTCATTCTTATGGGTTGGGTGTGGCGTTGGAACGGTTGGAAGTGCCGGATAATGTAACGGTGATTTGTATTGGCAAATCGACTTATGCGCGGATTGGTTTGATCGCGAATTTGACTCCAGCAGAGGCGGGATGGAGAGGACATTTGACGCTTGAGTTCTCGAATTCGTCGAGTGCAGATTGTCGGATTTATGCCAATGAAGGTATTGTGCAATTGTTATTCTTAGAAGGGTTGCCCTGTGCGGTGAGTTATGACGATCGACGCGGTAAATATCAAGATCAAGTTGAACGAGTGACCTTAGCGCGAGTCTAAATTCTGGTTCACGGATTTGCCAATTGAAGCTGTGGCGTTTTACAGGCGGGATATTCTGCTTGAGGTAACGCCACAGCTTTTTTAGGTTCACGGCTTTTGGTACTTATGAGTTGGTGCTTATGATGAATAGACCGCTGCATGAATGCCTTACCAAATTTTGTTTGGAGGAGTTTTTTGATTCATGCAGGTCGTCTCATTTTTGAGTAATGTCTTCTTCTTCAAATCTATTGCACCGTTTCTGGCAACTTGCGATCGTTAACATCATCTCGAATCTGCTCGTTCCGATCGCGGGTCTACTCGATGTGGCATTCCTGGGACATTTGACCGAAATTCGTCACTTGGCAGGAGTCGCGATCGCGACTGTAATTTTTAACTATTTATACTGGACGTTCGGATTTCTCCGCATGGGAACGACCGGGATGACCGCACAGGCAATTGGGCGCAATGATTCAGAAGCGGTCAGAATGATTGCGCTCCGCAATGGCGGGATCGCGATCTCAATTGGCATTTTGATTCTGATCTTTCAAACTCCTCTGCAAACGCTCGGATTTGCCCTTCTCAGCGCGACTCCAGAAGTTAAAGAATCGGGGCAGGCTTTCTACAATGCATTGATTTGGGGTGCGCCTGCGACCTTGGTGAACTTTGTTTTGCTTGGATGGTTTTTAGGGCGATCGCAAAGTGGGAAAGTGTTGCTCCTGTCTGCGGTGAGCAACATTGCAAATGTCACTTTAGACTATCTATTTGTCGTCAAATGGGGCTGGGCAAGCACGGGAGCAGGCGCATCAACCGCTTTGGCTCAGTATTTGATGCTCTGCGTCGGTTTGTTCATGAGTCGAGACATCTTTGGGCAAGTGGCGATCGCGCAATTATTCGATCGGACTGAACTCAAAGCGATCTTTACTCTGAATCGCGATTTGCTGATTCGGACATTGGCACTGATTTCAACGTTTGCCATCTTCACGAATGTTAGCTCGACTTTGGGAACCACTGTTTTAACCGTCAACACGTTGCTGCTTCAGGTTGTCACGTTTTCGGCTTACTTCATTGATGGATTTGCTTTTGCGACAGAAACACTTGCCGGAACGTATTATCAATCGCGATCGCACTTAATCCGCTTGCTGAAAATCGCTGGAATTCATTGCGTCAGCGTTGGCATTTTGTTCGCGATCGTCTTCATTACATTTCCAACCGCTTTATTTCAGTTACTCACCAATCATCAATCCATTCTGAGCGAAATTCAGCACTTTACAGGCTGGCTCTTACCTGTCTTAGGATTTGGAGCAATTGCTTATTTATTAGATGGATATTTCTTAGGATTAACTGCCGGACGAAGTTTAAGAATCTCATCACTTTGGGCAACATTCGTTGGATTTTTGCCAATTGCAGTATTCGCTACAGTTCTACGATCGAGCCATTTACTCTGGCTTGGACTGACGACCTTTATGTTAGTTAGAGCTGTGACCTTAGCGATACAAGTTCCATTGACCTTCAAATTGAAAGCTGCCAAGAATTGAAAGAATTTCTGTCGAGAATAGGCTAGATTTTAACTTCAGCTTGACGAAAGAAATTTAGCTGATTTTTATGTGGTTAGGATTTCACGAAAGCCCCATGAAACCTAGAACTCTGGAGTTTAGTTTTGCTTTAGATTTTAGCTTTGCTTTAGATTCACTTTACACTTAGAGACTTTGATTAAAGTCCTTACTCATGTGAATATTTCGCTACATTTTGAATCGCCACGAAACGTTAAATGATTCAGGAATAAACTAGTTCAATCGAAATTTATGACTACTATAGGTCGTAGAAAAGTAGGGGTAACAGGTTAACAATGGATACTATCCAAATTCAAATTAACGCTCTCAATAGCAAGGTTGATTCCCTGCATCAAGTCATTGAAAATTTAGGGTCAAATGTGACGCAAGCACTGACCGAAATTAGAGCTGACAACAACCAAGGAATCAGTCGATCGAGCTTTGGAACCTCGAATAGTCGGTTTAGCTATTCCTATGCGCGTTCTGGCAATGCTTCGCTCGAACACAAGGATGTTTTATCGGATGACCATACTGTTGAATCCACGTCTCAAACAGGCGAAAAATCTCTCTCGCCAGAAATCCAGATTCAACGCCTGACGGCTCAATTGACGGCTGCTTATAATCGCATTGCAGCGTTAGAAGAACAACTTTTGGCACAGCGCATTCACTAGCCTAAAGAAGTGAGTTGATGAATGTATCGATGTGCTTATAACTCATCGAATAGATTGGCTCTATTCAGTCTGTTGGTTTCTTTGTTCAATAAGATGTTCGATCGCGGCTAATAATTCAGCCTGTCCCCAGCTCTGGAAGACCGTTGCTGCGATCGCGCATCCACCCGCTCCTACACCTTCTTTGACAAAGCCTTGTTCATACATTTGCAGGGCTTTCCATCGCGACTCTGCAAAGCTCAATCGAGTCGCAATTAGGGAAACATTTTGCAAAGTTTTTGCCAGTCCAACAGTATCCCCGGTCGGATCTTCTGCAACCCAGCGCGTTGTGCCGATGAGAATTTGCTCTGGATTCCACGCGATCGCTTTGGTCTGCACAATCGCCGCTGCTAGCGCATAAACGGCTAACATCTGCGTGCCCCCTGCCAGCAATACGCCGCAGATTCGGCTGGCTGCGATCATCATTCCTGCTACAACAATTTGCATCGGATCACCGACCGCAGCAACGACTGCAAACGGATCACCAACCAAATCACACTGTGATTGTCTGAGTCCTTGCTGCACGAGTTCCCATTTCTGCGTGTGATTGCAAACTGGGTGACTGCTATTGATTTTTCCGATCGCATTAATTCCTAAACCTGTCAGCACAGCGAGAGCCGTCGTTGTCCCGCCGACGACACATTCCCCTAAAACCAGGTAATCTGCACTTTGAGCTAGCTTTTCACCCCATTTCAAGCCTTGGTTGAATAAGTGATGCACCATTTGCAGATCGATCGCGCTGCCCGTACTCACACATCGAGCAGGCGCACCCCCTAAATCAACGGCTGGAATGGCAGGCGATCGCGATAAGCCCGCATTAAAAACGGTGACTGGAATCTTCAGCGCTTCAATCACTGCGCGAGAAATAAAAACGGGAGAAATTCCCACATGTAAAGGTGGCAGCGGAAATTCAGGATTCGGTTGAATGCCATTCACCAGAAATTCGGCATCTGCGATCGCAGTAAATTGACGATCGTGCGGCGTTGCACCCGCAGCAGAAATTCCTGGAATTAATCCCGTGTCCGTAAATCCTAAAATGCAAGCAAAATGAGGGTTTTTCCCCTGATGCCGAGCGATCCAAGCCTTTGCTCGATCGACTTCTGTATAAATCGCGAGTGCATCAATCATTGTCAAATAGCACTTGCACCCAGTTCGGCGGACGGGGAATCGGAGAGTCTAAGCGATCCAATAGTAGCCATGCGACGAGATGAACGACCGAGAGATAAATTGTATTTACCAGCAGAATAGATACAAAGACAAACGCTTGAACCAACGCTAAGGAAGGCTGAACCATCAAGCCGACCAGCGTAAAAATCCAATCGAGAAAGTTCGTAATCTGAGCCGTACTGTAAAGCCACAGATCATCGCCAAGCAGCAGCGAAACTAACCAAATACGGAAAAACGACCCCAATACGCCGAGCAGTGTGCCGAGTGGAATCGAGACATACCAACTCACCCGGCGATACCACAACGCACCGAGTAAAACGCCCAAAAATCCATAGGGCATCACATATTGAATGCTTCTGACGGGGGCTAATAAAACGGAGAGTAACAAAGCCGCGATCGCGCATCCCATCCAAGCTGCCCGACTTCCCCACCGCAGATAAATTAACGCGATCGGAATGGGGAAAAAGATCTGCAAAATCGGACCCATTGGGAAATAGGTATTGACCAGCCAGACTAAACTGGCAGCACTCGCCATAAATGCAGTCTCGACCATAATGATCGGACTATCCGGATCGACTTGACGACGAACCGGACGGCGATCCTCAATATCGTGAGGGGTAGGATCGCTGTCCGGTATCCATTCTTCGTCGAGTTCAGTCGGATCAATTCGATCGTTTGGCAAATCAGTCATTGAATTTGATACTGGCGGGCTGATCTACTTTAGTGCAAATTCTCACAAGCGATCGCAGGAAGCTTTCAACCTGTTTTCGTTGGAAAACCGCAACCAAATTCGTGATCAGACAGAGACTGCCAAGACTCAACAAAATATAAGTCGGCATCATCACGACACCCACTAAAAACCAGGTGAGCACATGCAACACCATGACCCCTGAAAATAGCGATGCAAAACCAGCAGCAATTAAAACTTGGCGAGTGGGGCGACCTAGACCTGTCAGCGTCAAGGTCAAACCAGTGAGCAACAAATTGGTGGGAACCAGCACCGCGCAAATCCCGACACAATTTGCTCTAGAGAGTTCAAATAGTAAGTTTAAATCCAGCATTTTCTTAAAGGGTTGCAAGCCTCTCAATAGTCGCATCGGACCTCAAAGAATGCCGCATTTTTCAACTAAACTTTATGAAATTCTGTGTCAAAGGTGGTCTTGCAAGAAGTTGAGATCGAGGCTATCTTCCCACGGTGGCTCTGGATAAAGTAGTGCCAAATGATAGTCGATATCCCGTTCAACTTCGTTCATGTCAATGCGATCGAACCAACTTGACATAATGGCGAGATCTTGATCGCGCAAAGGCGAAATCGGGGCAGCATGGTCAAACGGCTCTGCTCGATAGCGCCGCCGATTGACCGTCTTAACATAGCGCCATGGATTGACAGGAGGCGGATCAAGGCTGAGACGCTCCAGCGATCGAATCGGCGGCAGAGGGGGACTTTCATGAAGCGGAGTCTCGTCGATCGAGTCATGATCCGCGGGTGACACGTTTAACATAAGACAATCAGGCTGAAAGGCTGTGAGAGTAAACCCTGAGATCAAACGCCCTGAAGTCAAGTCTGAGTTGAGAAATAAGCAGAATGCGTGGATCTACTGTATCGAGAAATAGGTAGAACCTCAATCGGTCTTTTGTCATGTGCAGTTCAGTCGAATCTCAGCCGCATCATTGTGCGATCGTCACAGTTTGACTGCCCCTTGTCTCAAGACTGCCCAGTCTTCTCCTGTCCATTTCACAACCGTTGAAGGTGTGCCAGACAAAGGTTCTGCTGATTCAATCGGCAACATGAGCACGTCTGGAAATTCGGTTGCGATCACATCCATTGACAATAGAGCGGGCTGTCCAGACCGATTGGCGCTTGTTGTCGCTAACGCCCCAGTTTGCGCCAAGATCTGTCGTGCCAGCGTATGATTTGGGACTCTTACGCCGATCGTGGTGGGATCAGTGGGATTCATAATGGCTGGAACGCGATCGCTCGATGGTAAAACGAGCGTTAAGGCTCCGGGTAAATATTTTTGGGCAGTTTCGTTCCAGATTTCAAGTTCGCGATCGCTGCCTTTGACGTATTGCCAGAGTTCGTCGATCTCACTTGCCATCAGAATCAGCGGTTTGTCGAGACTGCGTTGTTTAGCGGTGAAGATGAGATCGGCTCGATCGGGTTTGGCAGCGAGTGCAGGGACGGTATCGGTCGGGAAGCTAGCAAGATGAGTTCCAGCCCGAACGGAGGTAACTAGGGTCGCTAGGGAGACTTGAGGCATAAAAGAAAGTTGGAATGAATGTGGCTCTTGGATAGAGTTGCATGTTTGGGAAGATCCCAAGTGCTGAAAAATCAATTTAATACAACTTGGGATGCTTAATTTCCCAAGTCAGCAGAGGTAGTAGAGCTAAGCCCCTAGTAGTATGTACAAGTGTGCATACTATAATTGAGATGGTTTACCAATGGAATAGAGACAAGGCAGCAGCCAATCTTCGCAAGCATGGTATTGACTTCGCTGATGCAGTATCCGTTTTCTCGGATGATCTGGCAATCACTATTCCAGATGAGCGGTTTGACGAAGAGCGATTTGTCACGATCGGTGTCGATGCATTTGGAAGAGTTTTGGTGGTTGTCTACACCTTGCGGGACGATGAAATCCGGGTTATCTCGGCTCGCAGAGCGACTCGGCAAGAACGGCAGCAGTATGAGGAAGGATAATTATGGAAGCTGAATACGATTTTAGCCAGGGGAAACGAGGGGCGATCGACCCAACACCAGCAGGAAAAACTCGGATCACCATTCGATTAGATGACGAGGTTTTAACATGGTTTCGTGAACAAGCTCACAGTGCAGGCGGAGGGAATTATCAAACGATGATTAACGAAGCTTTACGCCAGCACATTCAACAGAGCCATGAGCCTTTAGAAGAAACCCTACGTAGAGTTGTTCGTGAAGAATTAGAGCGTATTGAGCAGTGAGGTTTTACTGAGGGTTAATCGTTCGCGGTGACGGACAGACGAAAGATACTGATGCTGAGTTTAAGGCTATCTGCCGCCGCTGCTGTTTGCCGTTCTCAATCTTTCTGACAGCGATCGACCTGTTCCTCCCCGTCGCACCATGATCAATTCTGCACAGATACTTACGGCAATTTCTTCTGGCGTTAAGGCTCCAATCTCTAATCCAATCGGCGCGTAAATCGATCGTAATTTCTCCGGGTCAATCCCCAAAGTCTGATAAACCTTTCGCACTCGCTTCTCGCTGCCGATCATGCCTAAGTAGCGGCAAGGCAATTTTCGATTCAATAAAGCTTTTAATGCAGCAAGGTCGTACTGATAACCGCGTGTTACTAAAGCTGCATAAAGCTCTGTATGATCTGCAAGCTCATCGACAACTTGCTCGATCGCACAATGGGCAACTCTTGCCTGCGGATACAACTCTGCATTTGCCCACTCTGCTCGATCGTCTTGCACGATTACCTGAAATCCAACCAAATCTGCAACCTTTGCCAACTGAATACCGCAGTGACCCGCTCCGACAATCAGCAGCGTTGGTGCAGGGTGCAGCGTTTCGATAAAGGCTTGCTCCGGGCAGTCTTGCGACAAATAAGGAAAGCGATCGTCAAAAGGAGTCACGATCGATACTGTTTGTCCCGATTCCAGCATCGTCATCATTTGACGAACTAGAGAAAGCGATCGCTCACCTTGCCAGCGTTCTAACCAAACTCGCATTGTGCCGCCGCAAATTCCTTGGGTTTCTCGGTGTAGCGCACCTGTGAGATCGATATCAACCCATTGTTTACGACCCGTTTCGAGAATGGCGTGAGCTTGCTGAATCACTTTCGCTTCCCCTGCACCGCCCCCAATCGTTCCCAAAATGCGACCATCTGCACAAATCAGCATCTTTGCACCCACTTCACGCGGAACAGAACCTTGGGTTTGAATCACGGTTGCGAGTACCGCAGGCATGGTTTCTAGAACTTGCGCAAATTGGCGATCGAACATGGACTATTCACATCCAAACTGACTTTGTTGACGGCATTGGCGATCGCCTTGAATCGTACCATTCAAGCTTTCTAGAGGCAGTATCGTGAAATGATAAAACTTTCGCCCGTCATTTGCTTCTTTGAAGGCAGTCGTGCGATATCCAAACTGCTTTCCGCGAAAATATCGATTTTCTACTGAATGATAGTCAACCTTCGCGATATATTGCGAGGCGCGAAAATCATTGGCGATCGCACTGCTATAAATCCGGCGAATCAAATCCAAATTTTGCCGAGTAAATCCAGCAAACGGCTCAGCCGTAGCGAATGCGATTGTTTCTCTTTGCGAAATTTTATCTTGACGATCCGGACTCATCGAAAACACAACCGTACCATTAGATAGCGTGGCTTGACTCGTATAGAAGGGCAACCCACTTAACTCTGCAATCCCTCGACCTAACGGCGATAAAAGCGAATGTTGTTTCGCCCAATTTTTCACGGTTTGCACAGAATTACCCGGAACTGCGTGTGCAGAAGTCTTGAAATTACACAGTAGAGAAAATCCGACACTCAGAATAATCAGATTGCGTTTCATAGATGGCGAGCAAGACAACACCGAATGCTACAGCATAAAATTCAGCGAATCCTGATGCATTCAAAGTTTTCCATACGGAAAAACTCAGTGCAAAAAACACACTCAAAATACCCAGATCTCCTTTAATATTCAATTGCCGAAATACTCGCACCTATGTTAGACAGTCGCCGTCCTAGTTCTCAATCTCCAAAATCTCGTCCTGCTTGGATCAACTGGTTCTACAACTTACCGATCGGGCGCAAACAACTTCTCGCCTTAACGCTGTGTGAATTCATTCCCATGGTGGGATTTGGGATTGGCTCGACCTTCGTGCTCACCAACAGTTTGAGAACTCAACTGCTGTCTCAAGCCAAATCCGAACTCGCGGTCACTGAAACGAACTACAACATCAAAGTCAATCAGATGGGATTCGGTTCTCGGGGGCAATCTGACAATTCCGCCGTGATCGCAGCGACTAAAAATCATCAAAACAATCAAGCTCCACCTGCGGACTTGCAAAAGATTTTGCAAAACGAAGTCAAAGCCCGCCGCATGGAATATGCCACGCTCGTTGGCAAGGATTTACGCATCATTGCCAGTGCCAACAATTCGCGATCGAAGGAAACGATCACTTCACCCAAACTCGTCGCCCTGATTCAGCAAGTTCTCAAAGACGGCAACCAAATCAAAGCCAACGAAATCGTCAGTGGAGACGAACTTAGCAAAGAAGCTCCACCGCTTCCAGACGGATTCAAACCTCAAGATGCTTTGATTCGCTATGTCGTCACGCCTGTTCGTGATCCGGACAACGAGAACGTTCTCGGCGTGCTGATTTTTGGAGACATTGCCAATCGCAAACTTCCGATCGTTGAAAATACCCTCAATTCATTTGGTGGCGGCTATAGTGCGATTTATCTACGCCGCGCAGATGGCAACTTTAGCTTAGCTACCTCACTCACAAAAGACGATTCCCAACAGTCTCAAATTGATGTCGCACTGGCTGATCCTGCGATTCTCCAATCCGCGATCGCGGCCAACGGAGAAACTGTGACTCAACGACTTGAGATTAATGGACAAATGCATACCGTCGCGGTCAAAGCTTTGCCAAATCGAATTATCGAAACTCCAGAGCGAGCCGTTCGCATCAATGCGGATCAACCCACTGCGCTGATTGTCCGGGGAACTCCTGAAGGCGCCTTGAATCAATTGCTCTGGGAGAGTATGCAGCAACAAGGCATGGCGTTTGCGCTGGCATTCGTGACGATCGTGGCTTGGACGGCTCTGTTCCGTCGGATGGTCGTCAAACCGATTCAGAACCTTCAGCAAACGACAGAAGCATTTGCGGATGGGGATCGCACAGTCCGAGCCGAGATCTATGCGAAAGATGAAGTCGGGAAACTGGCGATGGCGTTTAATCACATGGCGGATAGCATTCGGTCTTCGGAAAGTGCGCTCGAAACGGAAGTTTCGCGTCAAGAAGAACAGACCCGAGAAGCAAGAGCCTTGAGCGAGATTACGGTGCGAATGCGGCGATCGTTGAATGCTGCTCAGATTTTGCAAACGGCAATCACTGAAACTCGGAATTTTCTCAAGCTCGATCGTGTGATTGTGTATCAATTCCAAAATCCGGAAACGCTTGATGCGCTGATCTCGAATGAATCGATCGGCAATGAAAGCTTTAGTGTCATCCATCAATCCATTCAAGATCCCCTAGGACTGCAACGCATTGAGCAATATCAGTTCCAGTCACCTTGGGTGATTCAGAACTCAGCTGCAGAACCCAACGATACGTACAGACAGCAAGCCGCAACCCTGAATACAAAAGCTGAACTGATCGTCCCGCTCAAGCAGAATGAGCAAGTTACAGGATTAGTGTGTGCTCAGATGTGTAATTCCCCGCACAAGTGGCAACAATCTGAGGTCAATTTCCTGTCTCAACTGGTGACACAAATCGGTTACGCGCTCGATCAAGCAAATCTGCTTCAAGAGCACCAACGCGCGCTACAAGATGCCGAAACTCGCAAAGATTCCTTACAGCGGCAAATCATTCAACTCTTAGGCGAAGTGCAAAACGTTTCCGCCGGAGATTTGACCGTGCATGCCAATACGAATGCTGGTGATTTAGGTATCGTCGCAGACTTCTTTAATGCGATCGTCGAAAATCTCCGCACGATCGTTGTCAAAGTCAAACAATCGTCTGCACAAGTGAATGACCTGCTCAGCCAAAACGAAGGCGAAGTCGAACAGCTTGCCGTGCAAGCGAGACAGCAAGCTCAGGAAACAATTCGGACGTTAGATTCGGTTGAGCAAATGACGCAAGCCATGCAAGCTGTAGCAGAACGGGCGCAAAAAGCTGCGATCTCTGCCGAACAAGCTGCGATCGCGGCTGAATCTGGCGAAACGATCATGGATTCAACCGTGACCAGCATTTACAGCCTCAGAGCAACCGTTGAAGATGCGACGCGCAAAGTCAAACAACTCGGCGAATCGTCTCAACACATTGGACGAGTCGTATCGCTGATTAATGATTTAGCAACTCAAACGGATTTACTCGCCATTAATGCCAGTATTGAAGCAACTCGCGCTGGCGAACACGGACGAGGATTCAGCATTGTGGCAAATGAAATTGCAGAGCTAGCATCTCGATCAGCAAATGCCACTCGCGAAATTGCTGCCATTATTGAAACGATCCAGCAGCAAACGGGTGAAGTTGTAAGCACGATGACGCATGGTGCAACTCAAGCCGTCGAAAGCGCTCATTCTGCCCGCAATGCGAAGCAGAGCTTGCTGCATGTGGTTCAAGTCTCTCAACAGATGGATCAGCTCGTGAAATCGATTTCGGAAACGATGGCAGCTCAAGCGATGACTTCTCGCTCAGTCACGAGCTTGATTCAAGAAGTTGCCGAAGTGTCAAATCGCACATCTGATTCTTCGCTGCGAGTTTCAGATGCATTGCGGCAAACGGTTGGTGTAGCTGAAGAACTGCAATCCTCAGTGGAAATGTTTAAAATCCAGGCAGGCGATCGAGCAGATATATAGCGAACATTCAAAAGCGCGATCGATCTGCGAAGATAAGCATCCAATCTTGTTGAATCGTCATCATGCAATCCCCACTCAGGCGAATTCTCACGGGAGTCATCTTCTTTCTCATCACAGTTTTGGCGGCAACAGGCGGCTATATTTTAGCGGGCTGGTCGCCGCTCGATGCGATCTATATGGTTGTGATTACGGTGTTTGGGGTGGGCTTCGGGGAAGTGCAACCGATTAATACACCCGCTCTGAAGGTCTTTACCATTTTGGTGATTATTAGTGGCACATCTTCAGCTGTATATGCGGTTGGAGGATTTGTGCAGATGATTACAGAAGGCGAAATCAACCAGCTTTTAGGAAAACGACGTATGACGCGCACGATCGAAGGTTTGAAAGACCATGTGATTATTTGCGGCTTTGGGCGTATGGGTCAAATTCTGGCAAAAAGACTGACAGACTCGCTCGTTCCGTTTGTGGTGATTGATAACAATGCTGAGCGGATTGAGCAAGCCGAAACGTTAGGGTATTTGGTCTACACCGGCAATGCAACCGATGACACTGTGCTGTATCAAGTGGGTATCGATCGAGCAAGAGCTCTAACAACCGTTCTCCCAGATGATGCGGCAAACGTTTTCATTACGTTGACAGCCCGTGAACTGAATCCCAAATTAATGATTGTGTCGCGGGGTGAATTGCCTTCAACTGAAAAGAAATTACGTTTAGCAGGCGCGGATCAAGTGGTGCTTCCGGCTTCAATTAGTGCGTTCCGTATGGCACATATGATCACTCATCCAGCGACACTCGATTTCTTCAGCCAAGGCGATGAGCGCGCGACGTTGAATGAGTTACTAGGACAACTCGATATTCAAGTCGATGAATTGCTGATTGATTCAGCGTCTGGACTAATTGGAGCAACGATCGGGGATATTGAACTTCGGGGCAAAGGCACGATGATTATTGTGGCGCTGCGACGAGCGGACGGGACAACGGTGACGCATCCGTCTCAGTCTACTTTCTTGCATGAAGGCGATGCCGTGATTATCTTAGGTCATCAAGTGGATATGCCGCATGTGATGCGGAACTTAGGTGCGCGTCGAAAAATGCGGTATCGCGGCTCATCGCGAGTCTGGAAAGGCTAAAGCCCCAAATCAACAGCAACTCGATGCGCGCAAGCAAACCCCGAGAATGCCACTGCATTTAAACCTTGTCCCGGAAATGTGCTATCTCCTACACAGTAAAGATTCGCGATCGCGGTTCAAGATTCATCAGGTTGTACAGGCTTCAACATCTGCCAAATTGCTGCATCAACTTGCACCAGATATTCTGACTCTAGCTGTCCAATCTTGCGGATGATGCGTTTTCGATCGATTGCCCGCATTTGGAAAACCATTGCGACTGACGGTAAGGTCAACCCATTCTGCTTCGACGGCTTGATTTCTACCGTAAATGAGAAACGAAGCGCACCTAAAGAAGATGTGATGGGGATAACCATCAACATTGGGGAGTTTCCAAGATCGGTCTGTACTGCGATCGCAGGTCGGTTGCCTTTTTCTTCTCGCTTATCTGAATCTGGCAGACTGACCAGGAGAATGTCTCCTCTTGCCATCTAGTTCTCCTGAGATGCCAGTGTTGCGTCTAAATTGATCCAATCCTCATCGCTTGCAGCTTCCCAATCCGCAAATTCTTGTGCGAGAGATGAATCGTCGATCAAGGAAGCAAGCAGTGAGACAATTTCGCTATTGACAGATTTTCCTTGTCCCTGTGCCCGATGCGCGATCGCTTGATATAAGTTGATCGGCAACGTCACTTCTGTACTAATTGTGTCTGAAGCATTCATGACATCACTAATAATGAAGACGATTGTTTACATTATGACTTAGGATTAAAGCCCCAAATCGACTGCAACTCGATGCGCGCAAGCAAAGCCCGAAAACGCGACTGCATTTAAGCCTTGTCCCGGAAATGTACTATCTCCCACGCAATAAAGATTGGCGATCGCAGTCCGATTAAATGGCATTCCGAGCAATCCAGGCAATTTCCGTGCAGGAATCGGACCATAGGTGCCATTCTCCCGTCCTAAAAATCGTCGATGCGTTCTTGGGGTTCCGACTTCTTGGTAATCTAAGCCCTGAATTAAATTCGGGAAAAGTTGAGTTAAGCGATCGATTAATCGATTCGCTGCTGCCTCTTTTTTTGCCTTATATTCACTGGGTGAAAGATTCTCCCATTCCTGCATCCAACTGGGCGTAAAGGTATGCACAATATGATGTCCTTCAGGCGCTAAGCTCGGATCAAGCAAGGTTGGAATCGAGACAAAGATTGTGCCTTGTTCGGCTTCCATTTCATCCCAAGTTTCCAGCAAAATGTGATGACATTCTACATCCGCAGGCAATGCTTCAGCCTTGACTCCTAAATGCAAACTTAAGAAACTAGGAGATTGTTGATAGCGTTGTTGCCATTTTGTTTCTGAGTTGGGCTTTTGCGATGCAGGAAGTAACTTTTCAAACGTATCCCATCGTGTTGCATTTGAAACCACTCTCTTGGCTCGAAATGTTTCACCCGATGCGAGTTTCACACCAACGGCACGATTGTTCTCAATTAAAATTTCTGTGACGCGCGCCTTGTATTTAATCTGACTGCCTGCCTTTTCTAACCCTTCAACTAGCTTCTGCGCGATTTGTCCAACGCCACCTTTAGGATAGTTAATCCCGCCGTAATGTCGATCGCTAAACACCATGCCCGCATTGATCATCGGCGTACGATCGGCTGGCACAACTGACCAGATATAGCACTCTGCATCAATGAATTTCAGCAATTGCGGATCATGAATGTATCGACGTGCAATATCACCTGCATTCTGCGGCAAATATTTAACTAAGCCTAAGCAAGCAAAAGGATGCTGGAAAAACACTCGCGTCAAGTATCCCAATTCCTCAAGCGAGAGTAGCTCCATCACATTGAGACAGTTAAACACTTTCCAGCATTCATCATAAAACTGCCGAATGCCTTTCTCTTCATGGGGAAAGTAAGCGATCAATTCTTGGAGAAACTTCTCATAGTCTTTGTGAACTTTGAGATCTAACCCATCGGGCAAATGATAGTGAACTTGTACCGGATCAGGAATTGTTTCGATAGACATTCCGACCCCATCCAATGCCCGAGTCAGTAAATTGGTTGTGCCTTTATCGCCAAATCCAAAAATCATTGATGCACCGACATCAAAGCGATAGCCACTGTCGCGATCGAAATAGCCAGCACTCCCACCAGGAATCAAATACCGTTCTAAGACTAAAACATTTGCTCCTTTTGCCGCGAGTTGGGAAGCGGTGACTAATCCGCCAATGCCAGACCCAATCACAATTACGTCGTAGTCGGTAGAACTCATGAAATTTAGCGATCGCTCAACTTTACAGTTCTTAGTGTATAGGGATTTGGGGACGAAGTGGGGAGTCCCCAAATCTTCTACCCAACCTTCCCCCCTCCCATCAAATACAACAACGCCATCCGCACCGCTACTCCACTCGTTACCTGCTGCGAAATCAAACTCAGCACCGGATCATCCATCAAATCCGAACTGATCTCAACGCCTCGATTCACCGGGCCGGGATGCAGCACTCTCACGTCTGGATTACACAGCTTTAAGCGATCGCGCGTGATCCCGAATTGTTGATGATACTCACGCAAACTCGGCAACAGATGGCTGGTCATTCGTTCTTTTTGCAAGCGCAATGTCATGACAAAATCTGCATCAATTAGCGCAGGCTCTAATGTCCAATGAATGAACAATTTTCGAGAAATTTCTGGATTGCTTGTTTTAACAAAATCCGCGAACTCTTTTGGCAGCAATGTCGGGGGCGCAGCTAAGTGAACTTCTGCTCCACTAGCAGTCAAGCTCCAAATGTTGGATCGAGCCACCCGCGAATGCAAGATATCGCCCACGATCGCAATTTTTTTGCCTTCGAGTAACGTCGATCGTGGTTTTTCGACATCCATCAATGAACAGATCGTAAACAGATCGAGCAAGGCTTGAGAAGGATGTTCATGTTGCCCATCGCCTGCGTTGAGTACTCCGACTTTGACATTCAGGCGATCCATTTCGTCAGCGATCGCTTGGGGCACTCCGGCTTCTTTATGCCGAATCACCATCATGTCCGTTCCCATTGCTAAATATGTTTTAGCGGTATCGAGAATGGTTTCTCCTTTAGTGATCGAAGAAGTACTCGCAGCAAAGTTCAATGTATCAGCTGACAAACGTTTCGCTGCAAGTTCAAAACTACTGCGAGTTCGAGTCGAAGGTTCAAAAAACAAATTTGCCACGACTTGACCTTGCAGCGTCGGAACCTTTTTAGTACGACGAGTCAACACTTCTCGAAAACTACTTGCAGTCTGCAAAACAGTGTTATATTCTTCAACCGAAAAATCGGCAAGCGATAAAACGTGGCGACGATTCCAAGACATGACTGACACTCGACAATCAAAAAGCGTCCTAATGATACGTCATCATGAAGAGCATCCGATTTTTTTGAACAAATTAATTTGCCCAAATGTGCAACACTGTTTTCTGCAAAACGATGATTTGCTTTAGACGGAAGCGATGATTTTTAGCTGGCATGTACAGATGAATGAATTGCATTCAAAATTTCTTGAAAGAGAACGGATCGTCGCATGGGAAGTTTTTATTTTCACGAGAACAACTGCTTGAATGCTTTCAAAGCCTTTAAACTCCAAGCTTCAACACATTCAAACTGAATGTAATCAGAGTCAGGAAGGTAATAAAGCCGATCGTATCGAGCAATGTCGTCACCAATGGGCCACTCACCAACGCTGGATCAAGGTTCAATCGCTTCAAGCCCATCGGTAGCAGCGTTCCCAACGTCACAGCAACAATGCTATTTGATGCCATCACAAAGCCCGCTACAAATCCAACCCACCGTTCCTCCGGCTTTGTCCAAATCAACGACAGCAATAACATCGTCAATCCCAATGCCAGTGCCGTTCCAACTCCTGCAATCAATTCTTTTCGCAGAATTTTCATCGTATCTTTTGAAGATACTTCTCCAACGCCGAGCGATCGAATCGTCACCGTCAACGCCTGAATTCCAACCGTTCCACCCGTATTCGAGAACAACGGCATAATTACCGCCAAAACTGGAACAGCCGCGATCGTCGTTTGAAACGGCGCGATCGCACTCGACGCTCCAATATAAAGCGCCATAATCCCCAACAACCAAGGCAACCGATTGCGAATTTTGTCGATCGGCAGCGACAGCGAAGACTCATCGCCCCCGCCACCGCCAAGTTTTTGGATATCCTCGGTTGCTTCTTGTTCGAGAATATCGACGACATCATCGACCGTGATAATTCCAACTAGACGATCTTCGCGATCGACCACTGGAACTGCTAGCAAGTCATAGCGTTTCATCAACTGCGCTACTTCTTCTTGCTGCATTTCAGTCCGGGCTTTGATCACACGATCGCTGCCAATGTCCTCAATTCTGGCATCCGGGATCGAAAATAATAATTGTCGCAGCGAAACCACCTGCTTCAGCTTGCGGTTATTATCCGTCACGTAAGCGTAGTAAATCGTTTCCTTATCTCGGTCAGCGAGTCGAATCTTACTCAACGCCTCGCCCACCGTCAGTCCTTCTCGCAAGCGGACATACTCGGTCGTCATCACCCGACCTGCTGTCTCCTCGGCGTACCCCAAAATTGTTGCCGTCGCTTGCCGTTCTTCTGGACTCAGTTGTTGAACAAGCCGTTTGACAATCCCCGCAGGCAATTCATCAAATAATTCTGCGCGATCGTCAGGACGCATCGATTCGACAATTTGACAAACCTGGATATTGTGCAGCGAACCAATCAGCGATTCGCGCACATCCGGTGGCAAATACTCGAAGACATCCGTTGCCTGAGTTTTATTTAATAAGCGAAATGTAATGGCTCGTTGTTCAGGAGCCAGGTCAGAAATATAGTCACCTACATCGATCGCAGGCAGTTCGTTTAGCTCTAACTTTAAGCGATTGAGATCCGAGATACGATCGAGCGTTGCTCGACTGTCTTGAGTCAGCATCTAACTTTCCCTCCATAATCTTCCGCGCGCTGGAAGACCTCAGAGGGTAACCAGGCTAGGAAATGCGTGTTGTGTTGCCTAAATGGACGTCGTCCATGAAATTAAAAAAAATCAACATCAATACCAGTTGCAGGCATTGCTACGCTTATGCTACCCCTGAAACAGCAATTTCACAATCTGTACAAGCGCATAAGATAGAAAATCCTATCTTTAGTCGAAAGAGACGCAGCACGATGCTCTACCGAGATTGGTATAGTTTCTCTTTCCAAGTACGGAAGCAAAAACAGGAAAATCATACGACGATGATGCGCAATCTATTTCTCTTGGGTGCCGTATTGCTGACACTGAGTAGCTGTCGATCGCCTGACCCGATCAAACTCGAAATATCTCCTTCCCCAGTTGCGGCTTCTCCTGCTGCTAAACCCACAACGAAAGGAAAGACGCTGACGATCAACATCTATCAGATTGATAGCGAATGCAACAAATTCAAGACGACCAAGGCAAGCGTTCCCGCGAATCAGCCTGTGACTCAAGCGATCGCTCAAACTTTAGAAAAAGCAAACAGTGAGAGTTTGGATGTTGCAGGATATCGCGTTAAAGTCAAATCTAGAGTTGCGACCGTCGATTTCCGTCCGGTTCCAAATGCACGAAAATCCTTAACCACGCTTGCGAACTGCGAACAACTTGCTTTATTTGGCAGTGTGCGACGCACGCTCACGCAAAATCCAGCCCTGAAAATTAAATCAGTCCGATTTACCGATCGCGGACAATTGATTAAACCGCAATAGTCTCTCCTTGGGTAAATCTGTGATTAATCTGTGATTTGATAAACTTTCAGCAATCTGGCTCTAAAATCGTTCACAGTTCGTAGCATCACTTTGTATTGTTGCTCCTGTACACTCATAAATAAAAGATTCAAAAGGTTGTAAGCGATTATGGATGTAAAACTCGTCTTACTAGTTCTCAGCGTCGTATTTACCGTCGCTTGTCTGTTCTTTGGCACGCGCAATGGGTTTTATGATACCGATAACTATCACGGCAATGGTTCCGCACACTAATCTCCAGAAAGCAGAATTCTGAGTTGCCCAATCCGTTCTCGGAATTCCGCCTTCTCTCCGCCGAATTCTGAATCGTTTTAGGGTGAATTCGTGACGCAACTGGACTGTTTTCCCTACGGTGCGGGACATGGCGACGAGGGAGTCGCACTCTTAGTTCGGATGGGTCCCTATCGGATTTTGCTGGATTGCGGACTCCCCGATATTTCCGCGCTCTCTGATAGTGCAGCCCCGCTCCCGGCAGACGTGGTTCTCTGCAGCCATGCCCATCCTGATCATGCTCAAGGCTTGCTTGCCTTATATCGATCGTTTCCCAAACTGCCAATTTACGCCAGCGAAGCAACCACTCAACTGTTGCCGCTCAACTGGATGGATGAGGCGGACAAAGTGCCGCAATTTGTCCAGGCTTTGCCTTGGCGATCGCCAGTTGAGTTTCAAGATGGTCTGACGGCTGAATTGTTTCCGGCGGGACATCTGCCAGGAGCAGCAGCGATTTTATTAACCTATGCGCCGAGTACGGGAGAACGTCCTTGCAGTGTTCTCTATACCGGAGATTTTTTCCTTTCCAATTCTCGATTAGTAGAAGGACTGCGCCTGGAAGAATTACGCGGATTGCATCCCGATGTCGTGATTATTGAAGGAACTTACGGCACGGCTCGATTTCCCCATCGACGACAGCAGGAAAATCAACTCGCAGAAAGAATCAGCCGAGCATTAAGCGATCGACATTCTGTTTTACTGCCCACTCCGATGATTGGATTGGGGCAAGAGTTGCTGATGTTGCTCAGAAGCCATCATTCGTTTACAGGGCGGGATCTCGATATTTGGGTCGATGGCATGGTCGCGGCAGGCTGTGATGCGTATTTAGATTTGCTGCCTCATCTGCCTGCTTCTGTGCAAAACTTTGCGCGTCATCAGTCTTTGTTTTGGGACGATCGCGTGCGTCCGAGAGTGCGACGATTGCATCCAGAACAGCGATCGACGGTCAGCGCGTCTCCGTGCATTGTGCTGACCGATTTCTCAGTCAATTGGGATGAGTTCTTTGACGATCAGCCAGAACGTTGGCTCACTTTACTACCGCAGAACCTTGAAGGATCTGTCTTTAACATTCCTCAGAACTATGCCGTCGAAACCTACCTGCTTGCGCAGCATTGTGATGGCGCAAGCACGACGCAATTTATTCACAATCTGCGCCCTCAACACGTAATTTTCGTCCACGGAAATCCGAGCTATTTGACAGATTTAACAGGACTTGATGAGTTGCACAATCGCTACCATCTGCATTGTCCTGCATCCGGCACGCTCGTTGAGTTACCGATCGGAGAAACATTCTTACAGCCTGTCTTGCCGGAGACAACTTACGAAGGAGAAATTACAGAACTGGCAACAGAAGTCATCGTCTCTTTACCCGAGGCGATTACGGCTGATCCACGTTGGCGATCGCTGTCTGACACTGGATTAATCGAAGCGCGTTGGCAAGGACAGGATTTAATCTTGCGGGGATTGAATCAGCGAGAATTGATGAATCAAGATCGATCGTCGATTTGGTTAGAAGAAGCTGAAAGAGATAGCTGTTTTCGCTGTCGGCATTTCCGAGGGCAACGCTGTTGGAATCCAGCATCGCCCTTGTTTAATTTCAAAGTCACGCCGGAGGGATATTGTCCCGCGTTTGAGTCGGCGCGAACCGAGCTTGATCCACAGCCGACTCAACAAGATGCAGATCACGCACCGGGATAGCAGACTTTTGTACCACCTAAGCCACAGTAGCCATTGGGATTTTTAGCCAAATATTGCTGATGATAAGCTTCTGCGTAGTAAAACTCTGGTGCGTCCAGAATTTCGGTCGTGATGGCTTTGTAGCCTGCTTTCGCCAGTTCCGCCTGATAGGTTTTCAGAGAAGCCTCGGCGAACTGACGCTGCTCATCCGAATAGACATAAATGCCCGATCGATATTGCGTTCCCGCATCATTGCCTTGGCGCATTCCCTGAGTCGGATCATGGCTTTCCCAGAAGACTTTCAGAAGTTGCTCGTAGCTGATTTTTTTCGGGTCATAGACGACGAGAACGACTTCATTATGTCCAGTCATGCCAGAACACACTTCTTGATACGTTGGATTCGGCGTGTATCCGGCTGCATACCCGACGGCGGTTGTGTAAACGCCTTCTTGCTGCCAGAATTTGCGTTCTGCACCCCAGAAGCATCCTAATCCGAAAACGGCGGTTTCCAGACCTGCGGGAAACGGCGCTTGCAAAGGATGACCATTGACAAAGTGCTTCTCAGGAACGGGCATCTTTTCTGATCGCCCTTTTAAAGCCTCACTCTGCGACGGCATCGCTGATTTTTTCCCAAATCCAAATAACACCATTGATTTTGACGCTCACATGATTTTCCTTGGATTTTAACGCGATCGCTGATGGGGATTGCAGTGTGGATTGCCGATGTATGCAGTATCATGCTTTGAATCGCATCGGCAAAATCTAGCCTGAAATTCAGAATTTTCAGAATACTAAGATTTGTGTTCATATCCTCAGCCAGACCTGCATTTTCAAGAAAAATCAGGTTAAATCTAAAGAAAGTATTAAGTTATTAAAATTTCGTCGTTTTTGCCCTGTTATCAAAGTGTTCTTATCGTTTAGGAGCGGTTTCAATGCAGCTAGTCCCCAGACCGTCTCACTCCTCCTTTCCGGAAAATTCTTCTTTAGGCAAAACTTCTCAATACAAACAACTGATTCCCTCTGATCCAGAAGAACGAGTCGTCATCCTGATTGATGGTGCAAACCTGTTTTATGCAGCGATGCAGCTTGGCATGGAGATTGACTATACTCGCCTCTTACAATGCCTAACCGGAGATCGATCGCTGGTTCGCGCCTATTTCTACACCGGAGTCGATCGCGCTAACGAAAAACAGCAGCGATTTCTCTTATGGATGCGCCATAACGGATTCCGCGTTGTCTCTAAAGAGTTAATTCAGCATCCAGATGGCTCTAAAAAAGCGGATCTCAACATTGAAATGGCGGTCGATATGATCACCCTTTCCCAGCACTGTGACACGATCATCTTGCTCAGCGGCACAGGCGACCTCACCTATGCCGTTGACCATGTGTCCTATCGCGGAGTCAAAATCGAGGTCGTTAGCCTACCGACGATGACCAGTGACAGCTTGATTCATGTGTCGGATCACTTTATCGATCTCACCCACCTCAAACCCAATATTGAGAAGCTCCGTCCCGCTCAAGAGCGGATACCCGACTGAACTCGCCACAGTGCAGCATAAACGCCATCTTGAGCCAGTAATTCTTCGTGCGTTCCTTGCTCCACAATGCGCCCATACTCCATAACATAGATGCAGTGCGCTTGTCGAATCGTTGAGAGCCGATGCGCGATCGCAATCGTCGTGCGATGTTGGGTGATCGTGTCGAGCGATCGCTGAATGGCTGCCTCAGTCTCGTTATCGACCGCAGAGGTTGCTTCATCCAAAATCAAGATAGGTGGATCTTTCAGAATGGCACGCGCGATCGCCAGTCTTTGTCTTTGCCCACCCGATAATTTCTGACCGCGTTCTCCAACGATCGTGTCATACCCTTGGGGCAAATCTGCAATGAATTCATCCGCTTCAGCGAGCTTCGCGGCTTGCATAATTTCTGCACGACTCGCATCAAAACTGCCATAAGCAATATTTTCAGCGACCGTTCCATGAAAGAGAAAGACTTCTTGGCTGACCCAACCGATGCAGCGTCTTAGATCCCGCAGTTGCAACTCCCGAATATCAATTCCATCAATCAAGATTTGCCCTTGCTGAATTTCATAAAATCGCAGCAGCAATTTAACTAAGGTGCTTTTCCCTGAACCCGTTGCACCGACAATTCCAATCGTCTGTCCCGCCGGAAGATGCAAAGAAAGATTCGTCAACGCGGGTGTGCGATCGGGGTATGCAAAAGTAATGTCTCGAATCTCCACTTCGCCTCGAACTTGATGGGTCGGAAAAGCTCGATTTCCAGTGGGAATTGCGATCGGTGTATCGAGCAAATTCATGACGCGGTTAATCGATGCCATCGCTCGCTGATATTGATCCAAGGTCTGTCCCAATTGTGTAAACGGCCACAACAACCGTTGGATAATGAACACCATAAATCCATATGTTCCAACCGATAGCCGACCATTTGCTGCTTCCAATCCGCCGAGAAACAAGGTTGCAGTAAATCCAACCAGAATCACAAATCGAATCAACGGCACGAATGCAGCAGAAAGTGCGATCGCGTTTCGATTACTGCGGCGATACGCTTCACTCTCAATGCCAACTCGTTCGAGTTCATAATCCTCAGCCGTAAAGCTTTTAATCGTTGCAATCCCTGACAAGTTATTTGCCAATCTGGCATTGATCAAGCCTGACTTCTGTCGCACATCGGCATAGCGAGGAGCAAGCATTTTCTGAAACACCAACGTGCCCCAAATAATGAATGGAATCGGCAACATTGCTAGCCATGAAACCGAGGGTGCAAAAGCGATGAATGTTCCACCGACGAGCAATACAGTCGTGAAGAATTGCAGAATCTGATTTGCACCACTATCGAGAAAGCGCTCTAGCTGATTGATATCGTCATTGAGAATGGCGAGTAAATTGCCAGTTGTCTCAGTTTCAAAAAAGCTTAGCTCTAACTCTTGCAAATGTTGGTAGGCATCGAGCCGCAAATCATGCTGCATCGTTTGGGCGAGATTTCGCCATTGTCGATCGTAGAAATATTCAAACAGGGATTCTAAGCCCCAAATTAATAAAGTCAGGAATGAAATGACCGTCAATTGTCCTGGAATGCTTTTTACCCCAAGTTGAGCAATCCAAGATTGATCCCGCTTGACGACAATATCAACTGCAATCCCAATCAGATAAGGAGGAGCAAGGTCAAATGTCTTATTGAGAACAGAGTTGATGCTAGCTTGTAGTGCTGAAGCACGGTAAATGCGATCGTAGTTAAACAACCGTTGCAGTGGGTGAGGCTTCTTCTGAGTCATAGCAACGTGATTTTAGGAAATCTCACCATACTACAACTTGTGGTATTCATTTCAACAAACGAAATTTCAACAAACAAAAAAATGGAGAGATGCAGTCGCTACATCTCTCCGAAGATTCTTCATGGAGAAAACTTGTGATTGACAATGCTATTGCTGCATTGAAGGAGCCGAGAAAATCCGACTGCTCAATGGCACTCTGGCTTGCGTCTTTTGAGCAACGGGTTTCACCACATCGGATTGTGATACGAGAACTGGCTGTTCCTGCTTTGGAGCCTCTTTCTGCACGACAACCTGCTGATTCTCAGAAACAGGTTGTTTGGCTTCAGGAGCCGTCTCAGCCACTACCGGATTGACCATCGCACCTGCAAAACCCAAAAAGACGATTGAACGCAAGAGTGAAGAAGACATAATCAGCGTGGGAAATGGATGCTCACACCGTAGCCCGTCTCCCTAGTCGATCGCGTTGAGCACTTCCACTGATTTTCTTGTGAAGAACTGATAAACCTAGAAGGCGAAAGTTGTCCGGACGACCCCTGTCACAAACGAATCGCTATCCGGTGTATGTCCAGGTTGAATGATCCAGATCAGTCCAGGAGTCACGCTGATATTGTTATTCAACTGCCAACGGTAGAACGCTTCAACATGCGTCGTCGTTCCAGGTTGTCCACCTGAGCGACCCAATCCAGTATTGAGTGAATCTGGAATATTACTGCCGATGGGTAAAGTGCTATGCGTAATTTTCGGTGGCTGTCCTACATACAGACCTCCCAGATTTCCTTTGCCAAACAGATCCGGGAAATTCAAGTAGACCATATAATTCGTTGTCTCAACTCGACCCGATTCACCCGGAATGTAAGAGTTGGTATAGCCAAACCATCCTCCCAGATTTAGCCGTGGATTGATTTGCCAGTTTACCGTTCCCCCAACTGCATTAGTTTGAGTAGGGGCAGAACTTCCGCGTACCGGATCGATCGCTGTCAGTTGAGCATCCCCCACAAAACTAAGCAACTGACCATTCGGAGAATAGTTGTTGATGTAGTACAGGGCAACATCGACTTGATCGGTCGGAGTCACAGCAAGCTGGACACCTGCTGTATTGTGTCCTTTGCCGCCAATTGAGTTAGGGAAGAATCCAGGAATATTGGTGGAGTAAATAGCCTGCAAACTTGCCCGCTTGGCAAATTGCCAATCAAAAGCAACGCCACCCCGACCAAAGCCAATATTCAAAATCGGATTACGCTGAGCAAAGTAAGAAACCGGGCCTGTAAATGCTCCTTCAGCTCGATTAGGTCCTCGAAATGCCAAACTGCTGTAAATGCCTTCTGTTCCAACCATCCCGACCAATTTGTCCGTGACCATGAAGTGATATTTTAAGTCACTGATATAAAGCGGAAATCCACCTAGGTCATAGCCAACTCGACCATCATTGGTGAGCCGAGGATCGCCGTTTCCATTTTGCTGCCATAGTGCGAAGTAGAGAAAATCGCGCGGGCTGAACTGCGTGGTGAAAGACAGATAGTTGTTTGTGATGACATTAAAATTCGTTCCTGGATCATCGGTATCCCGTTGCCCATCTCTGGGATTACGATCGCCCCGATTGGGTGTCCTTCCCTGTACGCCAATGACCGAAAATCCATTCATTTTGGTCGTGGTCGAAAACTGTTGAGATTCGAGCTTTGCAGTGCGTGCTTCTAGAGTGTCAACCTTACCTCGAAGTGCAGTTAACTCCGATGAGAATTGAGTTTGCAGCGTTTTCAGTTTCTCTAAGTCTTCCTGCTTGACCAAATCAGCGGTGCTCGCCGCAATCAGTTCATTCACACGATCAAGACAAGCATTCAAGCCTGCTGCAAATTCGTACCGAGTCAGGGCGCGATTGCCGCGAAAGGTTTTGTCAGGATAGCCTGCAATACAACCATAGCGCTCGACTAGAGACTGCAATGCCTGAAATGCCCAATCGGTCGGCTGAACATCGGTTAACTGAGAAACAGAAGTGACCTGATCTAATTCTGTTGCTTCAGGTGCTTCCGGCTCTCCTGCGATTGCAGGAAACGAAATGAAGCTCAGCAATAAACCGACAAGCAGACGATCGCGCAAACGTTGAGACATGATTGGAGAAGAACTCAATGATGCTCATCAATCTACGGATTTCCTCAGGGTTTCAATCCGTAATCTTGCCCAGGATTTTTATGTTCGTAGAAAACGCGAGAAATTTTACGCAAAAAAAAAACTCGCCCTCATTGAGAGCGAGTTGAATTGAAATTGATTTAGCCGCCAGCGATCGCCGGAATGATGCTGACTTCATCGCCATCTTTCAGTGCCGTATTCTCGTTATCGAGAAAGCGAATATCTTCGCTGTTGACATAGAAGTTGACGAAGCGGCGAAGCTTGCCTTGTTCGTCTACGAGACGAGCCTTGATGCCCGGACAACTCGATTCAAGCGATTCTAGCAATCCACTGATCGTATCGGCACTGCATTCAACAGTCGCTTGATCGTTGGTAAGTTTTTGCAAAGGGGTGGGAATGAGGACTTTGACAGCCATAGTTCAGAAAATGCGTAAAAAGAACAGAAATTAATTAAACCAAAACTTGTTGCCACTCTAGGCGATCGAGGGTGCGAGATCTTTCTAAAGCACGCTCAAAGCTTTCCAGCTTCGGCTCGATCGTCAAGGGTTCACCGACGTAACCTTGAACCGCTTCTTGCGTCTTCAAGCCGTTACCCGTGATGTAAACCACAGTTGTTTCATCAGGATTGATCTTACCGGCTTCAACCAATTTCTTCAGAACTGCGATCGTGGTTCCACCTGCGGTTTCTGTGAAAATGCCTTCAGTTTCAGCTAAGAGTTTGATGCCATCTACAATTTCCGCGTCGGTGACCGATTCGATATTTCCATTGGTCTTCCGAGCAATATCAACGGCATAAACGCCATCTGCCGGATTTCCAATTGCGATCGATTTTGCGATTGTGTTCGGCTTAACCGGAGAAATGAAGTCTCTGCCTTCTTGGAATGCTTTTGCGATCGGAGAACAGCCTTCAGCTTGTGCACCACTAAACCGCACTGCTTTTTCTTCGACCAATCCCACTTCGACGAATTCGTTGAAGCCTTTGTAGATCTTGGTGAACAACGAGCCAGAAGCGAGAGGAGCCACAATATGATCCGGCAATTGCCAGCCGAGTTGCTCGATCACTTCGTAGCCCAAGGTCTTCGACCCTTCTGAGTAATAAGGACGCAAGTTGATATTGACGAAGCCCCAGCCGTGAGTGTTTGCCACTTCAGAGCAGAGACGATTCACTTGGTCGTAGTTGCCATGAACTGCCATCAGGGTTGGGTTGTAGATCAGCGTTCCGAGAACTTTACCCGCTTCTAAGTCAGATGGAATAAACACGCAGCAATCTAAACCTGCGTGAGCCGCGATCGCTGCTGTTGAATTTGCCAAATTGCCAGTACTTGCACAGGAAACCGTCGTAAAGCCCAATTCGCGCGCGCGGCTCAATGCTACTGAAACGACGCGATCCTTAAAGCTGAGCGTCGGCATATTAACCGCATCATTCTTGATAAACAGCTTTTTCAGACCTAACCGACGTGCCAAACGATTTGCTTGAACCAGGGGAGTCATTCCGGTTCCGACATCAATCACATTGTCAGTTTCGACAGGCAAGAACTGACGATACCGCCAAATCGAGTTCGGGCCTGCTTCGATCGTTTCACGAGTGACCGTTTTGCGGAGCCAATCGTAGTCGTACTTCACTTCCAACGGGCCAAAGCACAATTCACAAACGTGAGTCGCTTTCGGTTCATATTCTGCGCCACACTCTTTACACTTCAGTGCTTCAAATGCAGATTGGCTGGAACGGGTTTTAGAATACGTTGCGGTCATCTCTCGAAACTCCCTAACTGCAAGCTTTTTATCGTTTGACTGTGATTTCGTTTGAAATCGTAGCACGGCAAAAATACGGAGTCAAACATACCCGACAAATTTTATCGGGTATAGCTCAACCGCCGCTCACAGGCGGGATCAAGACAATTTCGTCACCATTTTGCACAACGGTGTCCGGTTCGACAAATTGCAGGTTTACACCGAACCGAGTAATTTCTTTGAATGCAGAAAGCTCCGGGTGATCCAGGATTAAGCGATCGCAAATCTGCTCCACCGTTTGCCCAGTCGGGATTTCCAATGAGAGTTCGGGTACGCCATACGCATCCTGATATGCCGCAAAAAGTTTCACGGTTACGGTAATTGAATTATTCATTTCAGCAAAATTTACAAACGCTTGTTCAAAATCAGGCAGAAAAGATCAATCTAAAGATGACGATCCTCGCCCTTCTCTGAGTATGACGTACTGTATTAACCCGGATTGCCCCCAGCCTCAAAATCCAGATGGACTAGACTCCTGTCAAACTTGCGGTACAACATTAATCGACCGCCTTAGAGGGCGCTATCGCATTCTCGAACCCCTAGGGCAAGGGGGATTTGGGAAAACATTTTTGGCAGCAGATGACGATCGTCTTGGAACTCGCTGCGTCATTAAACAATTTTCCCCGCAACTGAAGGGCACAAAAGGACTAGAGAAAGCGATTCAATTATTTGAGCAAGAAGCGGTTCGCCTGCATGAACTGGGCGAACATCCGCATATTCCGACGCTGCTGGCATATTTTGAGCAAGACCAACGCTTATATCTCGTTCAGCAATTTATTGAAGGATCAACGCTCTCTCAAGAATTGAACAAAAATGGTCCTTTCAGCGAACAGAAGATTCGCGAGGTGCTGGTACGGCTCTTACCGCTGTTGAAGTTCGTTCACGATCGCAATGTGATCCACCGCGATATTACCCCTGCCAATATCATTCGTCGCAATATTGACGGGCGCTTAGTGTTAATCGATTTTGGCATTGCGAAGGTGCTCTCAGAAGAGAATGCCAGCAAGCCTGGAACTAAAATTGGCACAGAGGGATATGCGCCGATCGAACAACTTCGTAATGGCAAAGCTTATCCAGCGAGTGATCTCTACAGCTTAGGTGCAACCTGTCTCTATTTATTGACGCAGGTGCGTCCTGAAGAATTGCATGATCCGCTCTCTGGTAAATGGTTGTGGCGTGAACGCTTAGCCAGTCATGGCGGCGGTATTAGTGAAAATATTGGACAGATTCTCGATCGCATGTTGAAGGATTTAGTCAGCGAACGGTATCAAACCGCTGATGAAGTCATGCACGATTTACGCATGGCGCTCTCAAAACCTGCGGTCGGTGCGGCTCCTCAGACTTCAATCCCCAGCCGTGGCAGAAGCATTCATCTTTCGGCGATCGCGTATCCTGCAACTCAACCGCCTGCTGACCTCCCATCTCCCTTATCTGCACCGCAAAGAGTTTCAACACCCCCGCCCCCGCCGTCTCTGCCTCTCAGCGCGACGCGACACTCTGGGATTCCGAAACCTCAGCCAAGAAAATGCTTCTACACGCTGACAGGTCACACCTCATGGGTCGTATCGCTTGCCATCAGTCCCGATCGTCGCACGCTTGTCAGTGGCAGCTTAGACGATCGCATTATGCTCTGGGATTTAACCACGGGCGAACGCTTAGGAACTCTAACCGGGCACAAAAACTCGATTAATTCACTGGCTTTTAGTCCTGATGGGCGAACGTTAATTAGTGCGAGCGATGACGACTCGATTAAAATGTGGCGACTGCCCACTGGAGAAATGATTCGATCGCTCCAAGGTCATTTGCGCGATGTGAACTCGATCGCAGTCAGCCCGGATGGGAGCTTTTTTGCCAGTGGTAGCGAAGATCGCTCGATTGGCATCTGGCGAATGAATACAGGTGAAATGATTCACAGTTTTACAGGCTTGTCTGGCATGGTGAAAACCGTAGCAATTAGTCCGAATGGGCAAATTTTGGCAAGTGGTGGATTGAACAATCTCGTCAAACTATGGAATCTGATCACAGGGCAACCTGTCAGAGAATTAGCAGGACATCAAAATTCGATCACCTCGATCGTGATCAGTTCAGACGGCAAACATTTAGTCAGCGCCAGCAAAGATAAAACGATTAAAATTTGGGAACCCAATACTGGGCAAGTTGTGCAAACTTTAACCGGGCATTCGGACATCATTAACTCGGTCGCAATTACGCCCGATAGTAAGACGCTCATTAGCGGTAGCAACGATAAAACCGTGAAATTGTGGAATCTTAATACTGGTGATCTAATTTGCACTCTGACGGATCATTCTCATTCTGTAAATGCGATCGCGATGAGTAGTGATGGTCAATGGTTTGCCAGCGGCAGTTCTGACAATACAATTAAAGTCTGGCAAACATTTCCCTGATGCCAAAAATGAGACGTAGGGATGAGCACCGATCGCCTTGGTTTCGATTACGCTAAAACTATTCGCTTCGATTCCGATCCTCTTATCCTTTCCCGGAACTCTAAATCGATGGATGCAGCTAGAAGCCCGCTTCGACGAATTGACTACTTGTTGCGTAAGGCTGACTATGTGAATTGGCATCGCCAGCAGAGTAATCGCCAAATTCTGCGATCGCAACAGGGATTTAGTGATGTAGAACCGTCTCGCCCAAGAGCTTGCCGAGGCTGTGCAAATTATCACGGGGTTGCCTACGGCTATAGCCGCGAGAGCCGCACTGCATTAGTCTGCGGATTTCATCCCTATGGCTGGCTAGACAGTTCAGATTGCCCAGATTGGCAGGAAATTCGCTGATGGATAAAGTCGAAGAGTTTGTGTGCAAGTTCTAGTTTTGTACAGGGAGGAATCGCAACTTGTCGTCCAGTGAGATCGATGAACATTGCCTGATTGGTATCGCTGCCAAATCCGCTATTCGGTTGGTCAATCGGATTGGCAATAATCACATCTAAGTTTTTGCGGTGCAGTTTTTCGAGTGCCGGAGTCACGAAATCTCCGGTCTGCGCAGCAAATCCAATCAATTGCTGATTCGGGCGTTTCAATGTTGATAGTTCTGCAAGAATGTCAGGAATGGGAACTAGGTCTAACTTCTCTGGCAGTTGGCTTTTTGGCAATTTCGCATCACTGTAAAAATTAGGTTTGACATCCCCGACCGCAGCAGACATAACAATATAATCTGCACTGCTAAAGTTCTGTTTCATCGCTTGCTGCATTTCTTGTGATGTTGTAACAGGAATGCAGCGAATCGAGCGGAGGGGAGCGAGTAAATGCGAGTCGATTGGCGCGTGGACGAGCGTTACTTGTGCACCTCTATGTAATGCTGCTTGTGCGATCGCAATTCCCATTTTTCCAGTTGAAGGATTGCCGATAAATCGCACTGGATCAAAGTGTTCTCGCGTTCCGCCTGCACTGACGAGAATCTGTTTGCCTGTTAAATCGCGATCGTGAGTTTGTAAGAGCGATCGAATTTGTAGCAGTAATTCTTCTGGCTCTGCCATGCGTCCCGTGCCGACACGATCGCACGCGAGAATTCCTTCTCCGGGAGCAGCAGAGTGATAGCGTGTGTCAGACAAAAGTTCGCGCCAATTACGTTGAGTCGATCGCTGTTCCCACATGTCGGTATTCATCGCAGGAGCGAGCAATATCGGACAGGTTGAAGCGAGAACTGTATTCGTGAGTAAATTGTCTGCAAGTCCATAGGTTAACTTTGCCAGCGTATTTGCTGTCAAAGGTGCGATCAGAAACAGATCTGCCCATTCGCCTAATTCGATATGTAAGGGGCGAGGATTTGACGCATCCCAAAACATTTGATCGGTGTAAGCAGGATTGCGGCTCAACGTTGCAAACGTCAGAGGTGTGACAAAGGCTTGAGCCGAATCGGTGAGAATCACGCGCACCTCAATTTGCTCTTTAGCTAGGGCTGAAACCACATGACAGACTTTGTAAGCTGCGATTCCGCCGCCCACACCGATTAGAACTCGTTTTGGTATCTCACTCATTTTGTGATGACTAATTGTGATGATTCAGTAGATGGGCGTAATTCAACATCTGCTCGGCATCTGCTCGGCAAGTTCTCTCGCTTCGTTGCTCACCCGCCCCGAATTCATTCTGGGGCGGGACACAGACGAGAGCGACTCTCTTCCCATTTCATCTTCCTAATTTATGTCCAGTCATCATCGTCCCAAACATCTGAAGTGGAGGACTGCGATCGCTGAGATTGAGGTTGAGATTGAGGTTGAGGCGCTTTCACTTCTGGTTTTGTTTTAACTTCTGGCTTTTTGGGCGGTTCTACTTCCCAATCGTCCCAGGGATCAGGATCAGAAGAAGGTGCAGTATACGGCTCGGTTTCTTCCAAGGCAATTTCTTCGACAAATTCATAGGTCTGTTCGGCAACGGATAGCGCTTTTTCTTTTAATCGACGCGCTTTTTCGCGTGCCAGGTCAGCCAGAGATTTTACTTCTTGGCTGACTTGTTGAGTGACTTGCGATCGCTCTTCTTTTAGGCGATCTTTTACCTTCGAGAATTTCTCCTGAACGCCACCTCGGTACACCGCAAACGATTCGACTGATTCTTGAGGCACAAGCACCCGCTGATTGCCAAATCGCAGAATATAGTTTGCTGGCAACAGATAAACGCTGCCGACAATGCCGCCCCACCCATCCGATACATAGAGATAATGTTGAATCTCGCCCGTTTCGAGATCGAATAAATAATCCACAATTCGACCGACCTGATCGCCTCGATCTGTCCAAACTTCGGAGCCAACCAGCGATTCGAGCTTTTTCACTTTCTCGGCATCGGTTTCAACAGGAGCAGAATTGACCAAAACGCCGTTACTGCCGATCGTGTCCAGCTGATCGAGATTAAACGCCGTTTTCTTACTGCCAAGCCAACCCGACTTACAAATAAACCCCAGCACCCGATGCACTTTCGGATACATCCAAAGCACTTCGATCTGTCCTAGCTCTTGCATCGAACCGCGATCGAGGACAGTCTGATTCAGAACCTCACTTTGCCGAACGATCTCCGCCATATCTTGCCAAAACGCTGCTATTTCTTAGAGTTTATCTCGCAAATGCCAAAAATGTCGCTTGACATAAACGTGTTACATTTTGCATACTAGTTAACTGGCTATTAATTCATGCTCGGATCAGGTATTGGCAACTGCGATTCTCGACGATCGCGACCTGTACGGCGCTTATCAGGATAAACTCATGGCTCACGCAATTATCGAAATCGCAGGACAGCAAATTCGGGTTGAACCGAGTCGTTTTTATGATGTGAACCGTCTCGTCGGAGATGTAGACTCGCAGCTCGAAATCGATCGTGTCTTGTATGTGAATAACGCAGGCGAAGTTAGCATCGGTGCACCCGTTGTAGAAGGGGCAACCGTTCAGGCAACGATTTTGCGTCACATGCGCGGACGTAAAGTTCTCGTCTACAAGATGAAACCGAAAAAGAAAACCCGCAAAAAACGCGGTCATCGTCAAGAACTCACCCGCATCATGATCGATTCGATCACGGTCGGTGGAACCGCGATTGATACCAAAGATCAGCCGCGCGGTTAGTCTAGTCAATACAAGCACGAATTTCAGAGGAAATCATGGCTCATAAGAAAGGTACAGGAAGTACAAGAAACGGACGCGATTCTAACGCTCAGCGTTTAGGCGTGAAGCGTTACGGTGGTCAGAAGGTTTTGGCTGGAAACATCTTGGTTCGTCAGCGCGGAACCAAAGTGCATCCAGGTAACAATGTCGGACGCGGTAGCGATGATACCCTGTTCGCATTGATCGAAGGTGAAGTGAAATTTGAGCGCTTGGGCAAGAGCCGCACGAAAGTGAGCGTTTACCCTGTTTCGGCATAGATCGAAATCTGAGGATATTGAAAAGCCGCCTAGGATTTAGGCGGCTTTTTTGGTGTTGATGCTGGCTAGATTCTAAACAGGTGCTGTGACTGCGGGGACAGCAATGATGGATAAATCTACTCGTTCGTTTGCGGGTTGAGTCACATCGACGCGGACATTTGGGCCGAAGAATGAAGTCATTTTTTCAATCTTTTTCTGCCACATTTCCAGGGTGATGAAGGGCGAATCGAATTCGAGAATCATGGCGTAGGCTCCATCGATATTCTCTTCGCGAATGCCGATGATCGTGGGTCGATCGTCATCGGTCGGAGCAAGACCCAAAAATTTCAAAGCGCTGTCTAAATGTGCTTCTTGCCCATAGCGATACCGAGTCAGGTCATCAAAAATTTGCTTCTGAGTGTCGGTCGCTTGGGTCGCTTTGAGTGCTTCTACTTCGGAAGTTGTGGGAATCGTCAGAGGCACGGGGCGAAGTTCAGTAATTTTGAGCGCTACGCCGCCTAGGAGTAACGGAATTCCATAGAAGAAGCCAATCATGTTGAGCGCTGCATAATTGAGCGCGTAGGCGGTAAATCCGATGATTGTGATGATGGCTCCTCCACCGAGGCACAACGCAGCCAAAGGAGGCAATCGACGAAGTAGCGATGACATAAGACGAGTTTTTTGCAAAGTTTGTTAACTTTTATTATCACCGCTTTCGGGAACGTGCAGCAAAGCGGATTGATTCTCGATCGCAGATTTACACAGGTTTACGTTTCTGCCCTTCGGAACGCAGGATCTTTTACCCTAGAAACTGTATTCAAAATGATGATTTCAATATGACTCGTGCTGTAATTAAGTTCTCGTCTGAAGATTGCGGAATTTGCCACAAAATGTCGTTCTATGACCAGAAAGTGGTGGAAGAATTGGGCTTAAGCTTTGTGGATGTGAAAATGCAGGATACCGCGACTTATCGGATGTATCGCAAGATTTTGTTGGCGCAATATCCGGACAAGGCGGATATGGGATGGCCGACTTACATTATTTGTGATTCGCCAGAAGCGGAATTTAAGATTTTGGGTGAAGTCAAAGGAGGGCATCCCAAAGGAGAGTTTCGCAGCCGATTGCAAGCGATTTTGGCGGAATCAAATTAGTTAGGTGTCAACCCGCGCAGCATCTCAAGTTTTTTGGATGCTGCGCGAAGTCGAAACACAGTTCAAGCTGTGTTTTAGAGCAATTCAAACGTTTTCACTTCGAGAATCTGTCCGACCATTGCAAAACTCATCACATCATCGCGGATCTCGCCGTCAACTTTGACTTTCAGACCCGCTTTTTGCAAGTCTTTCGGCGGTTTATGCAATTCGTAGGTTTTCCCGTCTTCGGCATCGATCGCCCAAGTTCCGGTTCCAAATCCTTTTCGCTGAATCACACCTGTGACTGTCATACCCATCGATCCTTCGGTTTCAACGCTAAGCGAGCTAAGCCAAAACAGAGCAGTGCATTGATGCTCAAATAAGCACGTCCAATCCATCCGTCACCAAGCCACATAACTTGCGGATCGACGATTGCGCTAATTCCTAAGCAAGCCGCAACCCCGATCGTTGCTCCGAGCGCGAACGGTTTCCCCCAGGAATGACCTAACAATAGCGCAAGCAGCAGAAATGGAATCAGCACACTGGCAGAAATCGGGTTCAAGGCTGCACTACCTTGCACTGCACTGCCTAACTCTGGAAGCGAACTTCCCAAAATCCGGAACGGAAATTGCGGCAAGTCAAATAAATAGAAGCCTTTGAGCAAGAACAAACCAGAGCTACCCGCGACTAAACCTGAACCCATTGCCCAACTCCAGTTGAAGGGGAAATAGACCCGCAGGAACCAGGCAAGTAAATAAGATCCAAGCACCATCGCAAGTTTAGGCAACAGTGCGACTACGCCCCCATCAATCCAAAATCGCGGATTGAGGTAGCCATTATCTCGCAACCATCGGAAGAAATCGTTAAAGGTAATTTTGCCGTGTAGTGCAAGCTTCACAGCCGCAGCCGCATCTAATTTTCCGGCTCCGTAATGATTGAGATCATCGGATTCTACTTTGCGTGCAGATTGCTTGAGAACTGCTAAGACTTCATCTGGATTGTCTACACCTGCTGCTTTGATCAAGGCTGCTACGCCTGCTGCATGAGGAGCGGCCATACTTGTGCCCTGGAAAGCTGCAAAGACGGATTCTCCTGTTTCTGGATTGAATGTATTTTGCAGAATGCCACCCGATTCTCCTTGCTCAGTTGAGCCACCTGGAGCCGCAATATCAACGCCTGCACCAAAGTTAGAATAGGGGGCTTTGGCTCCCGAAGCATCGAGAGCGGCAACTGCGATCGCATGGGGATATCGCGCTGGATAATCGGCTGCATTACGATTCGAGTTTCCGGCAGCAGCGATGACGACGACCCCTTTACTGTGGGCATAGTCGATCGCATCTCGCATCACTACACTTTCACCGCCTCCACCTAAACTGAGGTTAATCACATCTGCTTTGTTATCTGCGGCAAATCGAATCGCTTCGGCAATGTCTGCAACCGTTCCGCCTCCAAAAGAACTGAGAACTTTGAGCGGCATAATATTGGCTTCGTAAGCAATTCCAGCCACGCCAAAATTGTTATTGGTCGATTGTGCGATCGTGCCTGCGACATGAGTTCCATGCCCGTTATCATCTGCGGCATTTTCTTGATCGTTGACGAAATCGAAGCCTTTGACAAAATTCGTTTTTTCTAAATCAGGAACTTTTGATACTCCGGTATCAATCACGGCAACCGTTACACCGCGCCCTTTTGTCTCAATCCAAGCTTGCTCAATTCCGATGTTATGCATATTCCACTGTTTGCTGTACATCGGATCGTTTGGAGCCTGACTCGCCCGTGGTTCTGAAGTTGAACCGACGAATTTTCGAGATTCGCCGTCTGGAATACGATAGATATAATCTGGCTCGATCGCTTCGGTATAGCGTTTCAGATCAGATTTTCTCAAAGCATCTAGCAGTGATTTATCACCTTTAACGATGTAGAGATGTTCTGGTTTAGAAAACTGGCTATTGAATTGAGGACGAACCTTATAAGTTTGTGCGATCGCGTTAAGCTGCTGCTGAATTGCTGTATCTGCAATATCTTCGCGAAAATCGAGAACAATCTGATCGTAATTTCCTTGCGTTGCCAACCCAGGAAACTGTGCAATTGTCCACCCCAATCCAACCAGAAATAGGGCGATGATCAGGAGTTTTTTCATACTTAGAAATCGTGCTTGCGATCCAACGATAGCGAATCAAATCCGCCCTTGGGGAGACAAAATCGTAAAGAGTAGTAAAGCTGTGGCAGGATGAAGGGTGTCGATCGTGCGTTTACGTTATGATTCACGGACTGTTATGGTTTCCCTTACTCGCAGTATTCATCGGCTTGGCCTATGCCGGATGGAATGAATATCAAACTCTAGAAACATATCGACGCTGGGCAGACCCGTTTCAACGGGCGAAGTATGATATCTATTCCGTTTTAGGACAGCAAAGCGAAACGCTGATTTTCGGCAAGGCTTCTCGGAAAGGGATTCAAGTCATCGAAACGTTCTCACTCAAAGCAGTCGAAAGCATTCAATTACAAGTAAACGGGCAAACGGTTGATATTGCAGCACCCCCTGAAAAAGGCAAGCAGATTGTATTGAAGTTTCAATTGGGCGATCGAGCGATCGAAGTACCGTTTACCAATGTCAAACTCGCAGCAAAATGGGGCGAAGTTTTGACAAAAGATTGGCAAGCATTGAACTCTTAAATCTTTACTCATGAGCTTTTATGAAAATGCCTGCACTCTCAAATTTCCGTGATCGTACTGGCTTGCGAACTGATTACACTGGATTGATATCTTGAAACAACAATCAGTATGACCGACACTACAATCAATCCTCTCACATACGATGTCGAGCAAGCAGTTTTAGAACGCTACGAAGCAGGAGCGCGACAGCCTCAGGCTGCACTCTGTTGTCCGACTGATGGCTATGAGAGTCGCTACTTAGAGATTTTGCCGCAAGAAATTATCGAGAAAGACTACGGCTGTGGCGATCCGACACGATACGTGAATGCAGGCGAAGTCGTGGTTGACTTGGGATCTGGGGCTGGAAAAAATTGCTACATTCTGGCGCAGAAAGTCGGTGAAAGTGGGCGAGTGATTGGCGTTGATTTTAATGATGAAATGCTAGGCTTGTCGCGCAAATATCTTGCACCGATGAGCGAGAAGCTTGGCTATCAGAATGTGGAATTCGTGAAAGGTAAAATTCAGGATCTAGCATTGAACTTAGACTTAGTTCAAGCTTGGCTGGAAAAGACCCCCATTACTTCGGTCGGGCAAATTGCAGCATTTGAAGCAGAATGCGATCGCTTACGCCAATCTCAACCGCTGATTTCAACCGATAGCGTTGATGTTGTCATTTCCAATTGTGTTTTAAATCTGGTGCGTCCTCAAGATAAAAAACAATTGTTTCAGGAGATCTTTCGGGTTCTCAAACGCGGGGGACGGGCTGTAATTTCTGACATTGTTTGTGATGAAGCTCCGACAGCCAAGATTCTAAATGATCCTGAATTGTGGAGCGGCTGTATTGCTGGAGCCTTTCGAGAGAATGAGTTTCTCCAAATGTTTGAGCAAACTGGATTCTATGGCATTGAGATTTTGGCAAGGCAGAGTGAGCCTTGGCAAGTGATTGATGGTGTGGAATTTCGATCGCTGACGGTTCAAGCTTTCAAAGGGAAAGAAGGTGAATGTTTAGACCGCAATCAAGCGGTGATCTATCGTGGACCTTGGAAAGCGGTACAAGATGACGATGGACATACGCTACAGCGTGGAGAACGCATGGCAGTCTGTGATAAGACTTTCCATATCTATACCAATCCAAAAGGGGCTTATCATGCCGATATTATTGCGATCGCACCTTATGAAGAAGTCCCATTAGATTCAGCACCGCCCTTTCCTTGTACAAAAGACATGATTCGTGATCCAAAGCAAACGAAAGGATTGAACTATAACGTGACGACCGAAAGCGGTGATTGCTGTAGTCCACAAAGCTGTTGTTGAATGAAATCACCTTAAGCAACCTTAATCGTTCAAGTTGGCTAGCTCTGCTCAGTTCAGCTCTGCTCAACGGCTGTTGTGAGCAGAGCTAAACTACTGCCTAATCCTGCTCAAATACTTTCCCCAATGCAGCAGGTGGAGTACTCCGAATCAATTCCGAAGCTGTGCGATCGAGAGGTGAAGGTAGAGCTTTCAACACTCTTTCCACCCATTCGCTCGAAGTCAAAACCAACAGCACAATCATCAGCAAAAATGGCGCAACAGTGAACACTTGCGTCGGAACATCAGGAATTGTACTTTGAGCGACCCCAGCTAGAGATTGCAAAATGCCAAACAGGTAGCAGCTAATCGCCACTCTTAAAGGATTCCAACCACCAAAAATGACGATCGCTAAAGCAACCCAACCATATCCGGCAGTATGTAACTGGCTCCAACCCGCTTTGAAATTCAGCGAGAATGCTGCTCCTGCAATGCCCATGAATGCACCGCCCACCAAAGTATAGATGTAGCGCATCAAAACAACATTTGTACCTCTAGCGAAGGCAGCATTCGGCTGTTCTCCGATCGCTCTTAGCATCAATCCGGCACGAGTCCGATAGAAGTAGATCCAGGCAAACGCGATCGCGAAATAGCTCAAATAAACGAGCCAATCACTCTGAAAGAAAAGCTGCCCAATCAAGGGAATATCTTGCAGCAATGGAATTCTAAAACTGGGAACGGTCGGTCCTGGAATTCGCACAAACGGATTCCCCAGAAATGACGATAAACTCGCTCCTAACAGTGCCAACACAAACCCGATCGCAACTTGAGACTGTTTCAGTGTTAACGCTCCAAACGCAACGATGAACGCGATCGCGGCTCCAACCAATGCCGCACCTGTAAAGCCTGCGAGCAAGCTGGGAATAGTTCCGGTGGATTCGAGCGTTTTCGCGATCGCAAATCCGGTCATTGCACCCATTAAAATCGTGCCTTCAGCCGAGAGATTGATCACTCCCGCTCGTTCTCCGATCGTTTCTCCTAGGCAAGCAAAGACAAGCGGAGTAGAAGTCGCGATCGCAGTTGCAAAAATCGGAATCAGTTGAGCTGCATCCATGGATTTCAAACCTTTTTGCTCACTGTATCATCCTTTCAAAGTGTCACTTTGTCGTAAATTTCAGCGATCGACAAGGTGACATCGATTGATTTCAGTTTAATTTCAGTGTCTTGATCGTCAAACTGATCAATTTGCCAGTGTTTTGGTTGAGTTTTGTAGAAATGATCGATCGCGATCTGGCTTTGATCAATCAAGAGATATTCCTGAAAAGACGGAATCGATTGATAAAGTCTGAACTTATCTTCTCGATCAAATTCTTCTGTAGATTCCGATAAGACTTCAATAATAATCTGTGGATTTGTAACTGTTGTTTTGCGATTCTGATAGTATTCTGGTTCTCCAGCAGTCACCATAATGTCTAGATATCGAAACTTTTGGGAAGTTGGAACCCAAACTTTCAAATCTGAAATAAATACTTCAAACCTCTGTCCTCTTAACCCGATTGTTAAAGCAGTACAGAGATTCCGACAGATGCGATTGTGATTTGCAGTTCCACCTGTCGTTGGGGTAATCACTCCGTTATCGTATTCGCTTCTAAATTCAGCGTTTGTTTCTAGATCAAGATACTCTTCTGGTGTGTAAAGACGCTGTTCTTGTGCGGTAGCTCCGCTGTACGAAGTGGTCGCTTGAGTCATCAGAAATGCTCCAAATCCATGAATTGATTCTATCAATCACAAAGAGAATGCCTGCTAGATCGCTTGAACTTCTCCAAGCGATCTAGCAGGCATTAAATTTTGGTTCAAAATTCAATTTAGAACAAACCGAGCGTCAAACCTTGGCTGACGGGCATAATTGCACCAATTCCAAGCCACATGGTCACAAAGGTTCCAAACAAGAACACTGCCATCGCCACAGGACGACGGAAGGGATTTTGGAATTTGTTGACGTTTTCGATGAACGGAACGGCAATCAAGCCTAAAGGCACAGATCCCATCAAAACCACACCCAAGAGCTTGTTCGGCACGAGGCGCAGAATGTTGAAAACAGGATACAGATACCACTCAGGCAGAATTTCCAGCGGAGTTGCGAAGGGATTTGCAGGTTCACCATTCATTGAAGGGTCAAGCACTGCCAAACCGACACAAAGCGCGATCGTACCTAAAATAACGACCGGGAAAATGTAAAGCAAATCGTTGGGCCAAGCAGGTTCACCATAATAGTTGTGACCCATGCCTTTCGCCAACTTAGCGCGCAATTGAGGATCGCTAAGATCCGGCTTCTTAATCGTTGCCATTTAACGGAGGCTCTCCTAGTTCTAGAGATCAGCAGAGACAGAATTTAGACTTTGATTTCATCTTACGGTTGAATCCAAAATCCAAAATCTAAAATTCATTACAACGGACCGGAAATTCCTTGCTTCCGAATCATCAGGAAGTGCGCCAGCATAAAGACGGCGATCAACCAAGGTAAGACAAAGGTATGAGCACTGTAGTAGCGAGTCAGGGTCGATTGACCAACACTTGCACCACCGCGCAGCAAGTCTGCAATCAGGGTTCCCACAACTGGAATCGCTTCAGGCACACCGGATACGATTTTCACCGCCCAGTAGCCGACTTGATCCCAAGGCAAGGAATAGCCCGTCACACCGAAAGAAACGGTGATCACAGCCAAGATAACGCCCGTTACCCAGGTCAATTCGCGGGGCTTTTTGAAGCCACCAGTCAAATAAACGCGGAACACGTGAAGAATCATCATCAGCACCATCATGCTGGCAGACCAACGGTGGATGGAGCGAATCAGCCAACCGAAATTGACTTCGTTCATGATGTACTGAACAGAAGTGAATGCTTCGGCAACGGTGGGCTTGTAGTAAAAGGTCATTGCAAATCCAGTTGCGAACTGGATCAAAAAGCACACCAGAGTAATGCCGCCCAAGCAATAGAAGATGTTGACGTGGGGAGGCACGTACTTGCTGGTTACGTCTTCGGCGAGCGCACCGACTTCTAGGCGCTCATCGAACCAGTCATACACATTTGCCATAAAGCAAGCGTTCCTAAAAAATGATTGCTGTTCATAAAAAATGTAACATATGAGAACGCTTCATTTCATCGCGGAAAGAGTCAATTCGTCAGGGGTTTTACGGCTTTTTGGGATGTTAGGCTTTTATAAGTCTTCATGAAGAATAATTTCATTCTGAGAATTTTTTATCGGAACGTTCGATTTCTGGCAGAGTGAATCATGCTTGAATTGGGACACCGATTGACGCAATATTTGGCGCTACTATCACGATCGCTATGGAAAAACGATTCATTTGGGTTCGCTCTCTTACGATTGTTGGGTTGTCGATCGCGGCGGCGCTCCTGTTTCTTGCGGCTCCAGCACTGGCACTGACGGAAGAACAAAAGTTAATCAACGAGGTTTGGCGGATTATCGATCGCGGATATGTCGATCCGACTTTTAATCATAAAAATTGGTGGGCACTGAGAGAAAAATATCTCAAGCAATCTTTGCCGAATCGAGAGGCGACGTATGGAGTGATTAGCCAAATGTTGGCAGTGCTTGACGATCCGTTTACCCGATTGCTCAAGCCCGATCAGTATCGCAGTTTGCAAACGAGTACGTCAGGTGAATTGACAGGCGTGGGTTTGCAGATCGCGCTGGATATGGAGACGAAGCGCTTGAAGGTGATTTCGCCGATCGTCGGATCGCCTGCGGCAAAAGCGGGGATTTTGGCGGGAGATAGCATTCTTGAAATTGATGGCGTGACTACCGAAGGATTGAGTCTCGATGAAGCGGCAGAGAAAATGCGCGGGACGATCGGAAGTCATGTGATGCTGACAGTCAAGAGAGAAACCGAAGAACGCGAATTTGATTTGGTGCGCGCTCGTGTGGAGTTGAATCCGGTTGTGGCTGAATTGCGATCGCAGCCGAATGGATTGAAGGTTGGATATTTGCGGTTGAGCCAGTTTAATGCGAACGCAGCGATGGAACTGGGACATGCGATCGCATCATTAGAGAAAAATGGAGCCGATCACTATATTCTCGATTTGCGGAATAATCCGGGCGGATTGTTGAATGCTGGAATTGAGATTGCGCGATTATGGCTAGATGAAGGCGCGATCGTTTACACGGTCAATCGCCAAGGGACATTAGGAAGTTTTGAAGCGACTGGGAAAGCCTTGACGCATGATCCGCTTGTTGTTTTGGTCAATCAAGGTACGGCAAGTGCCAGCGAGATTTTAGCAGGAGCACTGCAAGATAACGCACGAGCAACGATTATCGGAGAGAAAACATTCGGCAAAGGGTTGATTCAATCGTTGTTTGATTTGTCAGATGGATCGGGCTTAGCTGTCACCGTTGCCAAGTACGAAACGCCAAATCACACAGATATTAATCGGTTGGGGATTCAGCCCGATCGAGTTGTGCCGATCGACCAAACGTTTACGCTGGAGCAGATTGGAACAGAAGCGGATCGCCAATATCAAGCTGCGATCGCGGCGTTTTCGGATTCGCTCGTAGCTGGGGCGAAGTAGTGAGTGAATTAGTTTTCAATAGTCATGGTTGAGCGCGTTTATCACGATCCGTTACATGGCGCGATCGCGCTCGATCAAAGCGATCCGACTGAGGCATTGTTGATTCAATTGATCGATACGCCTGCATTCCAACGCTTGCGGCGGATTCGGCAGTTGGGTCCTGCGAGTTTGACGTTTCATGGCGCGGAAGGATCGCGATTTACGCATTCTTTGGGCGTGTTAGCGGTCGCGAGACGGGCATTTGATCGGATTGCACGGGATTATCCGCAATTGCTTCCGCATCGCACGATCGTACTCTGTGCGGCATTGCTGCATGATATTGGACATGCGGCGTTTAGCCATACGGCAGAAGAGATTTTTGGCAGTGATCATGAGCTTTGGACGCGGCGGATTTTGCGGGAGTCAGAACCGATTCGGCAATTACTCGATCGCTTTGCGCCAGATTTGATTGATCAACTCGAAGCCGTTTTCTTGAAAAAATATCCGTTGCCGTTGGTTTGGCAGTTGGTTTCCAGTCAGTTAGATTGCGATCGGTTAGATTATTTGATGCGCGATAGCTACTTTACGGGCGCGTCTTATGGACATATTGATCTCGATCGTATTTTGATGGCGATGCGCTACGATCCGGTCACTCAGCAGTTAGTGGTTGCGAAAAAGGGAATGGCCGCGATCGAGCATTATTTGATCGTGCGCTATTTTATGTATTCTCAGGTTTATAACCATCGTAAAAATATTGCTGCGACTTGGGTTTTACTCAAAACATTTCAGCAAGCTCGATATCAGTTGAAGCTTGGCAATCTAGAAGCCGATCAAAATGTTCGAGCTTGGCTGAATCAAGACGGTAATCAAATCGAATTAGACCAGTATTTAGCCGGAGATGATGGAGCTTTTCTCTATCATTTTCAGCAGTGGCGATCGCATAGTGATCCTGTTTTGGCGGATTTATCGCGGCGATTTCTCGATCGAGATTTGCTGAAATCTTTGGATATTTCCCAGTTAGAAGAAAGCGATCGAGATTTACTGCTAGAAAAGGCTCGATATTGGACAACGCAAGCGGGATTTGATTCATCGACTTACTGCGGGCTGAGAATCGCGGTGAGTCGAGGGTATACGTTGTACGATCGTGGCATTCATATTCAAACAACAACCGGACTGCGAGAAATTGGAGAGCTTTCTGCTTTGGTACAAACGTTGACACAGCCAATTCAGAAAGTGTGGCTAATCTATTTGCGCGAGATTGATGACAAGATTAAAAGCTTTGTGGATAAAGCAGGCGAATTGCTGTGAAATTTGAGGATAACGCTTTGGATAGAGCGATCGACTGTTGAGAGATGTTCTAAGAGGATGCAAAAGACTCTTCGCTCACGTTTCCATCCCGCCCTGGAATTCTATTCTGGGGCGGGTGAATGCGTCTCAACGATTACTGTTCAAACATCCTCTAAACGACCAAATGATGTTCCATCGCAAATCGAACTAATTCGGCTCGATTACTCGTTTCAGTTTTTCTCAGCAAACTACTGACATGCTTCTCTACGGTTCGCGCACTCAGATGTAAATGATTGCCGATTTGAATATTCGATAGCCCATCACTCAAGAGCGCTAAAACCTGTTTCTCACGATCGGTTAAAGCAATATCGATATCTGCGATCGGTTTTTCTCCGACCTCACCGGATGCTTCAAATCCCTGCCGCGATCGCCATTCTGTTTCGATCATCTGAGTGCGATCTAGTAAATTTCGCACGACCGCACCTAATTCAGACAATTCAAACGGTTTGGCAAGATAAACATCACAGCCAAGCTGATACCCTTTCACTCGCTCCGTTGTCTCAGTCCGTCCTGTGAGGAACACGATCGGCAAAAGCCGCAAAGCGGGACGGCGACGGACGTGGCGAACTAACTCGTAGCCATCAATTAAAGGCATCGAAACATCGGTCACGATGAGATGGGGTTGATGCGTGTCAAGCAGTGCGATCGCATCAGCCCCATTCTCAGCCGAGACCACGGAATAACCAGAACATTCAAGGTAGTCGCTGATCGAGAGTCGGGTTCCGACATCATCCTCAGCAACGAGGATCGTCAGGGGCATGAAACACAGGTTAGCAAGAACTCCAGATGCCGGAAATTGCGGCATATCGGATATTAAAGCGATTTATTATGCGGCACTAGGACGCAAAAATTCTTGGAGTTGGTGAGCAATATCTATATCGTAGGGGATTGGTCGGCGCATTGGACGATAATCTTGCTCAATCGCGGGTCGGTGACGCAGCACAGCATTCACTAAAACACAGGGCGAATCACTCAAGTTAATGGCTCCATGTGGCACTCCTGGCGGAATCTTGACCACTTGCGGGTAAGACTCGCTTAATGGGATGTATTCATACTTACGATTTTGTAACACAACCAGGATAAAACTTCCCCGTACCACCAGCAATTGGTCGGTTTGAGTCCGGTGAACGAAAAGGTCATCGATCGTATTGGCGGGGACATTCACCAACATGGTTTCATGACTCGATTGCGGCGTGTAGAATTCTGCCATTCCGCCTTTAATCGATTGCAATTGAATGATCTCAATTTGCGTTGTGATACCCATACGAATCTCCTAGTGACGATCGCATTTTTTCTAATCTAATCGCTGCTCTGGGAAGCGGCTGTGCTTATTATTACAAAAGATAATAAATACTTCTAAAGTGTGACACCTTATGGTAAAGCATCCCGTTTTTACGTTTTTTGAACTTGCCTCTTGACTTCTGATGAATCGTACATTAATACTATTTATAGTACTTGCGTACTAAAGATTCATATGCCTTAGGAGCCGCGATGACAGAACTTAAAACAGAAAGTCAGTCTACTCGGATCGTTCAGACCCAACCGACTGCAAGACGACAATCTAAGAAATCAGCGATCGCGGCTGGCAAAGAATCCCCGTCTGAAGCGCCTGCTGAGTCTAACACTGAAGATATTGCGAAAAAAACTTCGCGCACCACGAAAACTAAAAAAACAACTCAAACCCGTCAAGCGGCAAGTAAGTCTACCAATCAATCCGCTTCTACCCGCGTGAAATTAACTTGGGAGCCGTCTCCTTCGATCGAAGCAAGCTTGCAACAGTTCAATGAGCAATTGAATGCAACTTGGATGGCGATCGACGAACTCAAAGCTACCGTCGAACAGATGCAAATTCAAACGGCAAGACCCGCAAGCGTCCAACTGCCTTTAGAACCACCCAAGGCACAGATGAGCGATGTTACGCCTCACCAACCTGCACAATCTGTTCCAGTCTCGCGAACACGGGCACGTGTACCAGAGACAGCGCCGCAGTCTGCGATTCCACCCTTTCGCCCGACTTCTGGTTTTCCGACTTCGGTGCGAGTCCGTCGCCGCAAGCCGTTTGATCTGCTGATGCAGAGTGTCTTACGGCTTCCGGTACAAAATTCTGGCATCGCGATCGATGCTGCCTTGTGGGTGATGGCGGCTGCCGGACTGAGAGTTGGCTTGAAATACGTCGTCATGGCATTTCCAATGTTGGAACTTCCCGTGATGATTCTTGTGTTTGTGCCAGCCTTGCTCGCTGCTTATGCTGCATTGTTTATTCCGAACGTCAATCGAATCGGGGTCTATCGACTGTTGCTTTTAGCCTTAGGACTGTTCGTTGGAGGACGGCTATGATTGATAAACTCAACTCGAATCAATTTTTAGCAAGCATCGCAGGTGTTCTCGCCATTGGGATCTTCATTCAAGCGATGGGCTTACCGTCTTTTGGAAGTAAAGAGGCGACTTTAGAGTGTCAGGGAACCGTGCGATCGGACTCTGCACTTGCGAAAGACAAAATCGCGAATCTGATTCAATTCAAAACAGGAGATACAAAAGATTCAGTTCGCAAGGTGCTTAAAGAGCCGTACTGTGTTCTGCCGAAAATTGCCATTCGCAGCGGGATGCAGACTGAGCGGGAAGCGTATCGGGTCGCATCCGATGCCCTAGAAAAATCAACTTCTCAAACGTTTATTGTGGTTTCCTATGAAGGTGATCAATATCTGGGGTATAAGTTCTGGATTCGTTAAGCTCGGAACTATTTTTTTGTTGCTGCTGCTGATTTCGGGTTGTACTTCTTCTCAACAGCCAAACCATAGCATTTCAGAACCGAAGTTGTACCAAAGTTGGCAACTGAAGCTCGGAGATCAAATTGCTGGATCAACTGTGATAGGAGGATTAGGAGATATTTCGATCGCATTAAACGGTAAGTCTGTCTACGCTCCATCGACAGGCAATGTTTATTTAGGTCAGCGAGGCTGTGTGTACTTTGCAGGGACAGATACTCCAGCCTATTTGTTTCGGCTCTGTGGATTAAAGTCTCCGAAGCTCGGAGCATTGAAAGCTGGAGACGCGATCGCGACTGGAGACATCTTGCAATTTGCAACGTTACTCAAACAATCCGACGGAACTTGGGCACTCGTCGAGCCTGATAAAAGCCTATTGGAACGAACCCTGAAGCCACGATGAAGAAAATTGTTTCCCTGATGATAAGCGTGATTGTTCTCACCTTAAGTGGAGTACGATCGACGCAAGCTCAAGTATTGGAATTCACCCCGAACCTACCCAAATCTGAAGTAAAAAAATCTCCAAAGATTCAAGAAAGTACCCCGTCTGAGATTCAAGAGAGTCCCTCTTCTAAGACTCAAGCAAGTTCGCCTGCAATTCTCACTCCTCTCAAACCATCGAGTCCACCACAACCCCAACCGAAACCCCAAAACATTGATACTTCAACCGATGACACTCGCTTAGTTGCCGTTGCACCGGATGAACTCTTTGCAGGAGGATCGGATTCGCTCGTTGCAAGAGCAGTCGGAAGTGCTGAAGGAACTCGCACACCAGAAGGAGGAAAGACTTGGGCGTACTATGGACATGTTGATCCAGGTAATGGGGCTTGGAATATGGGAAGCTTTTCTTATCAGCATGGTGCTAGCTCTCCAGATGATGCCGATCGCCGACAGCTTGATCGCTTATGGCGGCAGTATCAGGTGATTCAAGAATCTGCGATCGCGGCTGGATTGCGATTAGGGTTAGAAGAACAACTCAATGGCATTGATTTAGCAAACCAAGCACCACTTGCAGCTTTGGATGAAGGAGGTTATGTCGATCGATTACGGCAAGCTTATGAGCGAGGTTTTCGCGGTTCTGAGGCAGTGTTGCAGGCTCGAACTTACTCTTACCTCAATCCTCGCACCAATCGATGGGAGGCTCCTGGATTGGGCAATACGCTAGAAGGGATTAGTCGAGATCAGGCGCGGCGGCAAGGAGCGATCGCAGAAGCAATGAGCTATCATCAGCAGAGCCAGGTTGCGCGATCGCGGACATCGGATGATGAGCGGGTTAGTGCGGTTCCGAAGTGAGAGTTTGTCTAGTCGTCGAGCATTTTGTGGAGTAGGGAGTAGGGAGTGGGGAGTGGGGAGCAACAACCATGATTTTAGATCTTCTACCTATCCCCCTATCAGATTAATTGTAGTGAACTACTAGGTCGAGACAAAATACATCGCATCTCGACCGGAAGTTTAACGATTCTACGATCGCAAATAATCAACAACCGCTTGAGCGATCGTAAGATTCCCATCTTTCGGCAATTTTTCAGATTTACGTGGTGGATTCATCGGTTGACGGATGTTGATCCAATCTCCGTTAAAAAATTCATCGAGTGACCAGATTTGATGTTCAGCGTAGTCTTGAATGCCTTCTAGTAAAATCGGAGATTCTGCAAAGCCTTCACGAGTCACAGTCATCACCGGAATTTCATAACGGCAGGCTTCAGAGAAAGTACTATATCCAGGCTTTGACAGTAAGCGACCGCAGATGGGCATTAAGTCGATCGGACGGTAAAATCGATCGTCTACTTTAATCAAGTTGGGCAAGTCTGGAGCATTGTTATCAAAACAGAGAAACTGATAGTCAGACAGGTGAGTGAGATTCTCGTACGGAACTCGATCGAGTCCTAGTCCACCAAACGTTACTAGGATGATTTTTTCTTTTGGAGTATCCGTGAGGTTGAACTTTGCTAAAACTTCTGCTGCCTCGAATCTTGGAGCAACGCCAGTTAGACCGACATCTGTGACAGTTGGAAACGCTTGCATCGATTCGTGAAATGGCATTCTGAATAAGCGATCGCACTGTGAAAAACAATCGCTGATCCAATCTGCCATTTCTAGAAACTCACCGCCCCAATCTCGATAGATAAAGTCCCAACCAAAGTTACTCATCATCCAACCTGGAACACCTGCTGCTTTAGCAATGGGAGCCGCTAAAGGTGGAATATCTCCAAGCACTAATCCGGCTTTGTTTTGCAAAATAAAATTCGCTTCTGATGCGATCGTTGCTTGTTGACGCGATCGAATTTCTCTTAATTTCTCTAGCGTTGCAGGCTTATCCATGATTAAACTGTCTTGCTGAATAATTCCCACGTCTAATGCTCTGGGGCGATGGATAAAATTGCCGGGAATGTAAGCTTCTAAGACCGAGCGTGGAGCCGTTGTCGCCAGGATTAAAACAATTTCGGGATCAAGGCGTTGAATTTCAGCCGCGATCGCTGCCGCGCGAGTTGCATGACCAAAGCCATGATTCGTAATTGCAAGATAGAGAATGGGTTGGGGCATAGGGAGTTTAGAGAAAGCAATCCGTAAACAAGCTTAAGCGATACCTATCAAAACGCAACAAGTTGTAGAATTTTACTCATTGAGCTTTTCAAGATTTTGTCTCAGGGCTTGTCTTAGTACCGAATTGATTGAGCGTGATGGTGCAAGTATAAGAGGATGTTTGACAAAGTATCGTTCATCGCATTTACCCGCCCCGGAATGAATTCGGGGCGAGATTGAACAGAGCGAGGAAACTGTTGATACTTTCAAAACACCTTTTGAGAGATGAAAAGACATCATCTCGAACCTTCATAACTTGCGCCAATCATTCGCTTATCTCCTACCCGGTTCAGATTTTCGCCTACAAAATTTTGCTCAAAGAGGGTTCCCAGATGGCTCGAATTGGTTGGATAGTCGGCTTGTTCTCCGGCATCACACTCGCATTTAGTCAAGCTTCGATTACACTTGCCAAAGCAGTTCTTTCTCCGTCTGAAATTCGCCAAACGGCTCAACCACTGACCGTTCAGATCTTAGGTTTTAGTCCAGAAGGAAGTCAGACGGGATCAGGTGTGATCATTGCGAAACAGGGCAATACTTATGCAGTGTTAACCAACCGCCATGTAATTTGCAATTTGGATTTCGCGGGACAATGCGATCGCAATTTAAGACTTCAGATTCGGACTGCCAATGGTCAACGCTATCCAGTCGCAAATACTCATACATTTGAGCAGTTAAAAGGCATTCCTGACGTTGCAGTGGTTTTATTTCAATCTTCACAAAGTTATCCAGTTGCAACATTCGGGGATTCAACCCAATTAGCTAAGCGGGATCTGATCTGGATTAATGGTTATCCAGGCAGTCCGCAGCAATCTCCTGGGACAGAGCCTGTTGCATTTCACAAAGGCTTTTTCACCTCTCAGGTGAATGATCCTCATAGTGAAGGTTACTCATTGATGTTTACAACGATCGCGGCTCCTGGAATGAGCGGTAGCCCGATCTTTGATGCAAGCGGGCGAGTGATTGCCATTTTTGGGCAATCCGGCGATATGGGCGTTTTAGCAGGCATTCCCTCGAATTTTGTCTCGGATTTATTGCAAAAATCGTCGAAGTTAAATCAGATGACACTGACTGTCGATCGCTCTGCTCTCACCGGAACTCGACCACAGTTGAGCACACCTCAAACGGCTGAAGATTACTTTTTGCGAGGAGTCAGTCAAATTGATCAACCTCAATCTGCACTCGCTGATTTGACAAAAGCAATTGAGCTAAATCCCAAGTTGATGATGCCGTATCGAACGAGAGCTACAATTCGAGCCAGAATGGGCGATCGACAAGGTGCAATGCGCGATTTTGAGGCAGTGCTGAGGCTCAATCCAGATCGCAGTGATGCGTTATCTGCACGGGCACAAATGCGCATTCAATGGAATGATCTCACAGGCGCGATCGCAGATTACACCGAAGCCCTACAACATGCTCCTCAAACCCCAAGTTTGCTCTTCAATCGAGGCATGACACACAGCCGACTGGGGAACTATCAAGCCTCAGTAGACGATTTTACAGCGGGAATTGTACTTCAGCCTAAAGATGCAGTTGCTTATCGAGAACGAGGACGTAGCTATCTCGGACTGCAACAATTACCGAGTGCATTGAAAGATCTCGATCGCTCGATTGCACTCGATCCTAGCTCAGCCGTTGCTTACGATCTGCGCTGCTTTATTCAAATGGGAATGGATCGTTATCAGGCAGCTTTGAATGATTGTAATCGCGCGATCGAGATCAATCCTACTTATGCGATCGCGTATGCCGATCGAGCATTTGCTTGGCTTGGCTTAAACAATCCTCAGAATGCGATTCAAGATGCGAAAACAGCGAGTCGGCTTGATCCGAAATTGAGCGAATCTTATACGGTGCAAGCGATGGCGTATGAGCGGATAGGAGATCTGCAAAATGCGATCGTTGCTTATGAGGCTGTGATGAACTTGTTGCGAGAGAATGGTCAGATCAATTCCAGAGCATATCAGGGAATTTCAGCGACGATCGCGCAACTAAGAAGCAAGGTAAAATCACAAGAATCTCGATAACGAGGTTTTTGTCGTGGGGATTTGATTTTGACTGCGTTTAAGAAGGCGTTTGTTAAGTATCAACCTTTCCTCGCTCCGTTCGATCTCGCCCCGGACTGAAAGTCCAGGGCTAACGGTGCGAAGTCCTTTGAAAAGGACTAAAGAGCTGATTCTGATTGGCTGTTAGTCCCTTGAGTGGACTTCGTTCAACTAGCCCGGAATTCCATTCCAGGGCGGGTGATTGCGATGAACGATACTTCTTTAAAGTCCTCTAACCTCCGAGGACTCAGATTTGAATTTTTGAGCAAAGTCTCACCGCACCTTACCCCGTATTTCACTCAATTTTTCTTATGGCAAATCAGGGCTGGCAGTTTTGGATTGATCGAGGTGGCACATTCACTGATGTTGTTGCTCAACGTCCAGATGGCACGATCGTCGTTCACAAATTGCTGTCTGAAAATCCTGAATGCTATAAAGATGCTGCAATTCAAGGCATTCGAGATGTGTTAGGACTGACGAATGATCAGCCGATTCCTTGCGACCAAATCGCAGTTGTGAAAATGGGAACGACTGTAGCAACCAATGCTTTGTTAGAGCGTCAAGGCGATCGCACTGTATTACTTATTACTCAAGGCTTTCGAGATGCGCTGAGAATTGGCTATCAAAACCGCCCCAACATCTTTGCTCAACAGATCGTGCGACCAGAAATGCTGTATGAGCGAGTGATCGAAGTAGAAGAACGCTTTAGCGCTCAAGGCGCAGAACTTTGTCCGGTTCAAATTACGGAGGAACTTATTCGATCGCTCACTGCTGCGTATGAAGACGGGATTCAAGCTTGTGCGATCGTTCTACTGCATGGATATCGCTATCCTCAGCACGAACAACAGCTCGCTGAGATAGCTCAAAAGATTGGATTTACTCAAATCTCTGTTTCGCATCAGGTGAGTCCACTCATGAAGCTTGTGAGTCGAGGCGATACAACCGTTGTTGATGCTTATCTTTCTCCAATTTTGCGCCGTTATGTCGATCAAGTTTCAGCCGCGCTCAACAACACTGATTTGATGTTTATGCAGTCTAATGGGGGCTTAGTCAATGCTCAGCAATTTCAAGATAAAGATAGTATTTTATCGGGACCTGCGGGTGGAATTGTCGGAGCGGTAAAAACCAGTGCATTAGCGGGGTTTGATAAAATCATTGGTTTTGATATGGGCGGGACTTCTACAGATGTCTCGCATTTTAATGGACAGTATGAACGCACCTTTGAAACTGAAGTTGCCGGAGTGAGATTGCGATCGCCAATGATGGCAATTCACACGGTTGCAGCAGGAGGCGGATCCATCCTTCGCTTTGATGGATCTCGGTATCGAGTAGGTCCGGAATCAGCCTTATCCAGTTCGCAATCCTCAGCAGAATATCGCTGATTTGCAAGCTCAGATTGCAGCGAATGAGAGAGGATCACAGCAGCTTTTACAAATGGTCGATCGCTATAGGTTAGAAACGGTTCAAGCTTACATGCAGCATATTCAAGACAATGCTGAAGAAGCTGTGCGTAAAGCGATTACAGTGCTGCAAGATGGCGATTTTACTTACGAAATGGATGATGGCAATCAGATCCAAGTCAGTGTCAAAATCAAAGACCACAGCGCGATCGTTGATTTTACTGGAACTTCTCCGCAACAGTCATCGAACTTAAATGCACCGCTCGCCATTTGTAAAGCAGTAGTTCTCTATGTCTTTCGTACCTTAGTTCAAGATGATATTCCACTGAATGCAGGGTGTTTGAAGCCTCTAGAAATTATTGTGCCTGAAGGATGCTTGTTGAATCCTCAATATCCGGCAGCAGTCGTGGCTGGCAATGTGGAAACATCACAAGCGATCGCGAATGCTCTCTATGGTGCATTAGGAGTTTTAGCGGCTTCTCAAGGCACAATGAACAATTTCACATTCGGCAATGAGCAGTATCAGTACTATGAGACGATTTGTGGCGGGTCTGGAGCAGGCGTGACATTCGATGGGACAGATGCAGTTCAAACTCATATGACCAATTCGCGATTGACTGACCCTGAAGTGTTGGAATGGCGCTTTCCTGTCTTAGTCGATATGTTTGCAATCCGGGCAGGAAGTGGCGGTCAGGGGAAGCATTCAGGCGGAAATGGGGTGATTCGTCGGATTCGGTTTCGCGAGGCAATGACTGCTGCAATCTTGTCAGGACATCGGCGCATTCAGCCGTTTGGATTAGCCGGAGGTCAAGCCGGAAAGACAGGACGAAATTGGGTCGAACGAGCGAATGGAACGATCGTAGAAGTGTCGGGAAAAGCGGAAGTACAGATGTTGCCGGGAGATGTGTTTGTAATTGAAACTCCGGGCGGGGGTGGGTTTGGGGAAGGCTAGTAGTTTGCCGGAATTTAGATGATAGGGAGTGGGGATTTTTAAGAGCTATGATGCGATCGCGCTTTTTCGCTTCACGACAACCATTGAATCTCCTACGATCGGCGGTCGTGCTAGTAACACACCTCGCGGATCACGAACCTCTAATTTGGGAAGCTTGAACGTCTGAGATCGTGTCCACAATTCGTCTGCAAATCGGTCTTGCTGTTCAGCATTAAATCGATACCAGTCATTTGAAACCGTAACTTTCATCTGACCTCGTGTTTCGTTCTGCTCAACTGACACGACTAGACCATTGATGAAGCGATCGCTAATTTCTATCACTTGATCCTCGATCGCAGCGATGCGTTTCTCTTCAGGTGTCAATTCTGGTTGAGGAATAGCTGGTTCTGCAACAACTTCCGGCACTTCTACTTCTGGCGTTTCTACAATCGGTTCTGCTGCTTCAACTGGAATCTCTGCAACGACTTCTGGTTCGCTAACCGCTTCTGGTTCACCGACGACAATCGGTTCACTTACAACAATTGGCTCACCAACTACTTCTGGTTCACCGACGACGATCGGTTCGCTGACCACTTCTGGCTCACTGACGACAATCGGTTCACTCACTACTTCCGGCTCGCTCACCACCGGAGTCGTCACGGTTTGTGGTGCAGTGTCAGGAGTGGATAAATCAGAGGGAAAAGACGATTTTGTCTGATCTGGCAGAATCAGCGGGGGACGATTTGCGACTTGTGGCTGAGGGGGTTTCGAGGAAAAAAGCGATGTCGTGAACCAGAATAAAATCACGATCGCGCCTGCCAAAATCCCGCTTAAAGCGCGATCGCCTAATTTCTCATTCCATTCGGGCGAGAGTCGATCGCGTACCAGTTTTAACAACTGATTCCAAATCGGTAAAAACTTCTCCCACACGACAGAGAAGAACTTCAAAATCTTCGCAACCGTTGGATTCGGTTCTGACGAACCTTCTAGCGTATTGGCAGTTTTTTCGAGAAACTGAATCGTCGATCGTAAGAGCTTAATCGTGCCAGTTTTTAGCGAAGAAATAAAATCCGTTGTCTGAGACTGTGCCACACTAGACTGGGATTCTGGGGTTTGGTTTGAGTCTTGTGACATAGATGTGACCTCCTCGACAACAGAAATCTGTATGAATCCAGTAGAGTAAAGAGCGGTAAGATCTTCAATCTACCATCTGAGCGATCGCAACTGTTGTTAAGAACAAAGTCGTATGAGATTAAGTCGTCGTCAACTGCTGGTGTTAGGGGGAGTCGGTGCAGCCGGACTTGCCGTCGCCGGAAAGAGCTTTAGTCGGCAATTTGAGCCAATGCCACAAACGGTTTCTGAACCGCCTAAACCTGCAAGTCAAGAATTGATGCTGCGATTTGTTGCGGTCGCAGATTCAGGAGCAGGCGATCAAAATCAGTTTGATTCTGCGAATGCAATGGCAAACTATCACAAGAAGCATCCCTATTCACTCGTCACGCTCGCCGGAGATAATATTTACAACAGTGGCGAAATGGAGCGGATTGGCATTGCTTTCGAGCAGCCTTATGCACCTTTGTTGAAGCAAAATGTTCGCTTCCAAGCCTGCCTGGGCAATCATGACATTCGCACAGCAAACGGCGATCCACAAGTTCAATACAAGAACTTTCACATGAAAGGACGGTACTACACCTACCGCGAAAAAGATGTGCAGTTCTTCGTGCTGGATACTAATGGCAATGCTGACTGGAAAGATCAAATGGCTTGGCTGAATGCTGAGCTAGGACGGAGTAATGCTCCGTGGAAAATTGTCTATGGACATCATCCGATCTATTCCTCCGGGCATTACGGAACCGATCGAGAGATGATCCGAAAATTTGCGCCATTGTTCAAAAAACATCAAGTGCAGCTTTATATCAATGGGCACGAGCATCACTATGAGCGATCGACATCCATTGATGGCACGACTTACTTAGTCACTGGTATTGGAGGCGCAAGTCTCCGTCCCGTTGGAACTTCAAAAACAACTGAATACTCAGTTTCTCGCTTTGGATTTAGTGCGATCGAAGTCTATCCGGATCGCCTCCAAATCGAAGGCATCGGCACAGATGGGCTAGTCTTCGATCGCGGTATCATTGCTCGGCAAGCTCAGGTAGCAGTATGACAGATGCATCTACCCGCACCGTTCAACTCGCAACTGACTTCATCGGCAAGGGCGACCCCTTGGGATGGTTTGAAGAACTCTATGCGACTGCAAACGGAGATCCCACCACAGTTCCTTGGGCAAGGTTAACCCCGCATCCGCTGTTTGTGGAATGGTTAAATCAACACTCGCTTGTCGGAAAAACGGCGATCGTCATCGGTTGCGGATTAGGAGACGATGCCGAAGAACTCGCAAAACGAGGCATGGAAGTGACAGCTTTTGATATTTCGGAAACCGCGATCGCTTGGTGCAAAAAACGATTTCCCGACTCATCTGTGAACTATCAAGTCGCTGATTTATTCCAGCTTGCGTTAGGCAAATTCGACTTTGTTCTAGAGTCTTACACGATTCAAGCGATGCCGCCAGAATTGCGCGCTCAAGCGATTCCCAAAATCGCCGAACTTGTTGCAGAATCGGGACAACTGCTTGTGATTTGTCTCGGCAGAGAACCGGAACAGCCGTTAGCGACCGTGCCATTTCCGCTGACTAAAATAGAGCTATCTGGTTTTACTCAAGCTGGACTGCATGAAGTCAAGTTTGAAGACCTGAACGAACCGGAAACGGTCAGACGTTGGCGAGTGCAGTATCGAGGTTAATCCAATGGCAAATATGATTTGGATGGAAGACATCACCAAGACCTATCGCTTAGGTGAAGTAGATGTTCCGGTTCTCAAAGGGATTGATCTGGCGATCGAAGAAGGCGAGTATGTTGCCATCATGGGCATGTCCGGATCGGGTAAGTCCACGTTGATGAATATCATTGGCTGTCTGGATCGCCCATCCGATGGCAATTATGTGCTCGAAGGTCGGAATTTAACCACCTTAGATAATGATGAACTTGCCTTTATTCGCAATCAACGCATTGGGTTTGTCTTCCAGCAGTTCAATTTGCTCAGCCGGGCAACGGCTTTAGAAAATGTGATGTTGCCAATGGTCTATGCAGGCGTTGCCCGATCGCAAAGAAAACGCCGAGCCGAAGAAGCTCTCACACGAGTTGGACTTGCAGAACGTTTATCCAACCGTCCCAATCAACTGTCTGGCGGACAACAGCAACGAGTTGCGATCGCACGAGCTTTAGTCAATCGTCCGGCGCTCGTCCTCGCTGATGAGCCAACAGGTGCTTTAGATACGCAAACTTCAGCCGAAGTGATGGCATTGTTGACGGAACTCAATCAGCAAGGAATTACGATCGTGATTGTGACGCATGAACCTGATATTGCCGCACAAACTCAGCGGACGATTCATGTGAAAGATGGGTTGGTCGTGGATGGGTGAGTACCCGAAGCATCGAGTTTCGAGGAAGTGATATGTAGCGATCCTGTCTGAGTTGCAACGGCTAGAAAAAGTGGGGAGTAGGGGGTAGGGAGTAGAGAGCTACCAAACAAACAACTCCCCACTCCCTACCCTAGCAATTAAGCGAACTTGAATGAGCATCCTCAACTTGCAGGCTTGACTGTCCCCGCCGATTGATTAAACAACAGTTCTCGTGATTGTTCTGGGCTAATCTGATCTGCCTTAAACGCCTCTGCTTTCTCATAAGCTCGTACCGTTGCTGGACGAGATTGAATCGTCTCAAACCAGCGCTTCAAATTGGGAAAATCTTCGAGCTTTTGCCCCTGACGCTCGTAAGGCACAATCCACGGGTAGCAAGCAATATCCGCGATCGAATATTCGCCTGCTAAAAATTCGCGATCGCTCAACTGTTTGTTCATCACCGCATAAAGCCTTCCCGTTTCATTCACGTAGCGATTGATCGCGTACGAAATTTTCTCAGGCGCATACTGGCTGAAATGGTGATTCTGTCCTGCCATCGGACCTAACCCTCCCATCTGCCAAAACAACCACTGCAATGTATCTGCCCGACCTCGAAGATCACTTGGAATCAATTTACCTGTCTTTTCAGCCAGGTAGAGCAAGATCGCACCCGATTCAAACAGAGAAATCGGCTCACCGCCGTCTGCTGGTTCATGATCTACGATCGCCGGAATCCGATTGTTTGGAGAAACTTTGAGAAATTCAGGTTGAAACTGATCGCCCTTGCCAATATTGATCGGCACAAGATTATAAGGTAGCCCTACTTCCTCTAGAAAGATTGTAATTTTATGCCCATTGGGTGTTGTCCAGTAGTAGAGATCGAGCATGAGAGTTTGTGTTCCTGAGAATGTACTTCAATTGCACGATCGTAGCGAATCCTCCCTCATAGCGGATAAACCTCACTGATTCAGATTTCTAGATCTGAATCAGCAATTCTTTGACTGCATAAGCGAGCAGGCTTGAACATATTAATTAATATCAGCCACAATCTGCGGAAGATTGGGTGTTGCAGTTCGCATTAGGTAGCAAAAAATGCGAACTAACCCCCTACGGTTGCTGTATCTATCGAGAGTACGTTGTAATCTTGATAGGGAGTATCGTCACATTTTCCGCGTTTTATGACAGAACGGACACATTCGTGTTGTTTCGCTTGAGGTCAAGAAATGCCCCCAGTCGGTGTTGGTGCGAGTCGATTTGCTTCCGCCTTAGAAACAGGTGAAGCAAAACTCTGGGTAATGATGCTTGGGATCAATGATTACCAAGATGCAACATTGCCAAAGTTACGCTATGCCGCTTTTGACTGTCAAGGGTTGAGCCAAGCACTCGCTGAAGCAACGCAAGCATTTCCGCAGAAAGAGTTTTTTATTCATCACGATCTGACTCCAGACAAACCGACGCTACAAGCAATTCAGGCGAGCTTAGACCGCATTGTTGCCTCGGCAAAAACGCAAGATACAGTTTTATTCTATTTTTCTGGGCATGGTGTTCTAGAACCCGAGAGCCAGCAAACCGTGTTATGTCTTGCGGACACACAAAAACAGCATCTGCTCAAGACTGGACTATGTTTTCAAAATCTATTAGCGACTTTGGGCAACTGTGCGGCTCATAGTCAACTGATTTGGCTCGACGCTTGTCACAGCGGCAATATTTCCCTATCTGGTGCGCGTGGACACTTCTCTGAACCTGCTCTGCTCAATCCAACGCCGCAACTTTTAGAAATGCTGCGCCAAAGAGCAGCAAAGAGTCGCGGATTTTATGCCTTGCTTTCGTGCGATCAAGGACAGCAATCTTGGGAGTTTCCCGATTTGGGTCATGGTGTATTTAGTTACTACTTAATGCGCGGATTGCGCGGAGAAGCGGCGGGAGCTTATGGCATTATCGATGCAGATGCTCTCTATCGCTATGTGTATCATCAAACACTTCAGTATATTGAGCAAACGAATCAGCAGTTACGGTTAATCAATCAGCAGAAACGCAATAAAGGCGAAACAGATTTACATCCAGAGTATTCCTTGCAAACACCAAAGCGGATTGTTGAGGGGATCGGAGAGACAATTTTAGGACTTAAACCAACTCACACTGAAGTAGTGCAACAACGACAAGCTTTGATTGTGGACGGGCTGATTCATCATACAGTCAGTCCTGCCGTATCGGACGTTCTGCGTCAGGATGGTAATTTTGACCTAACTTACTTCCCCCAGCCCAGTGATGCTTGGTCGAATGTTCGATCTGAGATTGCAACATTTCTTCAGCAAGACATGACGGTGCCGGAACAGCGATCGTCCGGGTCGATTCAAACCGTGGCAACGCGATTATTGTATTTGCGAGGACGGATTGAATCTTCAGAGGATGGCGATTCCTGGTTATTTTTGGGAGATGGGGCTTGGCTGAGTCGAACTTGGCTGCGGCAAGAACTTCGGCGATCGCGCACGGCTCAGCAAATTGTCATTCTCGATTGTCCGGGCGCAACTTCTTTAGAAGATTGGGTCGAGGATCTCAAGTTTTCGTCGGATCATGGTCAGTGCATTCTTGCCTGTGCTTCGCCTCAAGATGAACCAGAATTGTTTGCTCAAGTCTTGCTCGAAGCATTGATTGCGGCTCCGGCTCAAACAGGGTTGTCGATGGCAGGATTGCTGGCAAAGCTGCAAACGAACTTAGATGGTTTGGGATTGACGTGCTACCTTTGGCTGTCTGGGACGCAAGGATTGATTGAAATGCTGCCTCCAGTCCTAGAGACGCAAACCGTTCAATCGGTTCAGTCAGACACTTCGCATGATTCGCAAGCGGCGAGTACTGAAATTCCGTTGGATGAATTCATCGCTCGGATTAAGCCCTTGTTGTTGAAATTAGTCGGGCCGATCGCGCCGAGTTTAATCGAGCAGGCAGCAGAACCGCTGCAAGAAAGCAGTCCTCAACTTTTGATTCGCGCCTTGTCTGCACTGATCCCCGCCAAGCATCGCACATATTTTGAACAAGAGGCAGGATCGCTGATCCAAGTTCCTGCTCAGCCTGAAAATGTCAGTGAAGCAAGAGCGATCGCTTTACCGATCCCCGAGCAAATTCAGCCACAAACTCATCCATCTATCCAGCAAAGCGTACCCCCTCAGCAACGCGACCAATTTGTCGATCAAACGGCTCCCCGTCTCACCGCAGAACAGCTTGCAAGCATTGAGCAATTTCTGATTGAACTTGTAGGACCGATCGCACCCATGCTCTTAGGGCAACTCTCTCCCGCAGCTTGTGATCCGATAGTCATGCAGGAAGAGTTAGCCGTGCATCTATCACCTGTGCAGCAGACAAAATTAGCGCAGCGCATTACTGCACTGATGCAGTTGCCTCCGAAACCACAGAGTCCTCGCTTGAGTACGGCAAAAGGGTATGGAGTTGCTGTCCGAGAGCCACAGCAGACTCAAGAAGCGCTGAGCGATCGCTTAGTCAATGCTCACTTAATTCAGGTCTGTGAGCAAGAACTGACCTGTTTGATTGGGCCGATCGCGAAGTTTATTGTGACAACGAAACGAGATTTAGAGAATCAGGTGTCTCTGACCACGTTTGTGGAGGAGTTGATCACAGAGATTCCCGATCGTCAGAAAGCAGACGAGTTTCGGCGGAAGATATTGAGAAATTAAGAGATTAGAATCGGCGCGAATTCGATTCGTCGATCGCTCATATGTTAATTAAACATCTCGGCGAACTTAGGTTCATTGAGGCTGTATGAATTGGGTCTCGACTTCGCCCCAACCTGCGAAAAATCCTCAATTTTGAGCGGTTCGCGAAGCGCATCTGAGCGGGTGAATGAAAAGTTTTCGCTGATACGCGTTCACCCGCCCTGACTTCTACAGGAACGGGTGAACGCGATAAACAACAGGATTTTATTGAATCGTAAATCCTTTACTTGCGCTTGTTCAGCAAGTTCATTGAAATCTCCAGGCTCGACTTCATCCGATTAAAAGCTGCGGCCAACGCTCCAATCTCATCTTGAGTATCTTGCTCAAACTCCATATCCATTTGCCCCATACTGACTGCTTCCGCAGCATTCGAGATCCGACGAATCGGACGAATCACCGATCGTCTGAGCAAGGTGTTAATTAACAGCGCGAGCGCAATGAAGACTGCCGTTAAAATTGCCATCACGGTTAAGAGCGATCGCCAAGCGTTATTAATCACTTCACCTGCTGGTACAGCAATAATCTGAGTTGCAACAATCTCATTGAGATTCCAACCAAATCCACCCGCATCGCCATAGGTTGCAATTTGACTTTTCGGTGCTTTATCCGGGGTCGAATGGCACTCCAAACAGCTTTGCTTACTCACACTTAACGGACGAGCAATATAGTAAACCTGCCCACCCGGTAGATCGCGAAACCCAGAGATTTCCTTAGTGTTAGGTTCTTTTTGAAACCGCTCGACTAAAGAAGCCTCAAATACATCTGCCTTATCTCGCGGGTTAGTTGGATTCAAAGTGGCTTCTTTGTAAAAGAAATCTTTGTACTCGTTATTTTCACGAAACCGCTGAAAAACTTCATTTGCAGAGTAAGCAGGAACCGTTTCAGCAATAAAAGTCGGCTCTGTTTCTAAGCGCGATTTGAGCAACGGCTGAATCTTAGTACTCGTATAATCGCGCACTGAGTTCATGGATTGAATCAGAATCAAAGCTTTCGTCGTCACTTCTCCCCTAGCTCGATTTTCGAGCACCTGCGATAGTGCCAAACTACTCAACAGCAATCCAATTAAAAATGCGGCTGCTAACAAGACATTAAATTTAGCGCCAAGCTTTAGTTTCTTTAAAATCATGACTCAGACAACCTCGCGGGGATCAAGAAACATCAACAAATAGATGCTCATTCAGGCAGGGAAAAGGAGATCGAATCAATCTGTATGCTCTTCTTAAAAGTAGCGAATTTTGGGTCTTTTCCTATCAAAGCGCTACAAACAGTTACGGTTCACAAAACGTTAGGTAGTATTCCGAGCAAAACAAGACGAGCATCCGGCAGTATGAAACAATAACTAGCATTCATAAATTCATTCAGCAATGGATAGCAGAACCTCCCGGCGCTCATTTCTAATTCTGTTATTTCTATCAGGATGTGGCATCGGTTCACGTTCAGTTCAAGCAATTCAACTCACCATTGGAACGGTTAGCTACGGAGCCGCCAATTCTGGCAATCAGTACGATCGCTTTAAACAATATCTGGCTGAGAAACTGCAAGCGGTCATCCAATTTGAGCCTGCTTTTAATGAACGCAAAGCCTTAGAGCGCATCAAAGCACAAGCTTGGTCAATCGTGTTTGCACCTCCTGGACTTGCCGCGATCGCGATGTCGCAATATCAATACACGCCGCTGTTTCCCTTAGTCGGGGTGAACAATCTGCGCTCGGTTCTGGTCGTTCCCAAAGAGAGTCCTATTTCAGACTTGCAAGCCTTATCAGGTAAAAGGTTAGCAATCGGACAACCTGGATCAGCGACAGGCTATTACTTTCCCATTTTTAATCTCTATGGTTTGACGCTCAAAGAGCTTCTGGTGACATCCACTCCCAAAGCAGTCTTAGAAGCGATCGCACAAGGAACAGCAGATGCGGGAGCGCTGTCCCTCGAAGAATTCAATCTTTACAAATCGCAACTTAGCTCAGCAGAGTTTCGCATTTTGTACAACGACCCGCACAAAGTTCCAGCGGGAGTCGTGCTAGTTAGTCCGAGTGTCGATCGCACACTGCTAGAATCGATTCGCAAAGTTCTGGGAGATACGCCTTCAGTCGTTGCCCAAGAAGCAGGATTTGTTCCGACGGGAACTGTTCCGGACTACAAATATATGATTTCGGTCGTCGATCGTGTGCGTGCAATTTTTCCGGCAGATCGCGCTGAAGGTGCAGCTTTACTCGCCCAAAAACCCGTTCGACTGTTTACAGATGGACAGCCAGCAGCGCCTCAAGCTGCTTCACCTGCTCCTGCTTCGCCCACTGCTTCGCCTGCGTCAGAATCTCCTGCATCAACACCTGATGCTTCACCGACCGCAAGCTCTTCTCCTGCTCCTGGCTCACCTTGAGCGATCGCCAATCATTCATCACCCACCTCCAAAAATTGCTTCTAGTCATTCTTACGACCGGGTGAAGAAGAATATGCAGTTCTGGTGCTTTTTCTAGAAAATGGATATAGTTTGAAGACTAGCTCTCGCTCAATCTGAACTCATGCGATCGCGACAAAGTATTCTTGAAATCTTTTCCACGTTTCTACAGTTTGAGAGCGATTCAGCGACTCGATGGGTTTCAGATGCTCGCCTGCGTCGGAGTATGCAACGCTGTCTTGAAGAATCCGATGAACAAGACCTTTCCGAAATGGTTTGGTCGCTGTATTGGCATCGGCTCTGGCAAGCCGACAGTCATCCTCTCGCAGTCGCTCATTTATCTGCTTATTTGCAAGAAGTCTGCTTTTGGTCAGCTCGAAAGCTGGCATTGAATATCGGCAGCAGTCAGTCGCTTGCGGATTTCTTTCAAATCGCGATCGTCAAAATTCACCGTGTCCTGCAAGGGTTCAATCCTCAACACAGTTCAGGTCTGAAACGCTACGCAAGCCTAGCGTTTAGCAATGTGATTAAAGATACATTGCGTCTGCGCCAAGAAGTCGATATCTGCACCGATTGGGCACTGATGCACAAACTCAGCCACAAACGATTTGTCGAATCGTTGCAGAATTTTGGGCTAGATGCTTCTGCGATCGCAGAACGAGTGTTCGCTTGGCAATGTTTCAAAATCATCTACGCACCTGCTCAAGGCAAAGGCTTACGAAAATTAGCAAAACCTGACCTTTCGACCCTGCAAGCGATCGTCGATCTTTATAATCGCGATCGCGTTGCCACGTTAGGCGCAACTGCCCAACCTTGCAATCCAGCTTTATTAGAGCAATGGCTGACCACTTGCGGCAAGGCAGCGAGATCGTATCTCTACCCGTCTTTGATTTCGGCAGACACACCGCAGCCGGGAGCCGAGAATACGGAAATGTTAGACAATTTTGAATCGACCTTTCAGGAGTCAAATCTCAGCCAAATTATTGAAGCAGAAGAGGAAGATCAGCGGAAACAAACGCGATCGCAGTTGAATGCGACTCTTTTGAAAGCCCTCGTCAAACTGGATTTACCCGCGCAACGGTTGCTGCAAATGTACTACGGTAAAGGCATGACGCAGCAAGAAATTGCGAAAGAATTAGACACAAAACAATACACAGTTTCGCGACGATTAACCAATCTCAAGCAAACCCTGTTACAAATTCTTGCAGAATGGAGTCAGACAACCCTGCATCAAACTCTCAACTCGAACGTAGTGTCTAATATGAGTACGATTTTGGAGGAATGGCTGAAACTGCACTACAGTCATCCAGACCTGCCCTCCTAAATATCGAGCGATATTTAGCGCGTTCTGAGGCAAGTCCTATGTCTTATCCTGGTACATCACCCATTATGATCGCTGACACCCCGCAACTTCAATTAGAAATTCCGAGCGATGCGTTGTCCCAGGTTTGGCAGCAACAAGCATTTACGACGGATGGAATTCATTGGCAAGCGGCACTCAATCAAGCGAGTCTCAAAACGCTCTTGCCCTGGGTACAAAGTTTTGCGCCGAATGCGCGAATTTGGGCAAATTCAGCCGCGCTTTCTAGTTTTTGGGAAGTGGTGAACGGCGGAGCGATCGAGTTTGAGAATCAGCGTTTAGTGGTGATTCCAACTGCTGCGATCGACGATCGCGAACTGCGAGTGCCCCAAGAATGGGTGGATCTTCCCAGTTGGGCAGGGGATTATTATCTATCGGTTGCCGTCAATTTAGAAGACGATGAAATTCAGGTTTTGGGATACACCACCCATCAAATGCTCAAGCAGCGCGCTCAGTATGATCCTCTTGATCGAACATATTCGCTCGATGAAGCCGATCTGATTCCTGATACGAATGTGCTGTGGATTACGCGACGGCTTTGTCCGGATGAAGTTTTGCGATCGCAGCTTGCGCCTTTACCTGCGCTTTCCCTTCAGCAAGCTGAAAATCTACTTGCTCGGTTGGGAACTACGGATGTGGTTGTGCCGCGTTTAGCGATACCCTTTCAGCAGTGGGGCGCATTACTGGAGCATGGCGGTTGGCGGCAACGTCTGTATCAACGACGCTTAGGTCTACCCGAACAATGGTCAGTACAACAATGGCTTCAGAGCGGCATTTCCACGCTAGCAGAACAATTCGGCTGGGGAGCAACAGAGATGCAGTCAAATCTGGCTTGGGCGCGTGGGTCTGAGATTAGCTCACAAAAGGCATTGTTACGCCATTTGTCGATCGCTGGAAAACCTTATGAGTTGAGAGTGTTTCAAAAGAGCGATGATGTCTGGCGTTTTGAGCTACAAAGTACTTCTGGAGCATTAATTCCAGGTGGCTTTAAGCTGCGATTGCTTCTAGAAGATTTGATGCCGTTTGAAAATAACGAAGATGTCGCCATGAATGCGATCGAGTGTCTTTATCTAGAAGTGCGGCTTAGCCCTGGCGATACTTTAGTCTGGGAAACAGAACCCTTGCCAGAGAACTACGATCGCGAAATTCTTTGCTTTTAGAGGGTCTTTGAAATGTATCAACAGTTGCTCGCTCCGTTCTAGCTCGCCCCGGAATGAATTCGGGGCTAACCGTGCGAAGTCCTTTTCAAAGGACTGAAGACCCCATTCTTATTAGCTTTTAGTCCCTTTAGTGGACTTTGTTCAACTAGCCCGGATTTTCAATCACGGGCAGGTGAAGGCGATGAACAATACCTTTTAAACATCCTCTTAGTCCTCATCCAGGCAGCGATCGCGCTTCTGCTAAAAACACCTGAATCCGATCCCAAACTCGATCGACTAAATTTCCTGCATCCGCATCAAACCATTCCAGTTCCGGGACGGCTCGGAACCAAGTTCTTTGCCGCTTTGCAAACTGCCGCGTGTGCTGCACCGTCAATCGTTCCGCCTCTTGCAGAGAAAATTCTCCTCTCAAGTACTGCCGCATCTCTGCATAACCCAACGTATTCAACAGTGGCAGATCCTCGCCATACTTCTGGCACAGTCGTTCTACTTCTTCGACAAATCCCATTTCAATCATTTGTCCTGCCCGTTTCGCAATCCGCTGCTCTAGTTGATCCGACTCCAATCCAATCTGCAAAATCGGATAATTCGGCGGATTCTCCCCTTGCTGCTCAGAAATCGGGTGACCCGTTACATAAAAGACTTCCAACGCTCTCAACGTTCGCACCTGATCATTCGCATGAATCCGCTCTGCCGCAGCCGAGTCTACTTGTTGCAGCATTGCATAAAGCGTCTTCTGCCCGAGTGTTTCCAACTGCGATCGCAATTCCAACTGAGGCGCAACTCGCGGAATCTTCATCCCACGCGCGATCGCTTTAATGTAGAGTCCAGTTCCACCAACCAGGAAAAGGTGGGGAGTGGATCTACTCCCCACTTTCTCAATCAACCCATTCGCCCGCTCCTGATAATCCGCCACCGTCAACGTCTCCGTCGGCTCGCAAATATCAATCAAAAAATGCGGCACTTGATTTAACTCTCGCTGAGTCGGTTTTGCCGTTCCGATGGTAAACTCTCGATACACTTGGCGCGAATCGGCACTCAAGATGATAGACTGCGAGCGTTTTGCAAGCTCGATCGCTAAACCCGATTTGCCACTTGCCGTCGCGCCAGCGATTATAATAAGTACAGGTGTATTGCTTAATCTTTTTTGATCGTTTTGCGATTTATAAGCCAAAATAGACCGATCCATCCTACTTTCAAAATTCATCAGAGACTGTCCTAAAACCGCTCATAAGCCATTTGTGCTATAATTTTGGTGAAATTTGTCTCTCTCTTACTGATTTCGCTCCTTATTGCCCTAAAAGAACGCTTCCTATGACGACAAACTACGATGCGCAGCAGATTCAAGTCCTTGAAGGTCTTGAAGCCGTAAGAAAACGCCCCGGCATGTATATCGGCAGTACTGGACCTCGCGGACTGCACCATCTTGTTTACGAGGTTGTCGATAACTCCGTCGATGAAGCACTTGCGGGCTACTGTAAAGCGATCGATATTTCAATTAACGCCGATGGTTCTGTCACCGTAACCGATGACGGACGCGGCATTCCCACTGGAATTCATCCTAAAACCGGGAAGTCAGCACTGGAAACCGTGATGACGATTCTACACGCTGGCGGTAAGTTTGGCGGCGGTGGATACAAAGTCTCAGGCGGTCTGCACGGGGTTGGGATTTCAGTTGTTAACGCACTCTCCGAATGGGTCGAAGTCACCGTCTGGCGCGAGAAGAAAGTTCACCTGCAACGATTTGAGCGGGGAATTGCGATGGGGGAATTGCAAGTCGAGCCTTATCCTCAAGCGAGAACCGGAACATCCGTCACCTTTCTGCCCGATGCTTCGATCTTCACGGAAACCACGAAGTTCGACTACACTACCCTCTCTGGACGATTGCGGGAGCTTGCTTATCTTAACGGTGGGGTTCGGATCAAATTCGCCGATCACCGAGAAGGCTCTGAACGAGAAGATGTCTACTTCTACGAAGGCGGAATTCGTGAGTACATCTCTTACATGAACCGCGAAAAGCAACCGCTGCATGAAGAAGTCATCTTTGTTAGTGGGGAACGCAACGGCATTCAAGTTGAAGTGGCGCTGCAATGGTGTTCCGATGCCTACAACGACAATATTATTGGCTTTGCGAATAACATTCGTACCGTCGATGGTGGAACGCATTTAGAAGGCTTGAAAGCAGTTCTGACTCGCACCCTGAATACGATCGCGCGTAAGCGGAACAAGATTAAAGAAAACGAATCGAATCTTGCCGGGGAAAACATCCGAGAAGGCTTAACGGCTGTGATTTCGGTGAAGGTTCCTGATCCTGAATTTGAAGGTCAAACCAAGACGAAATTAGGCAATACCGAAGTTCGTGGGATTGTTGATTCGCTGGTCGGTGAAGTGCTGACTGAGTATCTCGAATTCCGTCCGAACGTTTCGGATGCGATTATTGAGAAAGCAGTTCAGGCGTTCAAAGCAGCAGAAGCGGCTCGACATGCACGAGAAATGGTGCGCCGCAAGTCGGTTCTCGAATCTTCTACACTGCCTGGAAAACTCGCAGACTGTGCATCTCGCGATCCAAGCGAATCCGAGATTTACATTGTGGAAGGGGATTCTGCGGGCGGTTCTGCAAAACAAGGACGCGATCGCCGATTCCAAGCGATTCTGCCGTTGCGCGGTAAGATTCTCAACATCGAGAAAACCGATGACTCGAAGATCTACAAGAATACTGAAATTCAAGCTTTAATTACTGCATTGGGCTTGGGTATCAAAGGCGAAGAATTCGATGTGTCTCAGCTTCGCTACCACCGCATCATCATCATGACGGACGCAGACGTAGATGGAGCGCACATCCGCACCTTGCTACTGACCTTCTTCTATCGCTATCAGCGCATGATGGTGGATCAAGGCTATGTGTATATTGCTTGTCCTCCATTGTTCAAAGTCGAACGTGGACGCAATCACTACTATTGCTACAGTGAGCGAGAACTGCAAGAACGCTTAGCAACCTTCCCAGACAATGCGAGTTACAACATTCAGCGCTTCAAAGGGTTGGGTGAAATGATGCCGCAGCAGCTATGGGATACAACGATGAATCCTGAAACTCGGACACTCAAACGAGTTGAAATCGAAGATGCAGCAGAAGCAGATCGCGTCTTTACGGTGTTGATGGGCGATCGCGTTGCCCCCCGTCGCGAATTCATCGAGACTTATGGCTCGAAGATGAATTTAGCAGACCTCGATATCTAATTGGTTTGCTATTTCAATTGTCTTGAAGCTCAGCTAGTTTAAAAGCACTAGCTGAGCTTTTTGTTGATGAGTGCAGCTTCTCCAAATCCGGATTGCATAAACTGTTGCCGCTGGCGTTCTGCCATCCAGCAGGTCACATCCCACACATCCGCGATCGGCATTTTCGTAAACGGTAAGGTCTGCATATAGCCATCCCATAGAAACTCTGGATTCATCGTGACTTGAGAGAATCCTCGTTGCTTTTGTGCCTTCCAAATGAGATCCCACCAGCGTTCATGCGCCGCCAAAGCTGCCGTATATTCTGGCGCTCGCGGATCAGGAACTTGAGCATGTTGAGCATAGCCGACTCGACAATGAATATGCATCGCTCGCTGAGCACACTGCTCTAGAATTGTCCATTCACTATCGAGTAAACGTTCACAGACGACGCACCAATGGCTAAAATCACACGTCAATTTCATCTCTGGAAATTGTGCGAGTAAATCTCGCGTAATCCAAGGATTAAACAGCGATCGACTTCGATGTGTCTCAAAGCTAATTGTTACTCCTGACGTTTGCTCTAGTTCAAGCGCTTGTCCAAAAAAGTCTACATTCTGCTGCCATGACCAAGCATCATAACCACACATGGTCGAAACAAACATCGCCCCCATGTCGATCGCATGTTCGACAGTCCAGCGTAAATCATTGAGATGATCTTGAATTGTGCGATCGCGCTGAGGAATCCACCAATCTTCAGGTGCATCGGGATGGATTCCAGTGGTCGCTTCAGCAATGTAGACTAGTTGATGTTCAGCTAATTTTTGACGTAGCTTGTGGCGGTGTTCAATTTCTTTTGGAATCGGGCCTTCTAGCCCATCGAACCCGCCCTGAAGCGTCTGCTCAATCAATTCATCGAGATCGGATGAACCTGACCAGACTGAACGTAGCATCAATAGTTTCATTGTGAATTCGCGACTTGAATTTGCTGGGCTAGATATTTTTGAAATAACCAAATCGGCATTTCTAAATGTCCCAACGCTCCGGGTGAATAAACCGACGATCGCAATCCTCGCTGTACCGCAGTACAAACCTCAACATCTTCTAAGTGAAACTCTTTGAGTCCGGCAATCTCTCGTTCGAGAATCTGCGGGAACTCTGGCATATCTTTGCTTTCAGAAGTCACTAACAATGTTGTATGCAGCGTCATTTCACCTGCGCTCGTCGGCAGTAGCAAGTACCAATAAACGCGATCTGGTCCTGTAAACAATAAGAAATTTGGAGTTCCAAGATAGACCGCATATTCATAATGGTCTTGAGGGAGCAGATTCGCTGGCGTTTGAAACATTGTCGGAGACTGCCCTGCGTTAATCCGTTCTACGATCGATTTTGCTAACGGTAAATGACAGACAACTCCGTTTAAGACTTCTGGCTCTGTCCATGTTTTTGCCGCAGGCAGCATCGGTTCAAAGGTTTTAGCGTGAGTCCCTAAATGATGATAGGGTTCCATAAAATTCTCAACTAAGACCTTCCAATTAAATTGGCAATTCCACTCTAGGTTCGCAACCATCTGCATTTCTGCAATGTTCCAACGTTCTAGATAGGGAGAGAGTGCAGCATAGTGAGTGCTAACCGATTCAATCTCAGGGTCGAAGGTGATAAAAATAAAGCCGTGCCAAATCTCAGACCGAAACTTGGGTAAACAAACTTTGTCCGGCTCAAACTGCTGACTCTGGTGCATTTCTGGCGCGCCGACGAGCGTTCCGTCTAATCCATACACCCAATGATGATACGGGCAGAGAAAGCTCCGACGATTGCCTTGTGCTGCATGTCCAAATCCTTCTGGCATCATGTCCATCCCGCGATGAGCACAGACTCGCGACAACACTCGAATCTGATTATCTTTGCCTCGGACAATTACAAGAGGTTCATCGATTAGATCAAGGTTAATATAATCGCCGGGCTGAGGCACTTGTGAGCAATGCCCGACACAGAGCCATTGTCGTTTGAAAATGTGTTGAACTTCCCATTGGTAGAAGTCTGGATCAGTGTAAGTTTCTGCGGGTAGTGCGATCGCAGTTTCTAAAGGTCTACTCGCAGCTTCTAAAATCTTCTGTTGGAGTTCAACAAGCTTTTGCGGATGGGAACAGACGGTCATAAATGCAACTCCTTATTGATCGATCTAAGCTTGAATCCCTTTCAGAAAAGAGGTATTGACGACCGAATCAGCTTTAACAGTCTTCGTCATCAATCCTGCTTCTATCCAAACTTGTTGTGCTTTCGGAAAGCTTTCAAAGAATGGAGCAGTCCCATTTCCCTTTAAGCCAAAATAAGTGGCGTTCTCTTGGAGATCTGCGTACTTACACCCTTTGACCATTTCGCTGACTTCTTGCTCAGACACACCTAAACCTTTCGCAATCACAGCATTTGCTTGAGTTGGGTTCGCTTTCCAGTATTCAACTGCATCAAACCAGGCTTTAATTACCCCGCTCACGGCATCTGGATTTGTTTTGGCATATTCCTGATGAACAATCAACAAGTCGAGTAAAAGTCCTGGTTTTTCTCGGCTAGTGGTCAGGATATGAGCATTCGGGGCTTGTTTTGCAGAAGTGGATAGATATGGCTCCCAGGTTACAGCAGCTTTGGCACGCCCTGCGCTGAATGCGCTTGCCGCATCGCCTGCGGTTGGCATGTATATGGCTTGAACATCTTGAGCCGATAACTTAGCTTCTTTCATCAAAGACAGGAGAAAGAAATGAGAGGGAGAGCCTTTTTCAACGGCGATCGATTGTCCTCGCAAGTCGGCAACTTTCGCAATTTCTTTACTCGAAACAATGCCATCTGCGCCGTAAGAATCATCTAATTTGAGAATGCAGGATGCAGGGAGTCCCTGAGCCGCTTCGATCGCAAACCAGTCGAGTGTAGAAATCGAAAATTGCACTTCTTGCGAAGCTAAGGCACTGCGACGGGGGGCTGCATCTTCAATTTTGAGAATTTCTGCATCGAGTCCATACTTTTCAAAGAGTTTCTGGTCTTTCGCAACAAAGAAAGGACCATACCCAACCCAGGTCAAAATCGCAATTTTGATCGGTTTGAGAGAACTGGGTTTGTCTGATGATGAGGAGTTCGTTCGATTTTGACAGGCTGCGATCGCTGTTGTTGTTCCAGCCAGCAAGCCATATTTCAGCAGTTGACGACGCTGTATCACTCTAGTCACTCTCCAATCGTTTTAGATGGAACTGTGTAGTCACTCAAGTAGTCACTCAAAGGCACGACAAACAAGCGATAGGGATAAAATCATTGTCTAGGTTAGGAGGATATCTAGTAGAAAAATGTGTCTCAAGCAACAAAATTCGTACTTATGTGCCAAAATAATTGCGAATTTAGAGCCTCAAAGCTATTCAGATTTGTTTTAGCTACAAAATTCTGCCTATAACTGCGAATATCGAATTTAACTCTATCGAATGAGTTGCAGACATTCCGATGTATACTACGGGTTCCGTGCGATAAAGTTGGTGCTATGTCTGATGAACCCGCATCTCAAGGAGTCGAAGGCACTCAGTCAAACTTAGATGAGCTGGACATTGAAATTGTTCAACTCCTGCACAAAGATGGAAGGATGCCGTTTACGGAAATTGCTAAAAAGCTAGGCGTGTCAGAAGCCACGATCCGCAATCGGGTTCAGCGCTTGACGAATTCTGGCGCAATTACAATTCAGGCTTACTTAAACCCGAATAAGCTAGGATTCCGCAGCATTGCGCTGATTGAATTGAAAACGGTTAATTTAGAGCGAGCACAAGCGATCGCCTCTGAGTTAGTCGAGCAAGATTCAGTGAGCTATGTTGCGTTCGTCGCAGGAAGCTATGATCTATTTGTAGAAGTTACTTACGATACGAATGAAGGATTGCTTGACTTTCTAACCGCGTTAAGAGCAAAACCTGGCATCATTAATTGTGAAACAGCCACAGTTCTGAAGCTACTGAAAACTCAGTATTCATTTCAGATACGATCGACGAAGAGTTCTAGCTTTTCATCTTAATTTCGCCTCTAAGAGGGTGTTTGAAACGTATCAACAGTCTCCTCGCTCCGTTCTAGCTCGCCCCGGACTAGAAGTCCAGGGCTAACGGCGCAAAGTCCTTTGAAAAGGACTGAAGACCCGGTTCTAACTGACTGTTAGTCCCTTGAGTGGACTTTGTTCAACTAGCCCGGAATTCCATTCCAGGGCGGGTGAATGCGATGAACGATACTGTTCAAACATCCTCTAAGACTTGTAAAATCGCCTTCGGGAGCAATTGATCCTTAAACCAAACAATTCGAGCAGGTGTATCTGAGATTTTCACCCCTGCATTCTCTAAGTTCAATCGCTCTGAAACAGCCAAAATCAGATCATCCCGTCCCGACTGTCTAACTTGTGAAAACTTTTTCCGCAAATATTCAGGTCGCCAATAGCCCACAATTTCCACTAAAAACGATCGCCCATCTGGATGCACCACTCGAAAATCTGGAATCATCACGCTACCGGGAATCGGGATTAAATCCACTTCTCGTTCTAATTGCCATTCCGTCTTCGCTTTATTCCAGCGATCGACAAATCCTGCTTCTAGTAGACTATCGTAGGTCTTTCCAGGCGGATAGTGGCTGACCAATCCACATTCAGAATCTAGAGCAAATCGCCCTTGTCGCTTTTGACCTGAATAGCTATCGTTGATCTGCAATTCTGCTGCAAGGCTCCAGCGAGTTACATGCAGTAAAGCAGGAAGTAACTTTGCGATCGCAAGTCCATACCGGGTTGAAGGCTTAAACAAACTGGTAGGTCCATCGATCGTCAACGTAAATCCATGATCCGCATCGCCTTCGATATACGTCATCAACTGAAACAATTTCATGTACCGAAACAAGAGCTTATACTGTCCCGGATCATTGCGGTGAGCATTGATCACCAAATGACTTGCCCGATAAAACACACCTTGCACTTGCGATAAATTGTAGCGATGGAGCAGTGCTTCTGGCGTTGGAGCTTCAAAGCTCGTTAGAATTTGATTCTCTGGTAAGTCCGCATACAGTCCAGCTTTTACTTGTTCGGGTAAGACTTCGCGATCGAGTTCCTGACCCAAATCATTGGCAACCTTCTCGATCGTCATCTGAGTTGCCTGAGCACTCGGAACACTTTGCGCGGACAATGCAAACACCCGCTCTCGTAACATCGGCGGATCAAGGGGACTCACAGTTTCAAACGTACTAAATGAGCTATTGAGTAAATGGGCTAATCCTCGCTTGACTCGATAGTCCGTCTCTTCTCCTTCAAGCTCTTGCAGTTGCCGATTGAGTGCGCCTCTAGTTCCGTTCCGAGCTTCTTGAAATAAAGTGATTAAATCTTCAGCGATCGCTAAAACTTTCGCATCAAACTCTAACCGTTTTGGTGCAATTTCTTCTCCATTGAATCGATGAATTAATAACTCAGTCGGTAACATGATTGCAATACATTTCTCTATTTCTTAGAAGTAGCGGGCACATCACTACTCTAGCGTTAAGATTGAACACTTTGCGTACTATGGAAGTCAAAAACCACTGCATAATGGTGTCCAAAAGATTAGTTTTCGTATGCTGAAACCTCGTTGGCAAATTTTCGCGATCGCGGCTCTGGTCATTGCCTTAATTGTAGGCGGCATTATTTTAATCAATCGCCCCAAGGAACCGACTGGAACTCAACCCTTTCTCCCTCCAGTTGTCGGCAATGTTCATCTGACGATGGGGATTCCGAGCAAAGCAACTCGCGACATTCAAAATGCCAATGATTATTTAATTGACGACAATCAGCGCCCCTATGCACTGTCATACAACAACAGCAAACGGATTCCCAACTGGGTGAGTTGGCAGCTCAATAAAAGCTGGTTAGGCACAGCTCCTCGAACTAATGATTTTCGTGCCGATCCCACTTTGCCGAAGGGCTGGTATCAAGTGAAATCAAGCGACTACAACGGTAGTGGATACGATCGTGGACATATGGCTCCTTCTGCCGATCGCGCCAAAGATATCGCGACGAATTCTGCAACTTTCTTGATGACCAACATTGTTCCCCAAACGCCAGATAACAATCGTGATGTTTGGGAGAGCTTAGAAAGCGAGTCTCGTCGATTGGCAAATCTGGGCAAAGAACTTTATATCGTTGCAGGTGGAGTTGGGGAAAAAGGCACGATTGGGGCAGCAAAAATTTCGATTCCTGCTTCGACTTGGAAAGTAATTGTCGTTCTGGATAAGCCGGGGTTAAGAGCGGCAAATGTCACGAATAAAACGCGGGTGATTGCAGTCGATGTTCCCAATATTCAAGGCATTAAAGATAAGACTTGGCGAGACTTTCGAGTGAGTGTCGATCAGCTTGAAGCAAAAACAGGCTATAACTTTTTGACCAACGTACCGGAAGCCGTGCAAACCGCGATCGAGAGCCGAGTCGATCGCGGATAGCCAAAATTAGATTCTGAACAAACAATTCTCAGCGACAGCTTTTGTCTCGATCGCTCTGCCTCTGGTTAGACGAAGTTCGGATCCTGCCTCTCTATCATCCGTCCAAGTGTTGTCTCTGCTTTCAGCCTGCCAACAAATGGCGAATGACATCGACTTCACGGTTCAGACAATAGAGGAACTTAGTGATGAAAGCTGTTGTGTTTCACGGAGTCGGTGATATTCGGTTAGATAATGTCCCTGAACCCAAGATAAAAGATCCCCTAGATGCGATCGTGCGCCTAACTGCCAGTGCGATCTGTGGAACCGATCTCCACATGATTCGCGGAACGTTTACAGGCATGAAGCCAGGAACAATCCTCGGACATGAAGGCGTAGGAATCGTTGAAGAAGTCGGCGCAAATGTGCGGAATTTGAACAAAGGCGATCGAGTGGTGATTCCGTCTACCATTGCGTGTGGCTACTGTTCATATTGTCGATCGGGTTACTATGCTCAATGCGACGTTGCTAATCCCAATGGTCCCGATGCCGGAACCGCATTCTTTGGTGGACCCGAACCCACAGGCCCGATCGATGGACTGCAAGCCGAGTATGCGCGGATTCCCTATGCCAGCACGGGTCTTGTCAAACTGCCTCAAGGCGTGACTGACGATGAAGCAATTCTACTATCCGATATTTTCCCAACCGCTTACTTTGGAGCAGAACTAGCAGAAATTACACCTGGAGATACAGTGGCAATCTTTGGCTGCGGTCCAGTTGGACAATTTGCTATTAAGAGCGCACAACTCTTGGGTGCAGGACGAATTTTTGCGATCGACACGATTCCGTCTCGTTTGCAAATGGCAAAGGCACTCGGAGCCGAAATCATTGATTTTAATATCGAAGATCTGGTCGAGGCGCTGAAAAGTTTAACGGGAGGAGCAGGAGTCGATCGAGCGATCGATGCTGTCGGTGTCGATGCTGTTGCGCCGCATTCAGGTGCTGCTGCTCAAAAAGCTCAAGCACAAATGCAGCAGTTTCAGCAACAAGTCCATGAGATTGCGCCTCAAATCAATCCGCAGAATGGGAATTGGCATCCGGGCAATGCTCCTTCTCAAGCGTTGGAATGGGCAGTCCAAGCACTAGCAAAAGCAGGAACATTATCGATTATTGGGGTGTACCCCCTGACGCATAAGTTTTTCCCAATCGGGATGGCAATGAACAAAAATCTCACGATCAAGATGGGAAATTGCAATCACCGCAAATACATTCCGAAACTGATTGATATGGTACAAAGCGGAATGGTAACACCCACGCAAATTCTGTCACAAATCGAGCCGATGACTTCGGTGCTAGATGCTTATAAATCGTTTGATCAACGTAAACCAGGATGGGTCAAAGTAGAATTAGTACCCGGAGCCACAGCTTAAAACTATTTCTAACAAATCCAGCAACGTCTAAGAGCAGAGTTTAGAACATTTGGCAGAAGTCTTCCTAAAGGTCAAGGTACTTCCTAAAACCCTGACCTAATCTCTTAGATGTGTTTCATTCACCAAACGATAAAGCCTTCTAAGAAAGTATTTTCATAAGCTAGAACAAGGGGACAAAATGTTTTTTCACAAAAAAGAATCTATCCATACTGTCAATGTTGACGACGCAAATCCAAAATTTGCTCAATTACTATTAGAACAATTCGGGGGTGCCACGGGTGAGTTGACTGCTGCTCTACAGTACTGGGTACAGTCTTTTCACTGCGAAAATCCTGGCATTCGAGATATGCTCCAGGACATTGCGATCGAAGAGTTTGGGCACTTGGAAATGGTGGGCAAACTGATCGAATCCCATACCAAAAATGTAGACCAAACCGAAGCTTACAAGAGTTCTCTGTTTGCTGTGCGCGGGATGGGACCTCACTTCCTCGATAGCCAAGGCTCAGCTTGGACGGCTGCCTACATTAACGAAGGCGGTGATGTTGTCCGTGACTTACGCGCTAACATTGCCGCAGAAGCAGGAGCGCGACAAACTTATGAGGCGCTGATTAAACTCGCTCCAGACAAAGGAACTGAGAAAACGCTAGTCCATTTGCTAACTCGCGAAATTTCGCACACCCAAATGTTCATGAAAGCATTGGATTCTATGGGTAAGCTGACTGATCCGATGTTTGGTAATATTCAACCGGATGAAACCGTGGATATTTACTACAACCTCTCTCAAAATGGTCAAGATCAGCGTGGTCCCTGGAATTCAGAACCCACGTTCAAGTATATTGCTGATCCGATGTCGCAAAAACCATAAACTGCGATCGACCCAGTTCTAAATAACCTTTCATGCTAGGAGCCTTGAAGATCAAGGCTCCGTTTTGCTATATAACCTCATGGGTCCTCGTTACTGTTCTGCCTGTGCGATCGCCATTCTCGTCTTCAATACAGAATCAGGATTCAAGCTAATCGAATCAATGCCCTGCTGAACTAGGAATTTGGCGAACTCTGGATAGTCACTGGGAGCCTGTCCACAGATCCCAATCTTACGTCCACAGCGTTTCACTTTCGCGATCGCCAGTCCGACCATTTGCTTGACCGCTTCATTACGTTCATCAAACAAATGAGCAACCAGTGAAGAATCGCGATCGAGTCCTAATGTTAACTGAGTCAGATCATTCGACCCGATCGAGAAGCCATCAAACACTTCACAGAACTGAGTCGCTAACATGACGTTACTCGGCAACTCACACATGACATACACTTGCAGCCCATTTTCGCCCCGAGTTAAACCGTATTTTGCCATCTCGGCTAGGACTCGTTTTCCTTCTTCGGGTGTTCGACAGAACGGAATCATCAGAATCACATTCGTCAATCCCATCTGATCTCGAACTCGCTTCATGGCTTGACATTCCAAGGCGAAGCCTTCTTGATACCGCTCATCATAGTAACGAGAAGCACCACGCCAGCCAATCATCGGGTTTTCTTCGCGGGGTTCAAACTGCCGTCCACCAAGTAAGTTCGCATACTCATTGCTCTTGAAGTCCGACATACGAACAATCACAGGTTTCGGATAGAACGCAGCCGCGATCGTGCCAATTCCATAGGCTAACTTATCGACAAAGAACTGAGATTTGTCGTCGTATCCGGGAGTGAGTGCTGCAATTTGAGCTTGGGCAACGCGATCGTCTAGCTCATCAAAGTAAATCAATGCGAGTGGATGCGTTTGAATTTGATTGGCAATGATAAACTCCAAGCGTGCTAGCCCAACACCATCGTTTGGAATGGCAGCAAGACTAAATGCTTCCTGAGGATTGCCGACATTCATCAAAATGTCGGTTTTGGTCTGCGGTAAGGTTTCTAACTCAACTTCATTGATTTCAAACGGGATCATTCCCGCATAGACTCGCCCGGTTTCGCCTTCTGCACAACTTACGGTAATCGTTTGACCCGTATAGATTTGAGTCGTCGCATTGCCGCAGCCGACGATCGCTGGGATCCCCATTTCTCTTGCAATGATTGCCGCATGACAAGTTCGACCGCCTTGATTCGTCACGATCGCGCTTGCTTTTTTCATGATGGGTTCCCAGTCTGGATCAGTCCGATTCGTCACCAAAACATCCCCAGTTTGGAATTGATCAAGCTGATGCACATCAAGAATCACTCGTGCTTTACCTTGCCCGATCATTTCACCGACAGCCCGCCCCGTGATCATGGGTTCTGGAGGCGTAGCGACTAACCGATACGTGCGCAGAATTTGCTGAGTCTTTTGTGATTGCACCGTTTCGGGTCTAGCTTGCACAATAAACAGTTCGCCTGTGATGCCATCTTTTGCCCATTCAATGTCCATCGGCGTCGGAACGCCACGCACTTGTGAATAGTGGTCTTCAATGATGCAAGCCCAGTTTGCGAGTTGCAGAATCTCCTCATCTGCGATCGCAAATTGCTGCCGTTGTTCGAGTGAAACCGAGCGATTCTTCGTCGATTTAGTTCCACCGAGGTCATAGACCATCTTGATCTCTTTAGAACCCAGTCGTTTGTCTAGAATCGGACGATAGCCTTGTTTCAACGTCGGTTTGAAGACAACATACTCGTCAGGATTGACGGCTCCTTGCACCACGTTTTCGCCTAAACCGTAGGCTGCCGTGATCAACGCTGCATCTCTAAATCCCGTTTCAGTATCGATCGAGAACATCACGCCCGACGCAGCAAGGTCTGAACGCACCATTTTTTGCACCCCGACTGATAGTGCAATCTCTAAGTGCTCAAAGCCGCGCAGTTGACGGTAAGAAATTGCGCGATCGGTAAAGATCGAAGCAAAACATTTATGGCAAGACTCTAGTAAACTCGATAAGCCATGAATGTTCAAATAGGTTTCTTGTTGTCCTGCAAAACTGGCATCTGGCAAATCTTCTGCGGTCGCACTCGACCGGACTGCTACATCGGTATCTGTTCCATATTCATCGCACAGCGTTTGGTAAGCATTCGCGATCGCTTGTTCTAATTCGACCGGGAAAGGAGTTTGGAGAATCAGCGATCTTGCTTTTCTGCCCCGTTCTTGCAAATTTTGCACATCTTCGACATTCAAATCCGCGAACAGTTGACGCAGTTGTGTTTCTAATCCTGCACCTGCAATGAAAGAGCGGTAAGCAAATGCGGTCGTCGCAAATCCATTGGGAACATTCACGCCTTTGGATGTAAGTTGTTGAATCATTTCACCGAGTGAAGCATTCTTGCCGCCGACGATGGGAATATCTGCAATTCCAACTTGCTGAAAGGGCAACACCAGCGCTTGTGCTTTGGTGGACTCATGGATGAAGGAGTTTGATACTTGAGCTTCTAGCATAATTGCACTTCCCAACGGAATGTATCGGATAGGCTTCCAACCTGCTGAAGTTATAGAAAAAAAATTTGAGGAACTTGTGAGGAAAAAATAAGCCCCTGCTTTGCATGTTCTCGTTTTGATTTGTCAATTGCGATCGGGTTTGTTGCTTTCAGTACCGTTGGACAGATGTTAGATTCAGTTGCCCCAATCAACTCGATCGCGATCGCAATACTTTGACCTACGTCAACACCAAAAGACTTTCCGTTTCGCTACTTTCAAACTGAAGAATCGTATCAAAGCTCTCTCTCAAGATTTGAATCATCGCCGATGTTGGGCAATTGCCAATCCGAAGATAGACAAATTTGGGTGGATGTCCATAAAGTAAACTGCGCTGATGAAAGTCAGCATCTTTGGAAACAATCACAAAGCCATTTGTCCTGGCAGATTCCCAGATCAGTGCATCATCGGTATTGATCAAGCCCAATGTCTTGACATGCTCAGAATCCGGATACAAATCAATAATTCTGTGAACGATCCGGTCTGATAAGTTTTCATCCAGTAACAATTTCACAGCGATGCCACAAATATCTTCTTCTCACGATCAGCGGCAAACGCAAGACAAGCTTTAATGTCTTCTACAGTAAGTTCGGAAAAATCTTCTAGAATCTCCGCCTCAGTCATCCCACCTGCTAAATATTCTAGGATGTCATAGACGGTGATTCGCATTCCCCGAATACACGGCTTGCCGCTGCGCTTTCCTGGCTCGATTGTAATGATGTGTTGGTAATCCATAAAGCGGCATGAGAAGATAGCTGTCCTCATTCTACTTGAAACTCTCACTGCTCATCGATCGAACACACTGCCAATCGTCGATCACGTCCCTATCTCCCTATCCCCCTATCGCCAACGCCTGCAATCCCGTAAAGTTTGTTTCATTTTCTGAGATGGATTATGGCTGCACAATAAGAATCAGTCCTAAAATTGCGATTGAGTCCTGTGCAGTTAAAACAAGTTCTGATTATTCATAAATCCGGTGATGCGCTCAGCCAACGATGGGCGAAAAAGTGTGCCGAAGCGTTAGAAAAGCGGGGTTGCAACGTCCTCATGGGACCAAGTGGTCCGAAAGACAATCCCTATCCTGTATTTCTAGCCTCCGTGTCTCTGCCGATCAATCTCGCTGTCGTACTTGGGGGCGATGGAACCGCATTGTCTGCTGCTCGGAATTTAGCCTCTGATGGCATTCCGATTTTAGCGGTGAATGTTGGGGGACATTTAGGCTTTCTGACCGAATCACCCGATGATTTTGACAGTGAGACGATTTGGGATCGATTAGAAGCCGATCGCTATGCCGTGCAGACCCGAATGATGCTTCAAGCAACCGTACATGAAGGAAATCGCACAAATTTAGAGCCTGTCAGCGATCGCTTTCTCGCCTTAAATGAGATGTGTATTAAGCCTGCATCTGCCGATCGTATGATCACCTCAATTTTAGAAATGGAAATTGATGGAGAAGTCGTCGATCAGTATCAAGGAGATGGGCTGATTATTTCAACGCCGACGGGATCAACGTGTTATACCGTTGCAGCGAATGGTCCAATCATTCATCCCGGTATGGCAGCGATCTCCGTTACGCCGATTTGTCCCCTGAGTTTATCTAGTCGCCCGATTTTGATTCCGTCTGGATCAGTCGTGAGTATTTGGCCTTTGGCAGATTATGACTTGAGTACAAAACTTTGGATGGACGGAGTGCTGGCAACTTCGATTTGGCCTGGACAGCGGGTGGATATTCGGATGGCAGCAGAAGAAGCAAGATTTATCGTGCTGCGCGAAAATTACTCTTACTACCAGACGTTACGCGAGAAATTACAATGGGCAGGCGCTAGAATTCACTATCACAATAATCATCGCAATTAGATTACTTCTAGATAGCGATCAACCGCTTGTTCAATACTGAAATCATCGGCGCGAAATTTTAGCAGTCTCGGTGAGATGGGATGTTGAATTGAATTTTTCATCGCAGCAGCCATTGCTACTGGATCTGCGATCGGAACAATTTGCCCAAACTCGCCGCCAGATAAAATCTCATCTACGCCTGATCGGCACTGAGTTGCAATCACTTGACACCCACATGCCATCGCTTCGATCAAGACGGTCGGCAGAGCTTCCCAGCGCGAGGATAAAACAAAAGCAGTGGCGCGACTCATGTATTGGTAGGGATTATAAACAAAGCCTGGAAGCTCGACATCGGCTTGTAACCCTAAGGATTGGATTTGAGCTTCTAACTGAGATCTCAAAGCTCCATCTCCTAAAATCACCAATCGAGCTGGCATCTCTTGTCGCAAAATTGAGAACGCTCGAATCAGCGTCGTAAAATCCTTTTGCGCCGCGAATCTTCCGGCTCCCAGAAAGACCGGAATCTCATCGGATGCAAACCAGGGATGATCTAGGTCTGATTGCGCTTGTTCAGTGAGACGAGAATTGACGACCGCATTTGCGATCGCCAGCACATTCGTGAGATTGTACTTACTTCTCAATTCTGCACCAATTTGCTGAGACACAGAAATCACAGCATCCGCATGTGGATAGAGCACTCGAATCAGCAGTGGGAGAAGTTTACTGTGAGGTTCACCGTCATGTTCATCGGTAGAGAGGGCAAGATGCTCCACCAGAACCAGTTTTGGGGCTGGAAACGTGAGAAATTTGCTGAGGGTCATGATCGCATTTGCAAAACACAAATTCGAGATCAAGGTTTTGGGTTGAACACGCCGAAGGTAATGAAGCAACGGAAACAACAGCTTGATCATACTAGACGTGCGGGCGGTGACAGGAGTTTGCAGATCAATCACATTCACCTGCTTCGACAAATCTGATAAAACAAATTGTGCAGAAGATGCGAGCAGTAAATCAATTTCAAACCCTCTAGCAATCAGTCCTTCGGCTAAATTAAAGATAACTCTCGTGTCGCCAGTCATCTTATTACCGGCTAGCAAAATTGCAATTCGATCGCTCATGTCTTTCCCTCATTTCTCAGTCTAGAGAGTGCCCGAACGATCTCAGTATCTAAAACGTTCATGCTAAAAATCATGAATTGCAGAGCAGAACACTTGATTTATCTGATCAGAGCATTTGAGAATTAATGGACTGCAAGTTTAAGACAGAGATATGCTGTGAGTGTTTTAATTCGATTAATTTTGGGGCTGATCTTCGCGATCGGGGGATTGTTTAGCTACTACGGCAATACCAGCCAAAACCCAGTCACAGGCGAAAATCAGCGAGTCCAACTGACTCCTCGACAAGAAATTGTGCTCGGACTACAAAGCCGTCAGCAAATGGCAGCCAGGCACGGTGGATTGTTTCCCGACCAAGGCTTGCAAACTTATATGGATGAGGTAGGACAGCGGATTGTGCAGCGCTCTAATGCGTCAAAATCGCCTTATACCTATGAGTTTCACCTCTTACGCGATCCGAAAATCGTGAATGCTTTCGCTTTACCGGGTGGGCAAGTTTTTATCACAGCAGCATTGCTTGGACAAATGAAGTCAGAAGCACAGTTAGCAGCCGTGTTTGGACATGAGATCGGGCATGTCGTGGGTCGGCATGGAGCAGAACATTTAGCAAAACAGCAGTTAGGAAGCGCGCTAGTCACAGCAGTCGGGGTGGCAGCCAGTGGGGGACAAGATGGCGGACAGGGCGCAGCTGCAATCGCACAAGCCACGAACCAGTTAGTGAATCTGCGCTACGGTCGCAATGATGAATCCGAAAGCGATCGCTTAGGACTCAAGTTTATGCTGGACGCAGGTTACGATCCCCGTGGCATTTTAGAAGTGATGCAGATTTTGGCAAAGAGTGCAGGGAGTGGACGACAGCCGGAGTTTCTCAGTTCTCATCCCGATCCCGGCAATCGGTTGCAGGCATTAAAAGCAGCAATTCAGAAACAATTTCCACAAGGATTGCCGAGAGATCTCGAAGATGGGCGCGATCGATTTGCTCAGGCAGTCTTGCGTAGATAGGGCGAGTTTGGATAGGTCAGACGGAGTAAAACTATGGAATTGACAGTGCTCTATTGGATATTGGTGGCAGTAATGGTGGTCGGAGTCGTAGGAGCAGTCGTTCCAGGGATTCCGGGGCCGAGTTTAATCTTAGTGGCAATTTTGCTGTGGTGCATTGTCACGAAATTTGCGATTCCGCTGCTGCCATTGGGATTGATTTTTGTCGCCTTGCTGCTCAGTTCAGTGGTGGAATGGCTGGGATCTTACTGGGGTGCAAAACAGATCGGCGCAAGTCGGTGGAGCCAGATGGGGATGTTTATCGGGATGGCGATCGGCTTTTTTGGATTGCTACCTGCACTGCCGCTCGGTGGACCGATCGCTGGAATTTTAGTCGGCGGATTGCTCGGGGGATTTATCGGTGAGTTTCTGTATCGCAGTGATTTGCCGACTTCAGAGCGGCTGAGAACGGCTGGACGAGTCACATTGGGAATTGGCTTTGGCGCACTGATTGGAAATCTTATTGAATTGGTTCTGGCGATCGCTGCGGTGGCAGTTTTTGTTTGGGTAACTTTGCCGTCGGTAATGTGGACATGATTCTGGGTTTGCCGTTTGCTACTCCAAAAGCATCACGCGGAGGTTTGAAAAAACTACAGACGGCTTCAGCGGTTCCGTCTTGCTCAAACAGTTCTAAAACTTTGTTGTCTTGAATCGTTGTTTTCGATCGACAATCGTAAATCTGTAAGGGTTTGACTGCGCCATCGACTTTGACGATCGCTCGGTATTCCCAATAGTTTTTAGCACTGCGCCGAATTGAAACAATGCAGACTTCCTGATCGTTGACTGGGCGACAGCGTTCAGCAGCGTAGGCGGGAAATGCAATGCTCAACCATAAAAGCAACGCAATCAGAAATCTTTTCACGGTTCTCAGCGACAAGTTGGAATTTGCTCGATCGTACAGGGTGCGCCGCCATCAATTCAAGCTTGCCGATCGGGATATCTTTCGCGATCGAGCGATCACCCACTGGCTAACTTATGAGCATGTCGCGTGGTTTCTGGCAATCGATATTTTGTTGTACAACCCATTACATACGCGATCGCACTTTCTAAACGAATGCGATGTCCAGATGAAATATAAAGCGGTTTCGTCCCTGGACGAGTTCTGAGAACGGCTCCGATCGTGTTGCTTTTATAAATCAAAGGAACCCAAGCCCCGCGCTGATCCGGCGGTTCTTCGTGCTTGCCCACCAATCGAGACTTGCCGACTCCGATCGCGGGAAGATTCGTCAAGATCCCCAAATGACAGGCAATCCCAAACCGTCTCGGATGAGCTAACCCTTGACCATCACACAGCAATAAATCCGGGCTTGTCTTGACTTGCTCCAACGCATCTAGCACGGCTGGAACTTCACGAAATGAGAGAAAACCGGGAATGTAAGGAAAAGTAGTAGGGCGACGCGCGATCGCATGGTCACAGAACTCTAATTCGGGATACTTTAAGATCGCGACAGCAGCACGGGTAATCGTTCCCTCTGCTTCAAATCCGACATCGATCCCCGCCACATAGTTCACTGTCCCAAACTGATCGTCTGTGATCACTTCTTGGGATAGTTCTTGTTGAATGACGATCGCGGCTTCTGCGGTCAACACCCATTCGTGACGCTGTTCAATTTTCATGACTGGATGTGCCTGAACTTGTCGATCGACCTACAATGCCATTATCGCTTTTCAGGGCTGCAATGCTAGGACGTATACTCGACGCACGGTACAAAATTCTTCAACCCCTTGGCTCTGGTGGCTTTGGGCAAACGTACATCGCCGAAGACACTAAACGCCCCGGAAATCCTCGCTGTGTTCTCAAACATTTGAGTTTTTCGAGTCAAGATGAAGCCATTCTACGTCAAGTGCGGCGCATGTTCTTTGCAGAAGCAGAAACCCTGGAACGCTTAGGCAGACACGATCAGATTCCACGGCTTCTCGCTTATTTTGAAGAAGATCAAGAGTTTTATCTCGTTCAAGAATTCATTCAAGGGCATCCGTTGAGCGAAGAAATCGGCGGAGATCGCAGACTTGCAGAAGCACAAGTCGTTGATTTGGTCGAAGATGTGACTCAAGTTCTAGGATATGTGCATGAGCAGGGCGTGATTCATCGCGATTTGAAACCCGAGAATTTAATCCGGCGCGATCGCGATCAGAAACTCGTACTGATCGACTTTGGAGCCGTTAAAACGATTTTAGAATCGTCGATCGCAACTGAACCCGTTGATCTCAGTGTTCCAATCTATACGTCTGGCTATGCCGCCAGTGAGCAATGTTTAGGTCAGCCCCGATATAACAGTGATTTCTATTCGTTGGGCATGATTGCCATTCAGGCTTTGACTGGAGTACGCCCGTCTCAACTGGCTTACGATCCTAATACTCATAACTTGCTTTGGCGAGATCGCGTCACGGTCAGCCATGATTTTGCCGCCGTTTTAGAGAAGATGACGCAGTTTCACTTCAACGATCGCTATCAAACTGCGGCAGAAATCTTAGAGGCGCTCAATCAGGTCAAGTCCTCGATTTTTACGCAGATGCCAATTTCCGAGGCAAAAAATCGACTGCGATCGCCAAAACCTGTCTTGAACAAGCCGTTGAAAATGAGCGCGATCGCGGCCGGACTCACTGCGATCATTGGCGCTTCAGCTTGGACACTGACCCGCAACACTCCAACCCCGACCGACCCACCCGGACAACGCGGGCAATTTCTCAGCGTTGGACAAACGTTACTCAGTCCAAACACACCGCCACAACCCTTGAAACAAGCGGCAATCGACAAAATGAAAAGTGGCGAGTTTGCAGAAGCCGTCAGTTTGTTTGAACAAGCCCACAAAATCGATCAGAGCGATCCTGAAACGCTGATCTATCTCAACAATGCGCGAATTGGTTCCGAGCAGGCAAACACGATCGCTGTCGTTCTGCCGATTCGGACAAATCCAACCGCTTCTGCTGAAGTCTTGCGAGGAATTGCTCAGGCACAAGATCGGATCAATCAAACGAAAGCAATGAAATTGAAAATCGCGATCGCGTCTGATGATGCGAATCCGGATCTCGCTCGCCAAATTGCGACCCAACTGGTTCGCGATCCGACCGTCTTGGGCGTGATTGGACATGGAACGAGCGATACGACGCTGGCAGCAGGCAAGATTTACCAAGAAGGAGAACTGGTTGCAATATCTCCGGTGAGTTCAGCCAAGAATTTATCCGGATTTAGTCGCTATGTGTTCCGCACAATGCCAAGCGATGAACTGCCCGCCAAGCGGCTCGTAAGTTATATGACCAAACAATTGAAGAAGCGAAAAGCTGCCGTCTTTTTCAATTCCAAAAATCTCTATAGCAAATCGCTGACAGAAGCCTTCAAAGATGCACTCTACTATGCGGATAAAGGTAAGGTCGTGCATGAAGTGGATTTGAGTAATCCTGCGATCGAAGTTGCAGAAAACGTTGCCCAAGCGATGAAAAAAGGCGCAGAAGTGATTTTCTTGGCTCCGAATGCAGAATTGCTCGATCGCACTCTACTTATCATTAATGCCAATCAGAAACGTCTGCCTATTCTCGCAGGAGATGCGTTGTACAATTCTCGAATTTTGACTGAGTTAGGAAGCGCAGCGAGTGGAATGGTTGTGGCGATTCCTTCGGCACAGACTCAGCTTCAGAATTCGCCCTTTGAACAGCAAGCGAAATCCGTCTGGGGGCGTGCCCCAGGCTGGCGATCGGCGTTAGGTTACGATGCGACGCAAGCCATGATCGCTGCACTGCAAAAAGCCCCAACGCGAAATGGTATTCGAGCGACACTTTCAACCCCAAGCTTTACCACAATTGGGGCAGTTCAGTCCGTCAGTTTTACCCCAGAAGGCGATCGTGAAACAGAAATTACGCTCGTGCGAGTCACAGGTGCGAAATCTGGCAAATTTATCTTTCAACCGATTCCGAAATAGCAGAGGGTTCGAGACTGCGTTCCTGTCCTGCACCGGATTCAAAACCCGGTGCTAACTGTGCGAACTCCCTCAAGGGACTCCCGAACCTAGCTAATGGCTTAGAGATACAGTCTCTTCAGAGACTTCGTTCGATGAGCACGGGGTTTCTAACCTCGTGCGGGGTTATTTCAATGGCTGAACTATTCAGTGGCTGAACTAATTCAATGGCTGTACCACAGGCGCAGGTGCGACTTGAGGCTGAGTTTGCAGCATTTGGCGACGTTTGTTGAGAAACTCTGCGGTTGCTGCGTCTAGGCTTTCTCGCTGCTGTTGACGAAAGGCTTCGGGATCAACGCTGCCTTGCGAAACTCGTTGAATCAAGTCCATCAGACTGCTCGTTGCGTTATCGCCTCGGTTGTTGAATAAGTTGCTGAGCGAATCTTGAGATTGGGGATCTCTGAGCAGATCAGCACTGCTCGGAGCTTGTTGGGCATGTGAGGGAGCAGCGATCATTGCTATTCCAAACCCTGCAATCAAACCGAGCGCGAATTTTTTCTTAGACATGACACTGAACTCCACAGGATGGTTTTTGTAAGTTGCCCTATCGATATTTTACAAACGACGAAATCTTTTGAAAATTTCTCCTGAAAAATTGTTGAAACAGCGATCGGCTTAATTTAGCGCTTCTCTATCAGTCCTGAATCAATTGTGAAGTGGGGAGTGGGGAGTGGGGAGTGGTTTTGGATCGCGATTTTAGAATTTCTCCCCGAATCCAAATTGGAAACGCCCTTCGCCTTGATCGTTAATTCCATAGCCTGCTCGAATTGTTCCCAGAGGCGACTTTAAGCGAATCCCTAAGCCAAACCCAAAACCAGTTCCGGGACGATTCCGAACAATGCCAGGTTCACCTAACACTGTATCTGCAGATCCGAGATCAGACGCAAAGTCGGCAAACACGGCTCCGCCAATGATGCTGTAAATCGGGAAGCGATACTCTGCCGAAGCTAAAACAAAACTCCGTCCGACTCCAACTTCTCCGACTCCATACCCTCGAACTGAATTGGGGCCGCCGAGCGTATAGGCATTGTAGGGCGGCAAATCTCCGATCGTGGTTCCTGCCTGCACATTAAATGCCAACACTTCTGGCTGCTGCTGCGTTTTTTCTAAATTAAAGAAATTCACTGGCATATACTGCGAGTAGTTCGCTTGCAGACGATTCGAGAGAATGTTCCCTCGACCGATCGGAATCGATTGCTCGGTACTGAGCGTCAAAATCGAACCACTCGACGGATCGATCGCGCTATTGCGCTGATCTCGAACGGCTGTAAAACTGAGCGTCGTCAGATCATCAATCCCAGTACCACTCCAGGAAAGCGGTGCGCCATTAGCATCGCGTCGCGCGACATCACCATCGCGATCGCGAATACTCACTCGCGTATAGTTCAAGCCCAACGTTCCATCCCAACCATTCCCAATCGGACGATTGACCGCAACGGTTCCCCCAAATCGCCCTTCTCTTGGGCGATCGCCATTTGCTAATTCGCTCTGCTCGTCATCAAACACCCGCGACACCCCACGTCGCCGGAATCCGCTGATACTGTAGCCAAGCTTATCGGGTTCTGTCGCGCGATAAGGACTGACAAATCTGCCATCAAACTGTGCATCTTTTGTCCCGATCGAGGCATTCCCACTCAACTGTTGCCCAACTCCATTGAAGTTGTTATCGCTGTAGTTGAAGTTGCCGAAGATGCCTAAATCATCATTAAAGCCACCGCTGACATTTAAGGCACGACTGCGCGCCTCAGTCAGGTTATACACGACCGTAGTGCGACGGGCATCGCCTTCGAGTGAAACTCGCCCATTTGTAAACAGCCCTGTTTGCAAAATGCGCTGAAGATCTTGACGAGCCGCAGATTCTTGAAAGATCTGACCGGGCTTTAGTTGGATCTGATTGCGTAGAAAACTTTCGCGGGTTCTGCCGCGCACAGGTTCACCTTGATCATTAACCAGTCTGCCTTGCTCATCCGTAAAGCGAATTTGAATATCGCTCACTGCCCCTTCTGCAACTTCCAGCGTTAAGACTCCATCCCGACTCGGAACGACCCCAATCACACGCGCTAAAGTGAATCCATTCTGGCGATACCAAGCATTGATTTGACGAATGCTTTCATTAATTGCTGTTGGGCTGACGGGCGCGCCAAGTTGTGATTGGAAAAATTGATTAGCGATCGCAGGTGTCAACGCCTGAGCATTCACCAAATTCACTGTGCGTACTGTCGTCGGTTGCACTTGAAACGTCACACTTAATCCATTCGGATTCGCCTGAGTCGTAAAGTTTGCCGTACTAAACAGCCCCGTTTCTAAAATGGCGGCGATATCGCTCTGAAGCTGAGGAGTACTAACATTTCCGCCCGCTTGAGTGCGGATCTTAGAGCGAATGATCGATTGCAGCTCCGAGTCTGCACCCACAATTTGCACATCGGTTGCTGTGAGAACGAGATTAGCAGGAACCGGAGCCGGGGTTGCAGGAGTCGGGGTTGGACGCGGCGGAGTTTGGCGAGGAGCAGTTTGAGCGGTTGAGGCAGGCGAACGACTCGGAACGATCCACTCTTGCGTCGGAGAAACGGGTTGATAGGTCTGCTCAAATTGGGCTTGAGCAAGTTGGGAAGGGCGCGAAAATTCTGGAGCCGCGACAGGAGTTGCGATCGCAGGAACGAGTTGCGCGGAGCGCGAAAATTCTGGAGCCGCGATCGCTTGCGTAACGGCAGCACTCTTCGGACTCGGAGCGTCTGAAACACTCTGCGTCTGAGTAGACTCAGCTTCAATCGGAACAATTTCATCGAGATTCGTCGCGCTCGTTGCTGCTGCTGTTTGCGCGAGATCTGATATGGAAATTAATCCGATCGTACAAGCCGTTAATGTAGAAATTCGCATTGCTAAACTCACAGAATTAGAGCACTCAATTCAACAATCAGAAGCCAAGATTTAAGAGTAGTTGTATCAGAAAATTGAGCTGATCTCACGGATGAATTCGTGATCCCTCGAACAGCTTTGTGATCAAAAGTTGTAGTACCTATTGAAGAAGAATTGAAACCTAGAGTTCCCCAAATATGAATGAGCCGATGTATCCACTCGGTCTTCCACCGAATGCCTGGTATGTGAATTCAGCGATCGCAGATCTAACTCGATCTCCTATTCCTCCTCAAATCATTACGGTCGAAACCGCAACAAAAAAAATACGATTAGACCTAAACAAATCTGCATTGATTGTCATCGATATGCAGAATGATTTTTGTCACCCGGATGGATGGTTAGCCCATATCGGAGTGGATGTTACCCCTGCACGATCGTCAATTGTGCCGATTCAACAATTTCTACCGATCGCGCGACAAGTTGGTCTATCGATCGTTTGGGTCAATTGGGGAAACCGTCCTGACTTACTGAATATTAGCCCCGCAACACGATATGTCTACAATTCAGACGGACAAAGTGTAGGACTCGGCGATCCGCTCCCGAAAAATCAGGCTCCTGTTTTACAAAAAGATAGTTGGGCGGCAGCGATCGTCGATGAACTTCAACCGATAGAAGGTGATATTCAAATCGATAAATATCGAATGAGTGGATTTTGGGATACACCGCTGGATAGTATTCTGCGAAATTTAGGAAAAACGACGCTATTTTTTGCAGGCGTAAATGCAGATCAGTGTGTGATGGCAACTCTACAAGATGCAAATTTCTTAGGATACGATTGCATTTTGTTAGAAGATTGCACGGCAACAACTTCGCCGGATTTTTGTTGGCAAGCCACTCTGTATAATGTCAAACAATGCTTTGGATTTGTATCCAGTTCCATCTCTGTTTTGAATGGGATAAAATCCAGGGTTAAAGATAAAAATTAACTGATTAGCTCTCATCACTTTACATCTGCCTGCTGAATTCATGATTGAGTTCATCACGGAGTCCATCACTCTGATACTCAAGCAACGGAATTCCAGCGTGGCATCTTGTTGCTGAGTTCCTATGTGAGGAGAAGTATGACATTTTTTGATAGTTTGAATTCGTTCAAAGCACCTGATTTTAATGGAGATGGGCGGACTGATTTATTCAGTTTTGATCTCACGACACGCATTCCAGAAATTAATTTATCCGCCAATATCAGAACGAGTGCATCAAGTCCGATCTTCTTCATTCCAGAAGGTTGGCAGACTCCAAAATATGGCGACTTTAATCAAGACGGTAAAACGGATCTCGTTTGGCGAAATCCCAAAACTGGAGAAAATGCAATTTGGCTGATGGATGGAACTTCATCCTTGGATGCCCAATGGCTTGATTCTCTGCAAGGGGCATGGACAGAAGTGGTCGGCGATTTTGACGGCAACGGAACCAGCGATTTGTTTTGGTATAACTCTACGACTGGGGAGTTCCAGATCTGGGCAATGAATGGGGCGCAGCGTGTGAAACGCTCGATTGCTCAGATTGAACCGGGTTGGGAACCTGCTGCTACAAATTTCACCAGTGATCATCGCCATGAATTATTCTGGCGCAATCCGTTGACAGGACAGAATGCCGTCTGGACAATCGATCCGCAGACACTGGGTATCTCCGGAGAATGGCTTGAGGCGAAGTCTCCAACTTGGAACTATGAAATAATTGACTACAACGGCGATGGGCGCAGTGATCTGTTTTGGCGCGATCGCTTAACCGGACAAAACCAAATTTGGCTTTGGACAAGCGACAGTCTGCAACCTGATCCAATCGCGATCGATTTACCCAGCACAAGCAGCGATTTTGTGATCAAAACGGGCGATTTTGATGGCAATCACAAAACAGATTTTCTCGTTCGCAATCCAAGTACAGGCGAGAATCAAATCTGGCGCGCCGGAGACATCGAAGTGCAAATTTCCGATATTCCAGCGCAGTCTGCTACATTCTTTCCCGAAATTGGAGATTACAACGGCGATCGGTTTTCAGATATTCGTTGGGTCAGTGTGACGGGTCAGGAAAATGTGATTTGGTTCAGCGATGGGAAACTACCTCAGTCAATAGCAACCGAGTAAATCTGATGGGAGATAGGGCAAAACTCTAAAATCATGGCTGTTTCTCCCCGTCTCCCCATCCCACAAGATGGATGCAACCGATCGCTTAATACTTAAACAATCCAACCCCTTGAACTTTATAGCCCGTCGGTTCCAGAATTTTCTGAGCCGCCTGCTTGCCTGAAATCGTTGCACCTTCCATGCTATCGATATAGTCCTGTTGAGTATAACTGCCTGCTAAGAAGAAATTCTCGATCGGCGTTTTTTGCGAAGGACGATACGGATCTTTTCCGGGTTCTTCCCGATACAGCGACTGTGCTAGCTTCACCACGTTAAACCAGGTCATATTCAGTTCGCGCGAGGAAGGAAACAGATCATGAATTTGCTTGAGAGCATGTTGAGCAATGTCTTCATTACTCATTGGCACAAACGGATCACCCGGCGTGAGCACGACTTGCATCAAAGAACCTTGACCTTCTCGGTAGTAATCTTTGGGACTTGTCAGTGCTAGATCTGCAAAACAGGAAAAATCTGCGTCCGAACTATACAGCAAGTTATCAATTCCGGCTGCATGGTCAACTTGCTTTCTCGCGGCTGGATCATTCATTTCTGTCACCCAGCCATCAAATCTCATTTGCACTGTTGCGACTGGAACTGCTTCGAGTTTGTAGATATTGTCAAACTCCTTGATACTGCGCCATTCCTGGGGAAGCAGTCTCTGAATTCCAGGAACATCACAGGCTGCAAGATAGGCATCAGCAGTAATAATCTCTTCTGTTTCACCATTCGCGATCGCAAGTCCAGTCACGATCGTATTCGTTCCCTCACCTTCAAACAAAATCCGTCGGGTTTGTCTGCGGGTGTGAATCTTTGCACCTCTCGCTTCCAAATAATCTACGATCGGTTTGTGCAAATATTCCGCAGGTGAGCCAGATAGCATGTTCAATTGCGACGCTTCTGTCTTCGCGGCGAACATCATAAAGATGGTTAACATGCAGCGTGCAGAAATATTTTCGGTATCAATGAAGCCGAGAGCGAGAGCGATCGGATCCCACATTTTCTTCAAACTATTCTGAGAACCGCCATGACTGCGGAACCAATCAGCAAAGCTGACTCCATCCAAAGCGCGAATCATTTTCATCGCGGCATCGAAATTAATCAGCCCCGGAACAATCGGACTTGTCCCCAGCGCGATCGCGTTTTGCAATTTATCTTGAATCGTGAGTTGTCCGGTTGTAAAGAACGCCTTCAATCCGTGAAATGGCGCACCGACTAAGAAGCGAAAATCTAGCTTGCCAAGTTCACCGCCACGATTCACAAACGTGTGAACATGTTCTTTCGGCAGCAATTCTTGATATACGCCGACCTTTTTCATTAAGGCGAATAGATTCGCGTAATTGTTGAAAAACACATGCAATCCCATCTCAATGTGATTGCCATCCGCATCGATCCAACTGCCAACTTTCCCGCCGACAAACGATCGTGCTTCAAAGATTTCAACTTCGTGACCCGCATCGACTAATTCTACGGCTGCGGCTAATCCCGCTAATCCTGCCCCAACGATCGCAACACGCATTCGCTCATCTCACTGACATGACTTCATTAAGAAATTTTAACGCTGTTGTGTGATCAAATGTGGAAATTGAGGCATTCTAACGGGGTCGAATTTGTTCTCTGCTCATGGTTAAGGTTTTGTCACTCGTCGCAATGCTAGGATTTCTCACAAGCTGTACTCCTTTACCCACAAAGATCAGAGCCTACGTCGAGTCTCGTCCCGTTGATCCAACGCCCTACGAGAAACAAGGTTTGGTTGCAGTACAACCTGATGCACCCAAGCCTTCTGGATCTGAGATAAAGCTCCCGCCAACGGTCACAGTAAAACCGGGTCAGAAACTTTCTGAGGAAGAAATCAAGACTTTACTGACTCAAGCCGATGATAAAGCGGCGAGTGCTGCGAATCTTTCAAGAGTGGCGCAGTCGAAGGATGATTGGAGACTGGTGATCGATCGCTGGAAATTAGCGATCAATATTCTCAAACCTGCGGCGCAAATTCCTCGAATCCGCAAGCAATTGTCCGAGTATCAAACCAATTTGACAGCAGCACAGCTACAAGCCAGCACGAATCCAAGACAAATAGAAGCAACCGAGCGATCGACCAGTGATGGGATTCCCCTAACAATTCAAGCGCCTTCACCGTCTCCGTCGCCGTCTGCATCGCCATCTCCGACAGCATCTCCTTCATCGACAGCATCTCCGTCCCCATCTCCATCTCCCTAGAGTTGGTCAAGATTCTCACACTGTCAAACCTGCTCAAGCCGCAGCACATCAGTCTGAATTCAACAACAATTCAATCAACGCTTGCGTGATTGGAAATCCAGTCTGTTGTTCAAAGGCTAAGAAGGATGGATTGGGATTCGCTTCGAGAAAGAGATACTTGCCGCTCGGTGTTAATCTCCAATCAATCATCAGCCATTCCGCATCCAAGGCTTGAGCGATCGCAATTGCCTGCTGGCACATCGCTTTCGGAAAGATGATCGGAATGACTTTAACATCGTCATCCTCATGAAAATCCAATGCAGCACTGCAAATCTCGGCTGCATAAACCGTGTCACCAATGACATACGATCGAATATTCGCTCCGGCAATGTATTCGCACAGCGTCACAGGCGCAATTTTTAGACTCAATTTCAAGCGTTCAGGATTCAAGTGTTCTGCTGAAATGAGTTGGGTTCTAGCTCCGCCATAAATTGGTTTGAAGGTCGTTTTGGAATGTCGATAGACGAACTCTCGCACTGAAGTTGGATCATTCGTGACGATCGTATCGGGAAGGTTGACTCCTAATTGATGAAGTTTGCTGAGTTGCAGCGGTTTCTCGCGATGCAGTTGATACGCCTGTATGGGATTCACCCAGTGGATTGAAGGAATTTGAATCAGAGAGCGAACGAGCGCGATCGCATCTTGATACGCGGCTTTTTGCACCGATGCATGAGGTAATCTGGGCACTCGTACCCCGGCAAAATGTCGCCAAAACACACTGCGAATCTGGCTGACAGCTAACTGTCGCCCATCTGCCAGACGCAATAAGCCTTCTTGAGACACGGGCGACCAAGTAATTTGTGCTTGGGTCGGAAACGTTGCCACATCCCAGTAGTGGCAGACAATTCCCAATCGTTCTAAGGTTTGATACAGATGTGATGCATGAAGATCCGCGGCATGTCCCAAAATCAGCACGGTCATATAGATGTAAGTCAGAAGTTTGCCAGATTGAGAAGCAATCGACGGACAATTGATAGTTTCTATCTACGATCTTGTGACCCGAAATCAGGGTAATTTGGTACGTTAAGGATAACGTTGCACAGGAATGATCATGACGGCAGTAGTGACCCAACCCAATTGGCAAGCGATCGCACGCGAATTTGAAGCAGTTGTGGGAAAATCGGGGGTTGTGCAACGCCGCGAAGAACTTTTGGTTTATGAGTGTGATGGCTTGACGAGCTATCGAGAACGTCCCGCGATCGCAGTGTTACCGCGCACGACAGAAGAAGTCGCAGAAGTCGTGAAAATTTGCGCGCGCGCTTCGGTCCCCTTTGTAGCGAGAGGTTCAGGCACAGGACTGTCAGGTGGCGCTTTACCGATCGAGAATTGTGTCTTGATTGTTACCTCTTTGATGCGGAAAATTCTTCAGGTGGATTTGGAAAATCAGCGCGTGATTGTTCAACCGGGCGTGATCAATAGTTGGGTGACTCAGACGGTGAGTGGAGCCGGATTTTACTATGCGCCCGATCCATCGAGTCAGATTATTTGTTCGATCGGCGGTAATGTAGCTGAGAATTCCGGCGGGGTGCATTGTCTGAAATATGGAGTGACGACGAATCATGTGTTGGGGGTGAAGATTGTCACTCCCGAAGGCACGATCGTGGATTTGGGCAGTGAGATTCCCGAATCGCCAGGATACGATCTCACCGGAGTGTTTGTTGGGTCAGAAGGAACGCTCGGAATCGCAACTGAAATCACGTTAAAAATCTTGAAAACACCAGAGTCGATTCGGGTGCTGTTAGCAGACTTTATGAGTGTTGAAGCGGCTGGAGCTACAGTGTCTGACATTATCAGTGCGGGCATCATTCCGGGCGGGATGGAAATGATGGATAACATGAGTATTAACGCAGTCGAAGATGTCGTCGCGACTGGGTGTTATCCGCGCGATGCGACTGCAATTTTGCTTGTGGAAGTAGATGGCTTAGAAGTTGAAGCAGACTTGAATAGTCAGCGAGTCGCGGAGATCTGTAAAAAGAATGGAGCGCGAAATGTCACGGTAGCAACCGAGGCGGATGAGCGGCTAACAATTTGGAAGGGACGGAAAGCTGCCTTTGCGGCAATGGGTAAGATGAGCCCCGATTACTATGTCCAAGATGGGGTGATTCCGCGCACGAAGTTGGAATATGTGCTGCGTGAAATTGAAGCCTTGGGACAAAAGTTCGGCTACAACGTGGCGAATGTGTTTCACGCGGGAGATGGGAATTTGCATCCGTTGATTTTGTACAACAATGCAATTCCAGGAGCATTAGAAGAAGTCGAAGCGTTGGGGGGAGAGATTCTCAAGCTCTGTGTGAAAGTGGGGGGAAGTATTTCTGGAGAGCATGGCATTGGAGCAGATAAGCGGTGCTATATGCCAGAGATGTTTTCGCCTGCGGATTTAGAGACGATGCAGTGGGTGAGATTGGCATTTGATCCGCAGGGAATTGCCAATCCGACGAAGTTGTTCCCGACTCCTCGGACTTGTGGAGAAGCGGCACAAGCGCATGGACAGAAGGTTTTTGAGGGCGTTGAGCGGTTTTAGGTGAAGGTGCGATCGCAAATTGGAAAATAGCAATTGCCCTTCAGAAATGGCGCGCCAATTTTGAAGTCGCGTAAAATGAAATAGATCGTCTAAGTACTACTTTATGAGAGCGATTGAAGTAACAGGCAGCGTGAATGAGGAAGGTTGTATCCAGATCGATCAACCGCTCCCTGCAGCAAAATCAACCAGATTTCGAGGGATTTTGCTCTTCCCTGACTCAGAGAGTTCTTTGAATCAAGAGTGGTCATCCTCTGCAGTTCAAGCTTCTGTTCAGGATTGGTTAGATGATCCGGCGGAAGATATTTACACGTTAGAAGATGGCGAACCTGTGAGTGATGAAGCATAGGATTGTCTTGATCGAGTTTCCTTATGATGATCTTTCAGCTAGCAAGATTCGTCCTGCATATTGTCTCACTGACCCAATTGGAGAGAATCGCCATCTGATTTTTGCACTGATTACGAGTCGGATTCCGGCCATGCTACTCGATTCGGATCTCGTTCTAGATTTGTCTCACCCAGATTTTGTGATGAGTGGGTTGCGAAAGCCTTCTACGCTCCGTCTGAATCATCTGATTACGCTTCGTCGATCGATGGTTCAGCGTCGCTTGGGCGAATTATCTCTGCAGACTCATGCTGTATTAGTTGAGAAGCTCTGTAGCTTGCTAAATGGGTAATTGAGATCGCGCTTAGAAATTCTGCGATCGCTGTCTACGATTCAAGTGTCGGAATGATTTTAAAAATTTCTACAGACTTTCAGCAAGCCCAATCCCCTCATTCTTTGAGGCAGTTCTCCGGCTCTCTGCCCCTGATACATCCCCTAAGTTTTACAATTGAATCTGTGATGTATTGCGGATTGTCTCATGCAGGTCGCTTCTTCGATCGATACGGTTCCAGGACAGTATTGGAACTGGCGAAACGAGCCAGTTTACTATGTAAAAATGGGCGAACGGAACAATCGCCCCCCGCTGTTATTGATTCATGGATTTGGAGCTTCGACTGATCACTGGCGCAAAAACGTGATCGGATTGAGCCAAGAGTTTGAAGTGTGGGCGATCGACTTACTCGGATTTGGGCGATCGGCAAAACCAGACTGGAAATACAGCGGTGAACTGTGGCGCGACCAGATTCATGAATTTGTCACTGAAGTCATCGGTGCGCCTGCCGTTGTTGCTGGAAATTCGCTCGGTGGCTATGTTGGACTTTGTGCCGCTTCCCAACGTCCCGAATCGTCAGCAGGATTAATTTTGATTAATAGTGCAGGTCCCTTTACCGATATTCAAGGCACAACCAAGCCTGATCCGATTCGCCAAGTCATGGGAAGCTTTGTGATGAGCTTATTTCACCAGGACTGGGCAAGTTGGTTGCTCTTTCAGTATGTGCGGCAGAAATCAACGATCCGAAAAACCTTAGAAAAAGTCTACTTAGATCAAACGGCAGTCACCGATCGCTTAATCGAGGAAATCCAACGCCCTGCCTTTGATCAAGGCGCAGATAAAGTCTTTGCATCAGTCTTCCGCACTCCACAAGGAGAAAAAGTCGATGTGTTGCTCGGACAACTAACGCGACCCTTGTTAATGTTGTGGGGAGAAGCTGACCCCTGGATTAACGCGCGCGATCGCGGTGCAAAATTCCGCAGCTATCATCCCCAACTGACCGAGCATTATTTGAATGCAGGACATTGTCCGCATGACGAAATTCCTGACCAAGTGAACGCACTGATTCGGACTTGGGTCACATCGGCAGTCAATTAAGCGATCGCAGCATCAATTCCAAAATCCCCAGAAAATCACCGTTCCGTTAATCAAGGATAACAGCGATTTTCTGGGGATTCTTTGTGATAATCAGCTTCGCGCTAGCGCTCTACAACCATCACAACTTCCGACTTAAATCTCAATCACATTCACCCAGTCGCGATACGTCTCATTCCGATTTTCCGTTACCGCCGTCACCGCTTCACGCAGCTTATCCGTCACTGGACGATGCTTACTAAACTCAAACGTCTCAATGCGTTTCACAGGCGTTACCTTCGCCGCCGTTCCGCTTAAGAACACCTCATCCGCGATGAATAACTCTGACTTATCCACCGGACGTTCGATCGTTTTAATCCCCAAATCGCGCGCGATCGTCAACACACTATCCCGCGTAATCCCTTCCAAAATATCCTGGTCATATCCTGGCGTAATCAATTCCCCATTGCGCACCAAGAAAATATTCATTCCCGACGCTTCACTGACTTTGCCTTGCGAATTCAGCAAAATCGCCTCATCAAACCCACAAGACACCGCCTCTGTCTTCGCCAATGAAGACGTAATATAGGCTCCACTAATCTTGCCGCGCAACGGCAGACTGCGATCCTCCTGTCGATACCAAGAACTAATGCGGCAACTCACCCCATCCGGCGACAAATAATCCCCTAACTCCAGCCCATACACAAAGAAATCATGTTCAATATTGTGTAATCGCGGTGCGATCCCCAGATCCGAGGTATAGACAAACGGACGAATATAAAACGATGTTTTTGGCTGATTTTTCTTAACAAAATCCGTAATAATCGATTGGATCTTATCCGCAGGCAGCTCAAAATTCAGCAATCTTGCACTATTACTCAAGCGTTGACAATGGCGATCGAGGCGAAACAGCAAAATCTGATTTGGATTCTCTGGATTCGGAATCCCGCGTAATCCGCCGAACGCACCCGTTCCGTAATGCAGCGCATGGGTTGCGATCGACAAATTGGCATTCTCAAAAGGGAGAAATTGATTTTTGAAATAGGCGATGGGGAGGAAATTGTGCATGGGAGTGAGGATCAAAAACTAGAAAACGCGTCCCGATAAGACAGATTTCAAGATTACCTTGAAATTCGCGTTCTGGTTTGATTCACCTCCTGCTGAATCCTTTTCATCGAGGAGAAATTTTTATTTTGCCGCGTTCATCTCCTGACCTAACTATGGTTTAAATAAAACGTGGGCGATAATTCTCCACGATGAAAAATACATATGGCTTCTCACTCGCGATTTCAAATTCTGCTCCTGTCGCTACTTCCTCTTTTTCATCCATCGCCTGCTCTCGCTCAGCGCGTTTTGCCAATTCCCCCACCTCAAGATTTACCCAGACCGCAACCGCCGCAGCCTTCTCCACCAGAACCCACTTCAACTCCACTTCCCCCACCTGATCAACTACTCCCGGGTCTAACTCCCCCCACTCCTGAACCTCCGGAGAATGTCTCAGACACGATTCAAATTAAACAAATTGAAATTGTCGGCAGTACTGTTTTTCGCCCGCAAGATTTCGCGGAGATTACTCGTAAATATGTCGATCGCAGGATCTCGTTTGCAGAATTGTTGCAAATTAGAACTGAAATTACTGAACTGTATATCAAACAAGGCTATGTCACCTCTGCCGCAGTTCTCCCACCTCAGGTTTTAACGGGTGGCACCGTCAAAATTCAAATCATTGAAGGTGCGATCGCGAGCATTGATGTCATCGGAACCCGTCGCCTTAATCCTGCTTATATCCGCAGCCGAATTGGGCTTGTGGCTCAAAAACCTTTGAATGTAAATCGGTTGCTAGAAGGCTTGCGGCTGTTACAGCTTGACCCCTTGATTGCTTCGATTTCAGCCGACTTGCAAGCAGGTACACGCCCAGGCACAAGTGTTTTACAAATTACGATCGCAGAAGCGAAAACGTTGACCCTCTCGCCTTTGCTCGATAATTCCCGTTCTCCGAGTGTCGGCTCGTTCCGCAGACAACTCGAAGTCTCGCAGGCAAATTTACTCGGCTTAGGCGATGGTCTTAGAGCTAGCTACACCAACACAGACGGAAGTAATGGCATTGATTTGAGCTATATTGTTCCATTCAATGCGCGCAACGGGACACTCCGACTAGCTTATGGCAGCACTCGCAGCCGAGTGATTGAGGAGCCGTTTGATATTTTGGAGATTCAAGCGCGATCGCGCTACTACGAACTGACACTAAGACAGCCGATTGTTCAGCGCCCAACCAATGAGTTTGCAATCGGTTGGACGTTCTCGCGCCAAGAAAGCCAGACCGAGCTTGGTCTAGATAATATTGGACCTTTTCCCCTTTCTCCTGGCGCAGATGAACAGGGACGCACTCAAATTTCAGCTTTACGCTTCTTTCAGGAATATGTGCAGCGCAGCGATCGCCAAGTCTTTGCCGCGCGATCGCAATTTAGCTTGGGCTTGAATTTCTTGAATTCAACCATCAACGAGCAAGCACCAGACAGCCGTTTTTTTGCTTGGCGAGGTCAAGCACAGTGGACAAGACTTTTAGCAAGAGACTCATTATTCCTAGTGCGAGGAGATATGCAACTTGCCGATCGTACACTCGTCCCTTTAGAACAAATTGGCGTGGGAGGACAAGAAACAGTTCGAGGATATCGACAAGATGCCCTGCTCACCGATAACGGTTTTTTGTTCTCGACCGAATTACGATTGCCGATTTTCAGACCGAGAAACGGACTGGTACAACTCACACCGTTTGTTGACCTAGGAACAGGCTGGAATCGCAGCGGAGACAATCCTGAAAAGAATACGCTCGTCGGAGCGGGTCTAGGGCTTTTGTGGCGGCAAGGAGAAAACTTTTCAGCGCGGATCGATTTTGGCTTTCCGCTCGTGTCGATCGAAAATGAGAAACGCACCTTACAAGAGAATGGAATTTATTTCTCGATTCGGTATAGCCCATCGTTTTAAGATGAAGAAAGATTTGAGAAAGGATGCAATCGGTGCAAGACATTTCAACAGATTCGAGAGAGCGATCGTGGTTCTATTGGTTTCTCCTCCCCATTTATCCCTATCGTCAGCGTCGAACCCTTAGAACTGAAGTTGTGAAAGATGCCGTTTGGACATTTGACCAGCTTCAAGGCATCTTTTATGTGGTCACACCGATTCGCATGACTGTGATTAAGCTCGATGAGGGTGGACTGTTAATCTATGCTCCGGTTGCCCTAACCCGCGAATGTTCAAGATTACTCGATGAGCTAGTCGCCCTACACGGCGAGGTAAAATACATTGTTCTGCCAACGATATCGGGACTAGAGCATAAAGTCTGTGTTCCGCCTTTTGCGCGTCGGTTTCCTAAAGCTCAAATCTATGTTCCACCGAGCCAATGGAGCTATCCAGCCAATTTACCTCTGACCTGGTTGGGATTTCCAAAGCAACGCACTCATGTGCTAGATGGGCAGAATGTTTCTTTTAGTAACCAATTTGAGTCTGCAACTCTCGGCCCGATTGGATTGGGACTCGGCCCTTTTGGAGAGATTGCATTGTTGGATAAAAGCTCACGCACCTTACTGGTGACAGATTCCGTTGTCTCAGTGCCAGAAGTTGCTCCAGAGATTATTCAGCTTGATCCTTATCCGTTGTTGTTTCATGCGCGTGAGACTGCTGTCGATCGCATCGAAGATACAGAAGCCAATCGTCTCAAAGGCTGGCAGCGCGTGGCATTATTTACATTTTACTTTCGCCCTAGTGCGCTGGATATCGCAGACTTAGCTCCTTCGGTTCGAGAAGCAATGAAAGCTCCCGATCGCTCAAAGAAAGCTCTATTCGGCTGGTATCCGTTTCATTGGAAAGCGGGCTGGCAGCGATCGTTTGAAGCATTACGCAAGCATCGATTAATGGTTGCTCCGATTTTGCAGCAATTGATCCTCAATCGTGAACCGCAAAAGGTGATGGATTGGGCAAATCAAGTTGCAAGCTGGAACTTTGAGCGGATTATTCCCTGCCACTTCGATGCTCCTATTCCAGCAGATGCACAAGAGTTTCGATCGGCATTTAGCTTTTTGGAAAAAGAGAGCGATCGAGTTTTACCAGATGAGGACTTTGAATTGCTCAGAGAAATCGAGCAGGGCTTAGTTCAAACGGGAGTAACACCGCCTGCGCAAGAGAAGCTTTAGTTGCTATCGTAGCCCTAAGTTGGGTGAGGAGTGGGGAGTTGTTTCCTTACTAGCTCCCTACCCCCACTCTTTGAGCATCTCCATCTCAAACAGACTCGTCTCAACTCGTTCGACGCTGCGGATTGAGAACCGAATCCATCGACTTCGGACTACTGGGCTGATATTCTGGAACCAAAGTTTTGAGCAGCGATCGTAGTTTAGTAGCATTTTTCTGATACGCCGCTAAGAAAAGCTGATCCAACAATGGCTCTAGCTGCTCCCAGGGTATCATGGCTTCTCGTGCTGCAAAAATCTTAGGATGACTCGTTGCCATCGAATTTCCGCTAATGAGTAACTCCTCATACAACTTCTCGCCCGGTCGTAATCCCGTAATTTCAATATCAATATCTGCTCCGGGTACTAATCCACTCAGTTCAATCATCTGCACCGCCAGATCATAAATCCGCACAGGTTCACCCATATCGAGCAGAAAAACTTCACCGCCCTGAGCCATTGCACCTGCTTGAATCACCAGCCGTGACGCTTCTGGAATCGACATGAAATAGCGCGTCATTTCTGGATGTGTCAGTGTAATCGGCTGACCTGCTGCAATCTGCTGTCGAAATCGGGGGACAACTGACCCGTTACTATTCAGCACATTACCAAATCGCACCATCACAAAGCGGGTGCGTGTTTTCGCCCGTGCTGCTAATGCTTGCAGCACTAATTCTGCAATCCGCTTTGTCGCACCCATCACATTGGTTGGACGCACAGCTTTATCCGTTGAGATCAAGACAAAAGTCTCAACTCTGCATTTTTCTGCGGTCTGTGCAGTCACCATTGTGCCATAGGCATTGTTGATGATTCCTTGCGCTGCATTGCTTTCAACCAAAGGAACATGCTTGTATGCCGCTGCATGATAGACCGTCTCAACTTGATGCTTCTCCAATACTTCCGATAAGCGATCGCCATCAGTGACCGAGCCTAAATAAGCAAAACGAGGCACATTGGGATACGTTTCTGCTAGCTCTGTTTCAATCGAATACAAAGCAAACTCATTCAGCTCATAGAGCACCAGAAGTCGAGGATTTTGCTGGGCAATTTGGCGGCAGAGTTCTGACCCGATCGAGCCGCCTGCTCCTGTCACCAGTACTGACTTATCAGTGATGTTAACTCGAAGTAGACTCGGATCGGGCAGAACTTCGGCGCGCCCGAGCAGATCAGAAATATCAACATTCCGAATTTTACCGATCGGCACATGACCTGCAACAATTTCACGCACCGAAGGAACTGTTTTGACCTTGACAGGCAATCCCTTCAAACTCTGAAGAATGCGACGCTTGTCTTGGGGACTCGCAGAAGGCACTGCCAGTAAAACCATCGTAATCTGGTACTGAGCAATCAGCGTTCTCAACAGAGTTGGACTGTAAATATGAGCGCGATCGAGCGATCTGCCATGAATTTCAGGATTGTCATCCACAAAAGCAATGACTTGGTATTCTGTTTCACGCAGCAGTGCCTGCGAAAGCTGAAATCCAGCCGACCCTGCGCCATAGATGATAATTCGCTGTGACGTTGAATATGGCAGCGACTTATGGCGCTGACGCGATCGCACAGCAGCCGCATGAGTTGCCTGAGGTGCAGTATCGATCAGGACCAAAAAGCGCCGGATTGAGAACCGAATTCCGACTACTCCAATCCAAGTAATCAGCGCAGAAATAATTTGAACCGATCGAGGTAAAACCTGCACATGTAGCAGGGTACTGAATGCAACCAGTCCCGCTTCGCTCAAAATGACTGCCTTTAGTGCCAACCATAAGATTTCTGCCCCTGTATGCCGTAACAGAGGTCGATACATGCCTAATAAATAAAATATGCAGAATTTAACCGGAACAGTTAGCGCAAGAGATGCTTGGTAATACCAGAATTGGTCAATCAAAGGGGAATCTTCAAACCGCAGATTGAGCGCAATACAGGCAGCAATTAGAAAGATGATACTGTCGCCTGCGAACAAAATATAGCGTCGCAAGCGGCGGGGCAATTTAAGCAAGCCTGTGATGAATTGAAGGAGTAATCCAGTTTGAAAGAGCCGAAGGAAAGCCGCCGAAACAGAAAGCTTTTCACGCATAAGGAATCTCGTTCTTTACTCAGTCGCGTAATGCAGGACGAAATCAACTCAAAGTTCGGTAGATGTGAGTCTTGATTTCAAAAACAACCCTGTCCGTTCGATCAACCTGGTAGAAAACGCCTTGATTAAACGTGAAAAATGTCGCTCTAATTTACTTTCTCAAATTCACATGCGTGTCATTAGGTACACCCATGCAAATTTTTAGTCTGTCTCCACATAATGCAAAGTATTACGTACACCCTTAGTGAAAATACTACCTTCTTGAAGTCTCGTACTTAAAGAAATGAGCAAGGAATCAAATCGTTTATAAACTAGAGATAAATTTCAAAATCTGATGGATGCACTCAAGTTTTCAAGTTTAGTTTGTCTAGCTTTTGATTTAGTGTAAACAAACTGATGATTCTGAGAAAAAGCGAAGTTAAAGCTTCATGAATCCTATTTAGATTAAACGAGCCTGAACGCGATCGCTAAGCGTTCAAACACGCAAATCTCAGACAGATTTTCTGGTAAATTACACGGCTATGGCTTGCGCAAAATTTCAGGGTTATTACGGTAAAACTTGCGTCTAGACGTTCAAAACCGTTCAAATTGCAGCAAGACCGCATATTTTCCAAGTACTTGTACGGATTAAGATCGAGATCGCTCCTGCGTATTCTCAAGGTGACAATCGTAAAATCGTAGAGAGCGAGCGTCAGTATGTATCAATTTTTTCCACTTCTGCGTGAACACTGAATTGTTCACCTTGCTCAGCGCGATCTCTGAATTGTTTTCAATAATACAGGTCAATAATATAAAGAAACAATAAAGATGCCCGAAATTGTACGGATGATCCACAGAGATCGGGGAAATTAGCTAATAGAAATCACTGAGGCGCAACATCAGCGTGTCGCAGTCGGTTCCCTGGATGTGATTAAGCAAAGCAAGCTGCCATGAAGTCAACGCATCAGGCTGTTAAAGTGTGTTTTACCCCAACCCTCAATCATGCTTCTCGCTTTCAAGCGTCTCGAAAGCCAGAGGTTGAAAGCAGGTGTCCCTCAAAGGTTTGGAGCGAGTTAAGTTGGTTCGGCGCGATCGCTCAGCAGAGTCAAGATTTAATCGGAGTCGTGTCCCTCGATCACGAGTGGATTTGTCTGAATCCGAGTGGAAAGACTTTACTTAAATCATTTGAGTTCAAGTTAGACGAAGCCCGGCAACAGGTTTGGAATGACACGATCTTGCCGAGACTTTATGAAGTTGGAGAGTGGCGAGGCAAGTTTGCACTCTTAAGATCGTCTGAACTGGTTTGGTTTGAAAGTCAGTGGTTTTTGATTCGCGATCGCGAAACCGATCAACCGATCGGATTTGCCACGATTAGCCACCCGATTGAATCACCGCAACCGACACAAGAATCGCCACAGCCGCAGACTCAATTTTTAGCAGATACCGCTCACGAATTGCGATCTCCCTTAGCGGTGATTTCGACCTCGATCGATTTATTGCAAACGGCGACAGCTCCGCAGAGCGATCGGGCACGCAAGCATTTTCAGCGGATTCGATCGAAGATCAAGCAGATGGCTCAGATGTTAGAAGATGTCCTAGTGCTGAGTCGGACAGAGCAGCCTGAATTTAAGGTCAGTCCGACCGAGGTGAACCCTGTACAAGTGTGTGCAGAACTGATCGAAGAAGCCCAGGCGAATACGTCTTGCCATGAGATTGTGTTTTCATCTGAAACGACGATGCCCGTGACCCAAATTGATGCCACTCTATTCCAGCGCATTGTCGTGAATTTGCTGTCGAATGGCATCAAGTATTCACCGAAAGGCGGCAAGATCGAATGCAATTTGCAAGTTCATTCCAGCCATCTGACCCTACAAGTTGCCGATCAAGGGATTGGCATTCCCGCATCTGAGCAATCGAAATTGTTTCAGTCGTTTTATCGCGCTCAGAATGCAAGTGCCATTCCCGGCACAGGTTTGGGACTCGCGATCGTCAAACGCTGCGTTGATCTCTTAGGAGGACAAATTGCGATTCAGAGCGCGGTTGGAGTGGGCACTTGCTTTACGGTGCAGGTTCCGATTTAAGGGTTTTGATCGTCAGTACTTGTGGTGGCGTGGCATCCGGAGGATAAAGAAAATCGAACTGCACGAGTCGTCGTTCTTGAGGTTGCATCTGCAAGGTGACAAGCGGCGCACCTTGTTGACCGCGACGTTGAACGAGGTGAACGTAATGAGTTTGGGGTAATCCTTGATCGTCGTTGAATCTCCAACGGACGGTGCCGCGAAAGTTCATCTGCGGTCCCGCAGGCTCAAGAAAGCGCAGTCCTTTGTCGGTGTCTTCTCGCTTCAGCGGGGTTTCGACCGTGAGAACAACGGTTTGAGGCTGGTCGCTGGTATTTTCCAGCGGCATCGTCAGACTATATTGAATGGCATAGTTTCCGTGGGCTTGATAGGCTGTATCAGGATAGCGGCGAATCATTTTAGCGCTTTGGTTTTGATTCGTGCCCAATGTGCCGCGATGCAGCGTGGCTAATCCATAAGAGAAGCCTGCCCCTGGTGCAGGAATGCTGAGAGAATCTCGGTTTGCATCTAAAATTCGTCCGTTCCATTGCGAGCCAACGGCGACCCCTGCAACTCGTCCGTAGATTAAAGTGCCTGTGGTTTCTTCGATCGGGGTTGGCGTTTTATCGCGTGGTCCTGACAGATCTGCTGTATTGAGCAATGCTTCCCATTCTTCAACCGTGGGTTCGCGTTCTGTGCTGTCGGGATTTTGTTTGGCAAACATGCCTAGGCTTGCAAGATACACTTCTCCAGTGCTGCGCAGTCTCATCAAAGACGATCGACCATTGAGCGGTGGGGTGAGCGGCTTCACAGGAATCGGCAAGTTCATTAACATCCGGCTTTCCCCAGGTGGGATCACAACTTGAGCCGGAAAGATATCTTGGCGTAATCCGCGCAGGACTTCCCCGACAGCGCGACTGCCGGGACCTGCGAAAGTTTTGCCATCCTCATTGGCGATCGCGGGATCGAGTGAAATAAACGGCGCATCAGGTTGGCTCAGATAGCTCGCAGCTTGGAGAATGTCGATCGTGACGGCTGTCTTGCCGGGATTATGAGCAATCACACCGAGATAAAGCGTTCTCAAATCTTCTGGGGTGAGGGCTTTGGCAATGTGATGGGTGAAGATGTCAAATCTGCCGGAAAAGCTTTGATTGAGGTGTGCTGATGGGAATTGTTTGCCTGCTGCGGGAAATGTGGACAGTAAAATTCCTTCTTTTTGCACCACTTCTGGGCTGTTGCTGTTGAAGACGGGCACTGAATCTAATTCTCCGGGCAGAGCGCGCATTTCTTGCGGTTCTACGATCGTTTGCTGTGGGGGAGGAGTGGGAGTCGGTGTCGGTGTCGGAGTAGGAGCGGGCGTTGCTTGTGACAAGATCAAACTGGAGAGAAGCGACAACATAAAGGAATTCAAGATCGAGAGCGGGATTGATCATACCGAAAAACCGCGATCGCAGTTTGCTATTTGTCTCGTTGAATTCTTGACGATTTAGCGAAAAAGGCGGCTGAGATCGAGTAAAAATCCGGGTAAAACGGTTTCGCCGGAGAGTGTGAGAGGTGATTGTAGCGTTTCAACAGACTGACCTTGCCGATAAATTTTGACTTGTTGTGTTTGGGGGTCAATCAGCCAACCGAGGCGCACTCCGTTGTCTATGTATTCCTGCATTTTGGCTTCTAAGTCTTCATATCGTCGGTGCGCGATCGTAGTTCAATCACAAAGTCAGGTGCGATCGGCGGAAAGCGTTCTTGTTGTTCTACGGTTAGAGCATTCCAGCGATCGTAACTGACCCAAGCAACATCAGGCGATTTATTGGCTCCATTTGGCAACTTAAAGATCGTCGAAGAATCAAACACAACTCCTAAAGCAGTTTGGCGATTCCAAAGTCCAACGTCAGTTGTTAAGCCAGCATTCCGTTTTCCAGTTCCTCCTCCCGCTGGTGGCGTAACAATTAGCGCTCCGGTAGCTGTGGTTTCAATGCGGAGATCTGGGTTCTGCTGACAGAACTGGTAGAACTCGTCGTCGGTCAGTTCGATCGTTGGACGGAGATTGATGACGATCGCCGTCATGGTATGCCTCGCTAAATTGATGTTTTTTAGCGTAACAAGAGGATTCGCTTAACAATGGGATTTTTATGAGAAATTGTTACGGTCAGTCTCGCCCCAGCAAGTTTTACATCAATTCATTGCACTGCGATCGAATGCGATCGAGAATACTCAGAAAATCTTCAACGATCGCAGTGTGATTTGCTGAAGTCAAAATTGGAACGTGAATAAACACACAGGGTTGATTTAGTTGGCAATGCTCTAGATATTTCAAAACGGAATAGTAGAGATAGTTACAAACGTAATCTCCTGCATCATGACTAATTTCGGTGGTGGTCGTTCCTTCGAGCAGAGTTTCTAGATTCAAGCGCGATCGCAGAATTTCGCTCTGAAATCTGCCATTAGATTCGATCGATAACTTTTGACGCGATTCTGCCATTCCACAGCAAATAATTCCAGCAGGATTAAGCGTTTGAATTTGGGCGATCGTGACTTTTGGTGCAAGTTCAAAATCGACTGGAATACTGCGTAGAAAATGACAGTCTTGGTGATCAGCGATCGCTTGAAGTAAATCATCCGATGAATTGGAGATCTGGTGAGGCATCCAAGTCGAAAATGAGGTGAGGAGAATTTTCATCGTTCCAGATTGCTACTAGAATCTAAATATTAGATTGGAGGAATGAGCAATGCCCACGATCGCGGTCATCGATTACGATATGGGAAACTTGCACTCGGCTTGTAAAGGGCTAGATAACGCAGGTGCAACTACGATCGTGACGGACTCTGCCAAAGAAATCGAATCCGCAGATGCGGTCGTGCTTCCAGGGGTGGGATCGTTTGATCCGGCGATGCAGCATTTGCGATCTCGCGATCTCGTTCAGCCGATTAAAGATGTGATTGCGAGTGGTAAGCCTTTTTTAGGAATTTGTTTAGGCTTGCAAATCTTGTTTGAGTCGAGCGAAGAAGGCAAAGAAGCTGGATTGGGAATTGTGCCAGGAGTTGTGAAGCGATTTCACCACGAGCCTGAGATTACGATTCCGCACATGGGTTGGAATCAATTAGAGTTCACTCAGCCAGATTGTGCCCTCTGGCAGCGCTTGGGTGAGAAGCCTTGGGTCTATTTTGTGCATTCCTACTATGTTGAGCCGACTGATCCGAGCATTCGGGCAGCAACGATTACGCATGGAACGCAAACGGTGACGGCTGCGATCGCGAGAGATAATCTGATGGCAGTGCAGTTTCATCCAGAAAAATCCTCTACGGCTGGCTTGCAGTTGCTCTCGAACTTTGTTGAGCTAGTGAATCAACGTCAGCTATTGCAGGTATGAGTTTGCGAATTTACGGCAATCGATCTCTGAAAACGCTTCCAGGACAGGCGACTCGTCCAACGGTAGCGCGGGTGCGCGAGGCAGTATTTAACATTTGGCAAGGTACGATCGATCAGTGTCGTTGGCTCGATCTGTGTGCTGGAAGTGGTTCGATGGGGGCGGAAGCTCTATGTCGAGGAGCTTCGATCGTAGTTGGGATTGAACAATCTCCCAAAGCTTGTGCTGTGATTGAGCAAAATTGGAAACAAGTTGCTAAGCCAGATCAGTCTTTTCAATTGTTACGAGGGGATGTCGTCAAACAACTCAATCGCTTACAAGGGCAACAGTTCGATCGAATTTATTTTGATCCGCCTTATGCGAGCGATTTGTATGTTCCGGTCTTACAGTTGGTCGAGCAACTGAATCTACTTGCTCCCCACGGTGAGTTTGCGATCGAGCATAGTCCTGAGTATGAGTTACCAGATTCGGGATTTTCGATCGTTCGCCAAAAACGCTACGGCAACACTGCACTGACGTTTTATCAGCTATGAATTGGAAGCTTGTGACGTTGTTTATTCTGACTGCTGCGCTGCCTGCAACGGCACTTCCACCGCCGGAAGACTTGCCCGAGGAAGTGGCGCGAACTGAGATTATTACAGAAGCGCGATCGCCGATTGATAATAAACGGCTAACGGCGGCTGAATATGCTGATCTTCAGGCTCAACTTCAACAACGTCCGCCTGAAAATCCGCGCAATCAGGTTTCTCCGGGACTGAGAAAAACGATCGGGCTTTTGCGGTTACGGAAGTTTATTAGAACGGTTTTTCCGTTTATCCCAATTCGCTAACCATCCGGAAACTGCCAGCAAGCGATATGTTCGACCTGCTTGCTTCCACATTGACAAGGTTCTGGCTTGGATGCAACCCATTCATAGTCACAGTCTCGACAATGACAGAGAATGTTATGTCGATCGGCTTCTGCAATTGCTAGCTGCCATTGATGCAATTCATCGGGTTTCAGTTGCTGTGGAATCTCTGGCATTGCGTTCTCCTGTTGCAAAAGCAGAAGCAGTTTCAAGACTATACTCCTACTTTTTCGCCAAATTTCAAAGTCCTCGATCGTAAGGTTATCTCGAAGGATAGCAATTAAGAATTGCAGTCTCGTTGACTTCTCAAAACCATTGAGTTGTTGTAGTTCTAGGCTTTTGGCAAACCTTCCAGGGTTTTCGCTCCCGCTTCGGTTTGCCAGAAAAATCACGCCCTGATGCTAAACCGCTAAGAACCGCTGTACCACCTCATTACTCAACTCACTCGTCGATCCAGCAGCCACAATCCCGCCCTTCTGCATCGCATAGTACCAATCCGCCTGACGCACAAAATGCAAATGCTGCTCAACCAGCAACACTGAAATCCCAGTCGTCTCAATAATCCGCCGCACCGCAGCTTCAATCTCCAGAATAATCGACGGCTGAATCCCCTCCGTCGGCTCATCTAGCACCAGCAACCGCGGTTGACCCATCAAAGCCCGCGCGATCGCTAACTGCTGCTGTTGCCCACCGCTGAGATCCCCGCCCATCCGAGCCAGCATCGTCGTCAACACTGGAAACAACTCAAAAATCTCATCCGGAATGTCAGCCGTACGCTTCTTCGGTGGCAACGCCTCCATCCCCAACATCAAATTCTCCTTCACCGTCAGCCGAGGAATCACCTCCCGCCCCTGCGGCACATAGCCAATCCCCAACCGGGCACGCTGATCCGGAGTCTTCATCGTAATCGCCTCACCACCCAGATCGATCGTTCCTCGGCGCGGCTTCAGCAACCCCATAATCGACTTCAAAAGCGTCGTCTTTCCCACCCCATTGCGCCCAATCAGACAGACCATCTTGCCCGGATGCACCGTCATATCCACATCCCGCAAAATATGACTCTCGCCATAGTACACATTCAATCCCGACACCTGAAGCATCGGAACCGCAATGTCCATTCCCATTGGTTCTAACGTTGTATTCGTCATAGTAAATTACGCAGCGTGATCTTCTTGTTGCCCTAGATATACTTCAATGACTCGCGGATCGTTTTGTACCTCATCCATCGAACCCTCACACAGCACACTGCCTTGATGCAGCACCGTGACTTTGCGAGCAATCTGTCGGACAAACTCCATATCGTGTTCGATCACAATAATCGAATGACTCTCAGCCAGCGCCAGTAACAGATCCCCTACCTTCTCGGTTTCTTCATCCGTCAACCCTGCAACTGGCTCATCGACTAACAGCAAATCCGGAGACTGAGCCACCAACATGCCAATCTCCAAACGCTGCTTCTCTCCATGAGACAGCAACGCCGCCTTGATATCCGCTTTGAGATCTAGCCCGATCGTTTCCAGCAGCCCAGACACCGTTCGCCGTTCCGCAGCCGGAGTTTTTCCAACGATCGCATTCCAGATATTCTTATCGCGCGTACAAGAAAGCTCCAAATTCTCACGCGGAGTCAAATTTAGATACACCCTCGGCGTTTGAAACTTTCGCCCCACACCTAACCGCGCAATCTGGTGTTCTTTGAGACCTTTTGTGTTTCGACCTTGAAAGTAGACCGTTCCAACCGTCGGCTGCACCTTCCCAGTAATCGTATCCAAAAAGGTCGTTTTTCCGGCTCCATTCGGTCCAATCACCACCCGCAACTCGCCCGTATCCAGGTCAAAATTCAGGTCATTGATCGCCTTAAAGCCATCAAAACTAACGGTCAGATTTTCGATTTGCAAGATTTTCTCGCTCATATTGCACTTCCGGATCTTCTTCTAAACTTGGGTAGGTCATCAGGTAGCGTTTGCCAAGAATTCGCGATCGCACAAGCTCTAAGCCTTCATTGCGAATCCAGCCCACCAATCCACCCGGCAGCACCGTCACAACTGTGAGGAACAATGCACCTTGGAAAAAATACCAAACCTGGGGAAACTGTTCACTCAGCACGCTCTTAGCAAAGTTCACAATCAAAGCACCCAGGATCGCGCCGACTAAACTTGCCCGACCGCCAACTGCCACCCAGATCACCATCTCGATCGAGAAAGCAATGTCCATCGACTTGGGCGAAATGATCCCAGACTGCACCGTGAACAATGCACCTGCAACCCCCGCAAGTCCCGCAGAAATCGCAAACACCAACACCTTAAATGCCGTCGGGTCATACCCAGAAAATCGCAAGCGCGGTTCATCATCCCGAACTGCAACCAGTAACCGTCCCAATCGACCACTCGTGAGCCATCGACACAGTGCATAAGCGCCCACCAGCAACCAGACCGTCAGCATGTAGAACACCCACTGCACTTCGGGCGAACCTACCGCTTGTCCAAAAATAGTCGCCGTATCCGTCTTCAATCCATTCGTTCCATTGATCAACTTTTGTTGACCATTGAAGAAGTTGAAAAATACGATCAAAGCCGCTTGCGTCAAAATCGAAAAGTAAACGCCCCGAATCCGATTTCGGAACACCAGATAGCCTAGCACTGCCGCCACGACCGTCGGCAACAAGACGATCGCAAAGACCGTAAACGGCAGCGAGTAAAACGGCAACCAAAAAGCTGGCAGTTCAGTGACGCCATAGAGACTGAAAAATTCAGGAAGCTGTCCGGCGGGAATTTGCAACTGCAAATACATTGCCAAACTATAGCCACCGAGCGCAAAAAACAATCCGTGACCCAAGCTCAAAATGCCAGTGTAGCCCCAAATTAAATCAATCCCTAACGCCACAATTGCTAACGCTAAAAACCGCCCGAGCAAATTCACGCGAAAGGCTTGACCCACGCCGACTAACAAAGGCGGAATCACAAAGATCAGCAAGAGCGCGATCGCAATCACAAGTCCAACTTCGATTGCAAACGATTTCGTTTTCCACCAAGGAATTTCCCTTTTCACAACGTCATCCTCTTTTTAAGCATCCACCGTTCGACCCTTTTGCGGGAACAGTCCAGCCGGGCGGAACTGTAGAAACACAATAATTAATGCAAAGACCATCACCTTTGCCATGCTGATCGTTGAGAAGAACCGAAAGAATTCAGCCAACGGCGGAAAGAAACTAAACGCATCGACTAACAAGTTCGAGCCAATAATATAGTTCGCGGTTCCGATCGCCAGTGCTGCGATAATACTGCCGACTAACTTACCAACCCCACCCACGACGACCACCATAAAGGTATCGACGATGTAGTTCTGTCCCGTATTAGGACCAACTGATCCGAGCAAACTCACCGCACATCCTGCGACTCCAGCTAGCCCAGACCCGATCGCAAATGCCAAAGCATCCACTTTCTGCGTCGGAATTCCGAGACAAGCACTCATGCTGCGATTCTGCGTGACCGCACGAATTCGCAAGCCCCAGGACGTTTGATTTAAAAACCAATACACGCCAAACAAACACGCGATCGTCAAGACAATAATAAAAATCCGAGCATAGGAAAGCTGTGTGTCGGCGATCGACAATCCACCCCGCAACCATCGCGGAGCCGTCACATCCACGTTTTGCGCGCCAAACCACGGTTTGGTCATCAGCAGCCCATACGCTTGACCTAAATAATTTCCGAGCGAGAGCGCGATCCCAGCCGAGATCGGCAGTAAAAGCGCGATCGCCCACCCTCGAAATTGCTCAAAATTCGGGCGTTTTGCTAAAAACCACAGTCCCCCGAAGAAGAACGCACAGAAGACAATCAGCCCAACTACAAATTGCCAACTCACACTGCGAACCAACTGCTGCAAGATCAAGCTCACACCCCACGTTGCCAGTAGCGTTTCCAGCGGTCGCCCATACAAATATCGAATCACCCCACGCTCTAGCACCACGCCAAATATGGCAGTCACAATAAACGCTGCGATCAAAGCAACAAAAATATAGGCATCAAACCAAATGCCACCCAACGGCTTCAGGGCATTTTGCACCACAAAAGTTGTGTAAGCGCCGAGCATCATTAACTCACCGTGCGCCATGTTGATCACACCCATGAGTCCAAAGACGATCGCCAGTCCCAATGCTGCAAGTAACAGTACTGAACCTAGGCTTAGCCCACTGAACAATCCATTCAAAAGTCCTGATAGCAAAATCTCCTCCAAGTCGGTATGACAGAAATGAGGAAGTAGGGAGTGAGGAGTGGGGAGTGGGAAACGGAATCGTACAATTCTTTCCCTACTCCCTACTCCCCACTCCCTACCTCTGTGACATGAGACAGAGCCATCAATCCCTAGGTTGTCAGCTTGAACTTCCCACCTTTCGCCGGATCAGACCAATCACAGGAGAAGCCTTTCGTTTCTGCAACAAACTGATTCCAAGGCAACGGTTTCACCGCTTCCTTGCCTTCGGAAACAATCTTGAACAGCGCATCATCTCCAACTTCACCAATCCGGACAAACTTCGACAAGTGGTGGTTCGAGTTCATGGTGACTTTTCCTTCGGGTGCATCGAAGGTCTGACCATACGCGGCTGCTTTCACTTTATCGAGATCATCAGCGGTTCCTGCTTTCTCAACGGATTGCTTCCACAGATAAACCATGATGTAAGCAGCTTCCATCGGGTCGTTCACGACTCGATCGTTGCCATACTTCGCCTTGAATGCTTGCACAAACTTTTGGCTAGCAGGTGTATTCACCGTTTGGAAGTAGTTCCATGCTGCATAGTGACCTTTGAGATATTCAACCCCGATCGCTTTAACTTCTTCTTCTGCAATACTCACCGACATCGAAGGATACTTGTCAGGTGTCAAACCAGATGCTTGCAGCTCTTTGAAGAATGCAACGTTCGTGTCGCCGTTCAAGCTGTTGTAGATCACGCCGCCATTCGGAAGCGCTTGCTTGATCTTGTCTACAACCGATTTGACTTCGGTGTTGCCTAAGGGAATGTAGTCTTCCCCTTTCACCGTTCCGCCTTGAGCTGCTAACTGAGCTTTGATGATCGTATTTGCAGTTCTGGGGAAGACATAGTCTGAACCCACCAAGAAGAACTCTTTGCCCTTGTTCTGCAACAACCATTCGACCGAAGGTTCGATCTGTTGGTTGGGAGCAGCACCCGTATAGAACACATTGTTAGAGCATTCTTGCCCTTCATACTGCACGGGATACCAGAGCAAGTGTTTTTTCGATTCAAACACAGGCAGTACCGCTTTCCGGCTTGCTGAAGTCCAGCAACCAAAGACCGTTGCCACCTTGTCTTGATCGATCAATTTCTTCGCTTTCTCAGCAAAGGTTGGCCAATCCGAGTTGCCATCTTCAACGACCGCTTCGATCTGCTTGCCTAACACACCGCCCGCTTTGTTGATCTCCTCGATCGCTAATTGCTCAGCATCGACGACACTCTTTTCAGAGATCGCCATCGTGCCAGAGAGCGAGTGCAAGATTCCCACCTTGATCGTGTTGCCCGATGCTGCGGTATTGGCAGCAGGAGAAGCAGCAGGAGAAGAACCTGAACTTGAACCCGTTGAAGCTGTGGGCGCTCCGCACGATTTCAACAAAATACTCCCTGCAAGAGTGGAGCCAAAAACAATAAATTCACGCCGTCCGAATGAGTTTGTCATAGTCCAAAGTAGTGACGTATTGAACCAAGCAAGAGCGATCGAACAATCCAAAAAAGATTGGCTCTGCGAAGGAGCGAGTCGCAGAGATGTCGCGATTTCAAGCTTCAGTAATATCTCTGAAATACTAGGGCTTGTGTTCTGGCAAGAATTGTATTGAGGACTACAATTTAAGGGTTATTTTGTTATTTTTGCGTCAGGTTCAGCCCTGCGTAAGTGGTCACAAAATCAACAATGGTGCCTAATCCAGCTTGTGTTTTTAAGTTTGTGAAGACAAAAGGTTTATCCCCTCTCATCAACTTTGCATCTCGCTCCATAACTTGCAGATCGGCACCGACATAGGGCGCTAAATCAATCTTATTAATGACCAATAGATCAGATTTTGTGATGCCGGGACCGCCTTTGCGCGGGATCTTATCCCCGCCTGCAACATCAATTACATAGAGATTCAGATCAACCAGTTCAGGACTAAAGGTTGCAGCTAAATTATCGCCACCACTCTCGACGAAAATCAGCTCTAAATCCTGAAATCGCTGCTCAAGCTGCTCGATCGCGGCAAGATTCATCGATGCATCTTCCCGAATTGCTGTATGAGGACAGCCTCCCGTTTCGACTCCCAAAATTCGATTCGGGTCTAAAGCTTGCGATCGCACTAAAAATTTCGCATCTTCTTGCGTGTAAATATCATTCGTCACGACTGCGATCGCAAACCGATCACGCAGCGTTTTACAAAGGGCATCAACTAACGCTGTTTTCCCTGATCCCACGGGACCTGCAATTCCGACTCGGAATGCGGTTGAAACTAATGTTTGTGTCATCGTGTACTTGCTGGCATTAATCCTAAAGCGGACAATAAGCGATCGCTGTCGAAATGAGCTTCAATCATTTGACAAATACATTGAAACTTAATTGGCTCCTGCAATCGCACTTCTCCAAAGGCTCGTTCAATAATTTCAACAGTTGTTAATGTATCTAAATCGACTGCAAGAATCGGCACTTCCAAATCCTCTGCGCGTGCCACAATCTCTTTCGTCGGCGCAATGTGCCCGGTCAAGATCAAACACTGTGTGGAAGTTTCCAGCGCTGCTAGCTGTAAATCCGTGCGATCGCCGCCTGTGACCACCGCCATATTGTGTCTCGCTCGAAAATACTTCAAAGCAGAATTGACATTCATCGCGCCGATCGTCAAACTTTCGACCATGAGATCTAAGCGATCAGGGCGACAGAGCACTTCTGCATTTAATTGATGCACTAATTCTGCAACACTGACGCTTCTTAACAACGTACTACTCGGCAACACCCCTAGCACGGGAATATTTTGCTGTTCTAGATAAGGACGGAGTGACTGATTGATGGAATTGATCTGATCCGCCGGAACATCATTAATCAAAACTCCTAACAAGCGATCGCCTAATTGCTCTTTTGCACTCAAAATCTGGTCGAGCAAGAGTACAGAATGAAACCGTGTGACGAGCATTACCTGGGCTTGAATGGTTTCTGCGACTTGCAGCAATGAGAGATCGAACAATTTACCCTCACTGAGATTTCCAGGTCCTTCCAGAATGACTAAATCGCCTTTTTGCGCTTGCGATCGCTGCGCCAACAATTGTGGATAGTCCTGCTGATCAGTTCCACTAATCCGTCTTTCAACCGTATCCGTATCGAGGTTGAGGACGGGAGCCTGGAGCCGTTCTTGGGGCAGTTGTATCGCCTCTGCTACAAATTGAATATCACCATCATTATCTGCCATCTGAGTTTGACCCCAGCCGCCGCCTAACGCTTTGCCGTAGGCAAGATCAATCCCTTTCGCTTTGAGTTGATGAGCAATTCCTAAAATGGCAGCCGATTTGCCACTGTAAGCTTCTAGCGAACCGATGACTAAATACTTGGCGGACTTTGGCACGCGCTTACTCCGGATAATGATGACTCAATGAACAGCCTTGTAGCTTTATGAATTTTATCGCAATCTTGGATACACTCAGTTCGGAACTACGGCAAAAGTCAGGGCGATCGTAGAATTCTACGATCGCCCTGACTTGATCAGAATCAGATGGAATTGAACCCTCTATTCGTCGATGCGCAACAGCTTGCGATAAAACGACTGGGAAAAATCAGAAAGCCGACTCCGCTTAAAATTAAGAATGACATCAATTAAGAAGTCAACAAACTCGAAGTTCGCCATCATGATCTCATAACTGAGTTCAGCATTGCCTTCAAATTGAATCCGACAACGGCACAAATCCGCAGGTAGGGTTGAAACATTCCAAGTCGCAATAAACGGAATACTTTCAGCTCCCTCAATTCTGCGTTCTCCTTCAAGCGCCCCTTTTTGATAGAGGCTAATCGCAAATGGAAGAAGTTGTTTTTTGGTTTGTTGAGGATAATATGGCGTGTAGACCCCGACTTGCTGCGTAGGTGCAGGTTGAAGTTTCTCAATGGACATGCTGGCTTCCTGTTTCGTCAATCCAAAGGGTGAATGTATCAGACAGAACCGTGAGTATCTTGGTGGGCGGATTCATTATGCCCAGGATGAGTAGAAAGCGCACAGGTCAGATTTTGCTAGGCTTTCGCGCGATGCTAAATCTAAATTCGTCATGAAGTTGAACCGTTTATTGCAATTTGTAAAACAACACTAAGAAATTGATTCTGAGCCTGACTCATCGGAGAGTTTTAGCCTAGTCTTGATAATTAAGATGCTCGACGCGATGCGCAATCGATGCACCGCGAGTCCGATTGATTCGATGACTTTTCAATTGCAGCATGTCATGCAATGCTTCATTCAATTTCCCTCAATCCGGGGAAGAATGAACCGCTACCCTTCACTGCACTTTTAGAAAAACGATGCGATACAAACTACTAGGACAGAGCGGTCTCAGAGTCTCGGAATTGTGTCTCGGCACAATGACCTTCGGAGAGGATTGGGGCTGGGGCGGAGCGTATGAAGAGAGCCGCAAAATGTTTGATGCCTTTGCAGAAGCAGGCGGAAATTTCATTGATACCGCAAACCTCTATACCAATGGAACCAGCGAGAAGTTTGTTGGAGAATTTATTAAACGCGATCGCGAAAAGTGGGTACTCGCTACAAAGTACTCACTCAACATGGGCAACGGCGGGGTGAATGCTGCTGGCAATCATCGGAAAAACATGGTGCAAGCAGTTGAAGCAAGTTTGAAGCGCCTAGAAACAGACTACATCGATCTACTTTGGCTCCATGCTTGGGACTTTACAACACCTGTCGAAGAAGTCATGAGAGCATTTGATGACTTAGTTCGACAAGGCAAGATTCTCTATATTGGCATCTCAGATACACCTGCCTGGATTATTTCTCAGGCAAATACGATCGCGCAATTTCGCGGCTGGACTTCGTTTATCGGACTACAGATTGAGTACTCTCTGATTGAACGTACTCCCGAGCGAGATCTCCTGCCTATGGCACGAGCATTTGAGATTGGAGTAACGGCTTGGAGTCCTCTTGGAGCAGGAGTTTTAACGGGTAAATATAACAAGCCGGAACCTGTGGAAGGACGATTGAGTAATCCTGATACTTCGCGCCCGGTCACTGAAAAGCAACTCGCGATCGCTCAAACTGTGCTCGATATTGCTGCTGAAATAGGTAAGCTCCCGTCGCAAGTCGCACTGAATTGGATTCGTCAACAACCGGGTAGCATCATTCCAATCATTGGTTCGCGCAAGCTCGATCAACTCAAGGAGAACATGGATTGCTTAGGATTTGAACTCAGTTCAGAACAGCTTCAGAGATTGAATGATGTGAGTACGATCGAGCTTGGCTTTCCGCATGACTTTCTGGCAAGCGAGATGGTGCAAAATTTTGCATTTGGCGGAGTCGTTTCTAAACTCGATCGAACTCGTCAATAGTTTCTACATTGAGCTTTTATCAATCAACTTCAGAAGTGCTAGCTGAATCAGTACTAACTTAACTGATTGATATGCATCACTAGCTGAACCTTAATTTCAGCTAGCACGTTTCCTTACTATCTCATCAAGGTAGAACAGTCATACAAACAAGCTGTGCTTGACTATGAAATTGCTTCGCAATGAGTCAAGCGAGTGACGATGATAGCGTTTCTTATCCGCACCTTCGAGAATTCTGCATTCAAACGCTAGCACGCCAATAAATTGGGCAAAATACCTTCAAGCCCCTTTGAATCTGCCCCACTATGTTTCCTTCTTTCTCTGGACTTTCCCGAAGTCCTTCGATTTCTAAGCGCGTTTACGACACAATCGCAATTCTCCTCATTAGCCTTGCCGCAATCGCGATCGCATGGCGAATGCTCCGAGATGGAATCAATGGACTTGGCGATCTGTCCTGGCATATGACTTGGATTCAGCACTTTGCTCTAGAGCTGACGGAAACGATTTACCCCCGCTGGCTAGGTGGAACAAACTACGGATACGGCAGTCCCACCTTTGTTTTTTATCCCCCGTTGGTTTACTACCTCGGTGCGCTGCTTAGGCGTTCAGGCTTTGATATTCAGCAAACGATCGCGGTGCTTTGTACGATCGCTCTGTTTATTTCCGGGTTAGGATTCTACATCTACACAGCACGCAAGTGGGGAAAATTAGCTGCGGTTGTCGGCGCATTATTCTATGTTTCGGCTCCACAACTCACAAACTTAGCTTATTTTGGGGGAATTCCAGCGCTGTTTGCTCAGCCGTTGATGCCGTTGGGGTTGTACTTTACAGATAAAGCACTTGAGCAACCGAGATGGAAAGTTGTGCTCGCTCTATTTTGGGCAGTCGTTGCACTAACCCATGTTCCAACCTTGCTGCTTTGTACAATCGCTTGGGTCGGATATCTTTTCGTGCTCATGATCCAGCAATCTTGGAAACGAATTCTGCCACTATTTGCCTCAGCAGGCATAGGATTTGGACTTGCAGGATTCTTTCTGCTTCCTGCTGTACTAGAACAGTCTTTTGCCAATATCAAAGCCTTAAAAGCTGTGAACGGAGGCTTTCAAGCCAATATGATTGGCAGCGGACAGTTGCAATTGTTGCCGCTTAGCCAATTACAAAAAATGGCTTACATCTATGTCCATCAAGGCATCGCAATCTTAATTTTCTCAGCGATTGCGTTAACGCTTTGGAATCGCAAGACAGTGTTGCGTCCAGCATTGGGAGTACTAGGATTTGCGATCGCGCTTGCTTTCATGATGAGCATTCTCTCGGCTCCAGTGTGGGAAGCTAGTCCAACGTTACAGATGGTGCAATTTCCGGTGAGACTACTCGGAATGTTCGCGCTGGCAGGGGGAATTAGTTGCACGATCGCGGTCTATGCCCTGCAACGATCGCGGCTGAAGATTCTATTTGCACTGATCATTGTGGCAGTGTTAGTTGCAAATTTTAGATACTCTTTTCAGCTTGCTCGCCGTCTGCCCACTTTGAATCATGCAGGCAGAGGAACCATCATGAATCTGGAAACGATCAAAGCGATTGTTCACGATCCGTACTCAGATAATCTCATCGATCTACCAGAATATCGACCGCCCCTAGACGATGGCAAAATTCCAGAACCTCTGCGAGGTCAAGCTCCTGTGATGGAAGCTCCTAAGACTGCCAAAATTGATATCAAACGTTGGACAGGTCAATCTCGCGTCCTGAATATCGACACGCCAGAACCCGCAATCCTTAAACTCAGAACTTACTACCATCCGGCTTGGCAAGGAAAAGCAAATGAAGCGAAGTTAGATCTCTCAAAGGCAAAAGATGGCACGATCGAGATTCGCGTTCCATCTGGAAAATCCGAGGTCAAACTTTGGTATGGATGGACAACGATCTTTACGATCGGCGTTGCAGTCAGTAGTCTAAGTGCGATCGCGTTGATCTTGTTGTGGAGGTGGGTTTGATGCTTTTACCGAAGTACACGCTAATTATTCCGATTTACAATGAGGAAGAGACGATCGCCGCGCTGTATGGTCGCGTGAGTGCGCTAATGGACAGGCTCGATGCCCCATCTGAATTGATTTTGGTCAATGATGGGAGCCGAGATCGGTCTTTGCAGTTAATTCGAGAATTACACGATCGCGATCCGCGCGTTTGTTATCTCAGCTTAGCTCGCAATTTCGGACATCAAATTGCTGTCACGGCTGGCTTGAACTATGTTCGAGGTCGCGTGATTGTCATCTTAGACGCAGACTTACAAGATCCGCCCGAACTGATTCCCGCCATGATTGAGAAGTGGCGGCAAGGCTATCAAGTGGTGTATGCTCAGCGGACTCAGCGGCGCAAGGAAGGATGGTTTAAGCGCTTGACAGCTTTTGTGTTTTATCGATTGCTCAAACAGCTTGCGGATGTCGATATTCCAACGGATACAGGCGATTTTTGCTTGATGGATCGTCAAGTCGTGGATTTACTCAATGCAATGCCTGAGCGCAATCGTTACATTCGGGGCTTGCGATCGTGGGTTGGATTTTCTCAGACTGCAATCCAATTCGAGCGCGATCCTCGAATTGCTGGCGATGTGAAATACACATTTCACAAATCACTTGGGTTAGCCATCAATGGCTTAGTTTCCTTCTCGAAAGTGCCGCTGCGGATTTCAACCTATGTAGGATTATTTGCTGCTTTAGTTGCGATCGTGATGATGCTGCTGACGTTTTACTGGAGAATTGCTTATCCCGCTTCACCCTTGACTGGATTAACTATCATCGTAGTCGCTATTTTCTTCTTAGGTGCGGTGCAACTGCTCAGCATTGGAATTTTGGGAGAATACATTGGGCGCATCTATGAAGAAGTAAAAAACCGCCCACTCTATACACTATCTGAAGTCGCGGGATTCGAGCAACGAACATATTCTGTGCCCCAAGAACAAGTCGAGCGAGGTCACGATTGAAATCGGCAATTATCGAACACTAACAAACCGCTCTTGAGCGATCGCTCTAAGTCGCTGCACATCTTCACGCCGCGTAATCGACAGTGGAACCGTCGATTTAATCACCTCTAACAACAGTGCAGTCTCTAACGGTTTATTTAAATACAACGCTTTGTACAATGCTGTAATCACTGCTTGTTCAATCTCTGCACCACTAAATCCATCCGTTGCAGCAATCAAAGCTGATAAATCTAACGTCTCTGGATTTTGGCGGCGGCGGGTGAGATGAATTTGTAGAATTGTCAGGCGTTCGCGATCGTCCGGTAAATCGACAAAAAAGATTTCATCAAATCGCCCTTTGCGTAACAGTTCTGGCGGGACTTGGGAGAGATCATTTGCGGTAGCAATCACGAAGACTTCGCCTGTTTTTTCTTGCATCCAGGTGAGAAATGATCCAAACATTCGCCGACTCAAACCGCCGTCCGCATCTCCACCATTGTTGCCTAAGCTTTTTTCGATTTCATCAATCCACAACACGGCGGGAGCCATCGATTCAGCAAGTGCGATCGCATGTCTGAAATTCTTCTCCGATTCACCAACATATTTGTCATACAGCCGACCTGCATCGAGCTTTAACAGGGGCATCTTCCAGGCGCGCGCGATTGCTTTTGCTGCCAGAGATTTTCCGCAGCCTTGAATCCCGACAATTAAAATTCCTTTGGGTGGTTTCAAATTCACGGCTTGAGCTTGCGGACTAAATCCAACCTTGGCATAAGCAAGCCATTGTTTGAGTCCGGTAAAACCGCCCAAATCAAGCGGCGTATCATCCATCGGGAAATACTCTAAAACGCCGCCTTCTTGAATAATCTGCGCTTTGCGTTGCAGAATTCGCTGCACATCTTGCGCCGTCAGTTTGCCATCTTCTAAAGCGGCATAAGCTACTACTTGACGCGCTTGTTTTAAGGTCATCCCGCTAAGCGATTTCACGAGAAGTTGTAAGTCTTGATCTTGAACTTCGACTTGCACCCGATTTTTGACGCGCAGCGATCGCACAATGTCTTGAACAGCTTGCAGCAATTCATCTCGTCCTGGAAGTTTGAGATCATAAAAGCAAGCATCATGTGCAAGTTCGACGGGCAATGCAATCTCAGCCCCCACTAGAACAATCACCGATCGCGTTTGCCCAAACAATTGCACTAGTTCTCGAAACTGCCGGGCTGTCTTTGCATCTTCGAGGTGTGGCGCAAAATCTTTGAGTAAAAAGACTCCTCGGATGTTTAAAGATTGAATTGTTTCGAGCAGCTTTAGCGGATCGCCTGAGTTTTCGTACCCAGAAGTAGTTTGTCCGGGCGGAGCATACTCATTTGTCCAGCGATCGCTCTGAGAGACACGAACTAATCCCTGAGTCATGCTCCACTCAAACAACGATAAGCCCATTTCTTGCGTTGCTGTTCTGAGTAAGTCTTGTACCCGCTCTTCTTCGACGGTTTCGATCGCGATGACCGGATGAAAAGACAGAATTAAAGTCTGAAGGTCTTGGAGATTTGATGCGATCGAAACGGAACGACTCATAGGGGGGTTCTGAAAAGTAACACTTTCCCAGAATTCCCTTTGAATACAGAATTAGCGCGAGTGACATCTTGAGGATTGGGTTTCGGCTGCGATCAATCCGCAAAGGCACTGGAACCTAAAGATCTTCAGCACTGAGCGGTGAGCGTAGCCGAAACGCGGCAGTTCAATTAGGAATTCGAGATAACCTTCGCCGCTGCTGCAATTCCTGCCCCAGGCGTGAAACTGTCATAGCCTAATTCTTGTAACGTCGCTTCCAGCGCCGCGATCGCGGTTAATAAATCTCGATCGCTGACAAATCCCAAGTGCCCAATTCGGAAGATTTTGCCTTTGAGATGGTCTTGTCCACCTGCCAGCGCAATATCAAATCGTTTCCGCATCACAGAGCGAATTTGTTCTGCATCGACTCCGTTTGGCATCACCGCAGTAATCGCTGGACTGCCACACTCATCTGCTGCATACAAAGGCATATTCAACGCTTTTACAGCAGCCCGTGCAGCTTGGCGCAGGCGTTCATGACGCGCAAAAATATTCTCCAAGCCTTCAGCTTTCATCATTCTCAGCGCGGCTTGCATCGCGTAGAACAAATTAATCGCAGGCGTAAACGGCGTGGTATCTTTTGCGCTCGACTTGCGATACTTGCCTAAATCCAAATAGTACCGAGGCAGTTTTGCCGTCTTGTAGGCTTCCCAAGCTTTTGCGCTGACTGCAACAAATCCCAATCCAGGCGGGATCATGTAGCCTTTCTGTGAACCCGATGCCACCACATCCAAGCTCCACTCATCCACGGGCACGCTGGTTGCACCGAGGCTGGTCACGGTGTCTGCCATCATCAGCGCTCCATGTGCTTTAACGTAGCTGCTGATCGTTTTGAGATCGTTGATCACACCCGTTGAAGTTTCGCTATGGGTAACAATGACCGCTTTGATCTGCTTGTCAGTGTCACTTTCCAAGCGTTGACGGAATGCTTCTGGATCAAGCGGTTTCCCCCAATCTACTGAAAGGCGTTCGGTTTGCAACCCATAGGCATCCGTCACTTCTGCCCATCGTTCGCCAAATTTTCCATTCGTTCCGACCAAAACGCGATCGCCTGGGCTAAGAAAATTAATAATCCCGGCTTCCATCGCGCCTGTCCCGCTTGCTGCGAGGATTAAGACATCATTTTGCGTTTGGTGGAGCCATTTGAGATTTTGCGTGACTTCTGCCACAATTTTGCCAAAATCGCCACTCCGGTGTCCGATCGGATGCTTTGCCATTGCCGATAAGACCTGTTCAGGGACAGGGGTTGGTCCCGGAATCATTAACATTAACTTGTCGTCCATGATGGGTTCCTTAGAAAGCTAGAAATTTACGCATTGATCCAGGATTACACAGATGGTTGAAAATTCGGGTTTCAGCGTTCAGAATTTAATCATGTATCGAGATTGATCATGATGAGATTTGTTTCGGAACCCTCTACTGCACTCAAAATTCAAAAAATGCAGGAGCGGGTGCAGTGGAAAGCCCCTAGTTTGCGCGATCGCGGAATTGATCAAACCCGTTTTGTCATTGATGATCCGCGCGAACAAAATGCTTTTTCTTTCTTGGTGATTGGTGATAGTGGATCGGGACGACACCCTGGGCATTTTCCCCAACGCCAAATTGCTGAGCAGATGTTGCTTCATAAGGACGAATGTCGGTTTGTTTTACATACTGGAGATGTCGTTTATCTTGTTGGCTCTAGTGAATTTTATCCCCAAAATTTTATTGAGCCTTACCGAGAATTTTTAGTTGGGGGAGAAACACCGACCAAGATTAAGTTTGATCAAATGGTGTTTAACTTCCCATTCTTACCTGTGTTGGGAAATCATGATTATTATGATTTAACCCTATTTTATGGTGTATTAGCTCAGATTTCTTATCCATTGAGACTGTTATTACGAAAAAAGATTGATCTCGATATTCGTTTTCATGGATCTTATCAAGGAAAAGCATTTGCCCAAGCGTTCATGGACACGTTGTGGTTGAAAGACCCAATGCATTTAGCCGAACATCTCGATCGACATTACACGGCTGAAACTTCAACGGGACGGTGCTTAAAATACGAGCCTGGGTTATTTACTCGTTTGCCAAACCGCTACTATACGTTCCGTTACGGCGGGATTGATTTCTTTGCCCTCGACTCCAATACATTTAATGAGCCGATTGTGCCTTCGAGTACTCAAGAAGACCGTGGGAAATTACTTGATCGTCGTAACGAGATCGAGCAAGAAATGCAACAGTTGCTACAAGAACTCTCTCGCTTAAATGTCAATCAACCCGAACAGTCAGACGCAGCAGACGATATTCGTGTCAAACTTCAACAACTTGAAGAGATTCAGCTTGACATTGATAAGCAATTGAATACAGAAGCATCGGTGACAGATTATGAGCAGTTAGACTGGTTACGCGATCGCTTAATTGCATCGCTCAATTCTCCTGACGTGCGAGGCAGAATTATCTATTTTCATCATCCCCCCTATGTGACCGAGGCGACGAAATGGTATCAAGCACAAACTCATGCGGTGCGCTATCGATTGCGGCAGGTTTTTGATGATGTAGCGAAAGCGGTTGATATCAAGGAGCGCTCGATTGTTGATCTTGTGCTTACGGGTCACGCTCATTGTTTTGAGTACCTTCGGACAGTTGAGACTGGACATGCAGATTCCAATATTAATTGGGTAATCTGTGGTGGGAGTGGCTATAGTTTGCGACGACAACGAGAGGAGGGAACCGAGATTGAAGAAGACGATCGCATTGTGGCGAAGTCTCAACTTTTTGTCGGACGAACTGGGCAAGGAAAGGACAAACAGCGTCCTTATTCTTTTCTACGAATTGACGTGATGGATGGTGAACCTGTGAAATTTGTTCTGCGTCCTTATGTTTCGGAATGGTCGCAGCGGCAATGGCACGATCGAGCATTAGACCCGATTGTAATCGGCTGATGTTTGATGTGAATCAGATCATTCTTTGGATCAGCTTGATGCGGATCATTTGAATCTTTTGGCAGAAGTCATCTTAGATCATCAGTTCTACAACAGTCATAGTAGATCAATTTATTGAGAAGTCTATGTCTGTCGAAGATTTGAGAAAAAGTGACATGATGGCGCATTTACTGGATGCGTTAGATGCGGGCGAAAATATCGAGCATTATGGGCGTTTAGTTTTCGCAATGGTGGCTCGGCATTTTCTTTCGCAGGAAGAGGTGATCGAGTATCTTCTGAAAGATGAAGAATGCAGTGAGGCGGAAGCAAAATCGCTTTATCAGCAGGTTCAAGGCAAAGATTACAATCCACCGAAACGCGATCGTGTTTTAGATTGGCAGCAGCATCAAAACTTTCCAATTTGTCCAAATCCTGATGATCCCGATGCTTGTAATGTCTATCGAGATCTAGAATTTCCGCAACATGTTTACGAGCATATTTCTAGCTACTACGAGCAAAAAGCTTAGGGAATGCGTTGCTGAGTGCAGGTCGGAAATTCTTCAAGATACAGACGGGTTGCTTCTCTCAGTCTGGCAACAGCTTGTTCGATCGTTTCACCTTGATCAACTGTGCCAACTTCTGGGCATTCGGCAATATACATGTCGTCTTCTTTAGAGATAATGACTGTAAAGCTACGAGTTTTCATCGCATTCCCAAAACTCTACCTATCATTAGTCAGCATAACAAAGCCTCGGAATTTAGATTAATTCCGAGGCTTTGCTTCATTAAAAGCTAGACTAACCGCCCATTCCAGGGATCAATCCACCGCCTAAACGCTTCAATGCGCGGGTGGCTACATCTGCATAACGCAACTCACCGCACATAATTTTGCCCAAACGATCGGTTGCAGTCGGACGTTTCACACCCACCTTGTACCCGATCCCCGGAACTCGATAAAACAGATTTGCTAATCGTTGTGCCCAAACCATATCGCTGCCCCACTCTTGCTGAATCACGTTGGTATATTCAGCAAGCGCGTTTGCATTGCCGTTGAGTGCTTGATCAATCGCTTCTGCCGCTTTCATGCCGCTAAACATCGAAGGACGAATGCCTTCTGCGGTCATTGGATCAACGATCGCTGCCGTTTCTCCAGCAAGGACTGCATTCTGAGTATGTAAGACTTGATCCCCGTCCCAAAATACGATCGGATGGGTATAAATCTGTGCGCCGCTCGTATTGAATCCAGCCTCTTTTGCATAATTCGACAAGGCTTTATCAAAGTCGGTCTTATCGTTGCCTCTAAATGATGCAGTTCCGGCACTGAACCCTTCGGATTTCGGTAAATTCCAGATAAATCCGTTCTTCAACATGCCGAAATCAAATTGAGCCGTTTGCCCGATCGCATGAGGTGCTTCCATGACTGCACCCATTTGCGTCTTGCGCTCTTTGAATCCGAGCCATTTTGCCATCGGACCCTTTGCACCATCTGCGGCAATTAGATACTTTGCTTCTAGAGATCCAGCGGTGGTCTGAACGAGCCAGCGATCGCCTTTAAATTCGATCCCCGTTACCGCCGTTCCGTCTCGAACTTCTGCACCGACTTGCTGAGCTTGTTTGATCACAAATTGATCAAACTCATCACGGCGTACCATCCACATCGGTTCAGGCGTTTCCAGTGTCGCATCGACCGGATCACCGAGCTTCCAGGTATAGCGGATTGTATTGACTTTGCGAGAAATGACGGGGCTGAAATCAAACTCGAACCATTGCGCGATCGCAGGTGAAACTCCGCCGCTACAGGGTTTGTAACGAGGCAGAGCGTCTTTCTCTAACACTAAAACTGAACGTCCGCGTTTTGCGAGATGGTAAGCAGCAGTTCCGCCGGCGGGACCTGCTCCAACAACAATACAGTCAAACATAAAGCTGGAAGTTCACTCCTACGTCAACGCTATCTAGGTCATTCAAACTTTCTCACCGCGATCCGAACTGTTTTAAGAATCCTCATAAGTGCGCGAGGTGAGGAATGTCATATCACTTAGAGCAATGTAACCTGTTTTGGCAGATTTTACCCTATAGATTTTCTTAGCCCACATTATTCAGAAGAACTTTTTGTATTTAACAATTACATTAAGTTTGACGAAAGCTTTGCGAATTCGCTATTTCAGGTAATCAAAAAAGTGTTTTGCTTCTATATAATTCAGGTTTTAATTATTTAGTTTTATCCCTTTTGATTCATCAAATCTATGAGTTTTCTTGCGAAATAAAGCCATTAAGTTTGTCAAAACTTCATCCTTGAGCGGGAATAATCATGAAGTATTTAAAAACTTACCGGGAGTCTCTGTAGTCTCCTGTAAGGGTGAAATGAAGGCTCATCAATCATTAGTTATCAAATCTGTTTGAGTGGAGACGGATGTGTTCTTAGGTTTCTATTGGCTGCGCAATTTTTACCATGATGCGTATGACTACGGCTACGAGTTGTTTCGAGGGATCACTAAAAATCCAAATTGGCTACTGATGCGGAAGTTAGGACGGTTTGGTGCAGTGCGATCGCTGATCCATCGGTTCAGATCCCGTGCAAGCGTGATCGCTCGATTTTCAGGCGAGTCTGCGTTTCCCGAAACTGCTCCTGAGACAGTCGTGCAGTCTTTAGTCAAGGACGGAATTTACTTAGGTTTGAATTTGCCGCCGGATCTGCGCGAAGACATCATTACTTATGCAAAGCAGTACCCTTGTTATGGCGATCGTAAACCGGAATATGGCTTTCACTACACCCGCAAGCGAGAAGCGCAACAATGGTATCACCGGGCATTTGTCACGGCGCACTATTTCAATACGGTGGAGAATTGTCCTGCGATCGAGCGGTTGACTCAAGATCCCACATTGTTGTCGATCGCAGCAGAGTATTTAGGAACCGAGCCAATTTTGATTAGTAGTCAGCTTTGGTGGAGCTTTGCAACAGAAGCCTCTTTACACGCTCGTCGTAAAGCAGCGCAACTGTTTCATTACGATCTTGATGATTACCGCTTTATCAAATTCTTTTTCTATCTCACGAATGTCGATTCACTCACGGGTGCTCATGCCTGTATTCAAGGCACGCATCGTCGAAAACGATTTGCTCACGAATGGGTGAGAAAGCGATTTAGAGATTCTGAGATTGTTGAGACTTACGGAATCGATAAATTAGTGACAGTATGTGGCAATGCAGGGTTTGGGTTTGCCGAAGATACCTTGTGCTTCCACAAAGGAATGCCCCCGATTCGCCACGATCGCTTAATGCTACAAATCGAATTCGCCACGCACGATTACAAGATGCAGTCGGATCAAGTCGATCCGCAATCGCTCTATGTTTACTCAGCTTATTTAAAGAGCGATCGGGCTTTGGATCGAATTGTAGATTAGTACAGCACGATCAATCTGATGGGAGATAGGGAGAGGGTCTGAAATTAAGGTTATTGCCCCGCATCTCCCTACTTTGCACAATGAATGCAGGTGACGAAGTCACCCTTTGATTAATCGTTGATCCTGCCCGTTAACGGCGAACTCGCACTTGCATACGCCTTGACCGGAATTCGACCTGCTTGATATGCCAAACGACCGGCTTCAGCAGCTAATCCCATTGCCCGCGCCATTGCTGCCGGATTCGCTGCTTGAGCGATCGCGGTATTGATCAACAATGCGTCCGCACCAAATTCCATCGCTTGCGCTGCCTCACTGGGAGTCCCAATCCCTGCATCTACTACGACCGGAACCTTGGCATTCTCGATAATGATCTGAATGTTTGCCGCATTCCGAATCCCTTGACCTGAACCAATTGGAGACCCCAATGGCATCACGGTTGCGCATCCTACCTCTTCTAATCGCTTGGCCAGCAGTGGATCTGCATTGATGTAAGGCAGGACGGCAAAACCTTCTTTCACCAATTGTTCAGCCGCTTCTAGTGTGCCAATGGGATCAGGGAGAAGGTACTTCGCATCAGGAATCACTTCGAGTTTGACGAAATTATTGTCTTCTTGTCCCAACAGTTTCGCCATCTCCCGTCCTAGTCGTGCTACTCGAATCGCATCTTCAGCGGTTTGGCAACCTGCGGTATTCGGGAGCATCCAAATCTTGTTCCAATCGATCGCTTCCGCGAGTCCTTCATGTCCAGGAGCCTGCGTTTGTACGCGCCGCACAGCGACTGTGACAATTTCACAGCCACTCGCATCAATACTTTGACGCATCTCATCGAAATTGCGATATTTTCCGGTTCCAGTCATCAAGCGGGAGCGAAATTTGCGTCCTGCGATGATTAAACTGTCCTCTAAATTCTTGTCTAGGGGTTTTTCTAAAGTTTGCATAATGCTGCCTCGATCGCGGATTGCGGATATCCATTATGCCGAAAATTGCCCCCTCCCAAACCTAGAGAATCTATGAAAACCGCGAATAATGGAAAGCTTCTAGGCGAGAGTCAGACTTTTGCGTGAAGACAAATTGCGCGATCGCACTACCCGTAATCGGAGCCAGTAAAATCCCATTCCGGTAATGCCCAGTGGCTAGCGTCAAATTAGCATAGGGACTTTCGCCCAAAATCGGCAGTTCATCCGGTGTTGCAGGTCGGAACCCCGACCAAATCTCTTGCAATGCAAAGTTCTGGATCGGGGGGTAAAGTCGTATGGCCTTTGCTAACAACGTGTGAATGCCGATCGCAGTATTGCCTCTCTGAAATCCAACATTCTCGCTAGTTGCGCCGATAATAATGCGCCCATTCTGACGCGGCACGATGTAAGCGTCTCCAAACAACACATGTTGCAGTGGCAGCCTTGCAGGGTCGGGAACTTGCACTGCAAGCATTTGCCCTTTTCTGGGAAAAACGGGAATCGGCAGCAGTTCTTGTGCCCAAGCTCCGGTTGCCAGAACGTAATGATCGGCTTTCCAAGTTCCCTGATTTGTCTCTAGATAATTAATGTTGGTATCAAATGCAAATCGCTCAACATTGATTCCGGTTTGAATTTCGACTCCTAGCTCTTTTGCTGCCATCCATAGCACTTTTGCTAGCGCGCGATTATCCACTTGCGCGTCGTGCGGGAACCAGTAGCCTCCAACGACTTCTTCACCGAGGTCTGCTTGATGCGTGAGTAAACTGGCTCGATCGAGCCATTGATCATGGGCACTGACTTGATACCGGGGTGCAAGAATGCCACAAGCCCAGTATCCAGCATTCATTCCGGTTAAAGATTCGAGCTTATGAATCCAATCGGGGTAGCGCGCCCGACTCTCTAGACAAAAATCGAGCATCGGACTGGGCGGAAGTTCTTCTGCTTGAGGCGCGAGCATTCCTGCTGCTGCATGAGTTGCCCCTTCAGCAAAATCGCGGCAGAGAATGGTCACTGCCGCGCCTTGAGATTTAAGTTCGATCGCGATCGCGAGTCCGATAATACCGCCACCGATGATCAACACCTCACGTTGCATCGATTACCAAGCTCCTCGAATTGCGGGTCGTGTTGTGGCTCCGCTCGGTCTGGTTGTGCTGCCTGTCGAAGTGCCTGAGTTAGCAGTACTCGTTCCCGGAGCATTTGCCAAATCTCCAATCGTGGAAGAACCATTCCCCGATGTTGTTCCATTCGGATTTAACGGCTGAGTTGTTGTTGGAGGATTGAAGTTCGCGATCGTGGTGCGCGAGGCATCAAGATCTGAGATGGGAGGACGATCTTGGGGAACTTGTGCTGCCACTTGATTGATTGAGCGATCGCTAAAAGGTAAGGCTCCTGCAATTCGCAAAATCCATAACAATGCGATTAAGACCAATCCCCCACCCACAATTCTTCCAGTCGGATTCATAACACTTGCCTGACGTAATGTTTCTTTTCTAGAAAGCCCGATCGCGGGCAAAAAACGCTCTTTGTGTAAAGTATAGCGCTAGGGTTTGCGCCCCAATAATTGTACTGTTCTATGATTTTATCGCTCTAGCCAAATGCAGCGACTCTTCTAATCTTTTGAAAAGTCCATGATATTGAGAAACCCGCCAGTTTGAGGATGCACTCATGCGCATAGCCTTGGCGGGTTTTGTTACTTCTACTGTGCTATTCAGTGATCATGATGTCAATTTATCGTTAACGCTGAAGCAGGCATTATTCCCATTGAATCGCGTCATCTTGTCCCCAAAATCCACTGTGTTTTGTAACCCGAATATCACCTAACACGCGAACTTGACAGGCTAAACGACGAGATTTTTCAGGATTGTGGGGTGGCAGAGAAAGGCGAGTTTTTTCGCGCCATTCCATCGGCGAAACTTCTCCTTCAATTTCAACTGAACAGGTTCCGCAAGTTCCGATGCCGTGACAGTTAATCACAGTAGAACCGCCATTGTAGAGATCAATTCCGTTTTTGAGCAAAACTTGACGTAAATTTGCACCGGATTCACATTCAATCGTCTTTCCCTGGGCTGTAATTTGCGGCATTTCGCACCTCGTTGAATTAAGTTTTGCAAATGGTCACTCTGGAAGGTTTCTCAGTCTTTCAGAATAGGAAGCTGTCTTAATTTTTTTAGAGTCAAACGTATGACTCCAATCTCTTTATCGATTTACGATACAACATTGCGCGATGGTGCTCAGCGAGAAGGGATTTCATTTTCAGTCGAAGACAAGATCCGCATTGCGCGAGAACTCGATCGACTCGGGATTCCTTTTATCGAAGGCGGATGGCCCGGAGCAAATCCCAAAGATGTGCAATTCTTCTGGCACCTCAAAGAGCAACCGCTGAGTCAGGCTGAAATCGTTGCGTTCTGCTTCACTCGCCGTCCTGGAAAGACGGCTGCAACTGATCCAATGTTGCAGCCGATTTTAGCAGCCGGAACAAAGTGGATCACGATTGTTGGCAAGTCCTGGGATTTGCATGTCACCGAAGGCTTACAAACTACGCTCGACGAAAATCTCGCGATGATTCAAGACACGATCGCGTATCTCAGAAGCCACGATCGCCAAGTCATTTATGATGCAGAGCATTGGTTTGATGGCTATAAGCACAATCGAGAGTATGCGCTTGCAACCTTGAAAAGCGCGATCGCAGCAGGAGCAGAATGGATAACTCTCTGCGATACCAATGGCGGAACATTACCGCATGAGATTGAGCAGATTGTGAGAGATGTGAGAAATGCAGTTGGAGATGTGAAAATCGGCATCCATCCGCATAATGACTGTGATTTGGCGGTTGCAAATGCGATCGCGGCGGTCAATGCTGGCGCAACAATGGTTCAAGGCACGATCAATGGCTATGGTGAACGCTGCGGCAATGCCAATCTCTGCTCGGTAATTCCGAACTTGCAATTGAAATTAGGCTATGACTGTTTATCGGCTGAGCAACTCGCGACGCTTGCCCAAGTCAGTCGAATTGTCAGTGAGGTCGCAAATCTTGCGCCAGATGATCATGCGGCATTTGTCGGATTGTCTGCATTTGCCCACAAAGGTGGATTGCATGTCAGCGCAGTGCAGCGTAATCCAATTACTTACGAGCATTTGCAGCCAGAACTGGTAGGGAACGGTCGGCGAATTGTGATTTCAGAGCAAGCCGGAATTAGCAACATCCTGGCAAAAGCAAAATCTTTGGGATTCAATCTCGATCGTCAAGATCCCACCTGTCGGGAGATTCTTGAATCGTTGAAGCATCTAGAGCAAGATGGCTATCAGTTTGAAGCCGCAGAAGCGAGCTTTGAATTGCTGATTCGGCAGGCTTTGGGAGAGAGAAATGCACCCTTTGAAGTTCGAGGATTTCAGGTGCATTACGACATGATGGCAGAGGCAGCCCCAACGCATAGTTATTGTGGACGCGCGCGATCGTTAGCAACGGTGAAAGTTGCGATCGCAGGCAAAGAAATTCTGGAAGCCGCAGAAGGGAATGGACCTGTTTCTGCTTTAGACGCAGCCTTACGCAAAGCCTTGATCACGGTCTATCCTGAGATTGAAACCTTTTACCTCACAGACTACAAAGTTAGAATTCTTGATGGTGCAGCGGGAACTTCCGCCAAAACGCGTGTGCTCGTTGAGTCAAGTAACGGTGTTCAACGTTGGGCAACGGTAGGAGTCTCAGGAAATATCCTGGAAGCGTCCTATCAAGCTGTCGTTGAAAGTTTAGAGTATGGGCTATTGTTGCAACAACGTGCTCAATCACCATTGTCTAGTAGACTTCTTGCATAGTTTGCTTTGGCGGATTTCATCCGCAGGGTCTAGATGCGAGGCTTTAGAACTTGCATAGACATATCCCTGTCAAGGGATTGCAACACGATCGATGCACCCTACGATCGACTATCTTGCTAAAATTGGAGGGCATCCAATTCTGGTTTCATAAGCAGTACAACTGCTTAGAAAATACGGGGCGCATCTTAATCTAGAAATAGATTCAGGGTAGATTTACGGATCGGGAAATCAAGAAACAATAAATTTCAATGCTTCCCGGTGTATGTACGGCAATCCGAAAGCGAATTGTTGAAACGACTTGTCAAAAACTCAAAAAAGTAAGCTAATATTAGTAGCTGGAATGGCAATGCGCCGTAAGAAACAGACACCTCCTCAGTGATATGTCTTCTGGCTGTAGCCCGTATGCAACATTTGTACAACTCAATTGAATTTTGGTAAATCAAAGGTATGAACCTACAGGTTGCTCATCCGATGGAGAAGTTGCAGCGTCAAGTTCAAAAATTAGTGGACTCGAAGCTGCTGAAGCCAAATGATAGTCTTTGGAAAATCGCACTGCTTTATGGGGATGATTGGAGCTTTTGGAAACAAGAATTAGAAGCATTCGAGTTTTCAATGAAAGATCCGGTCAGTGAACTATTAGCGGTTGAGAGTTGGGAAGAAGACTAATTTTTTTGAAACGGGCGATCCATTTGAGTTTCGCCCGTTTTGCTATAGATATGATTTTGCAGATTGCAGATCAAATTCGATCGCGGTTTCAGTCTCCACCTTTTCTAATTGGCATCTCTGGCTTTGGCGGCTCTGGAAAAAGTACGCTTGCTAGAGAACTCGCTCAACAATTAGAAAGCGTTGAGACTGTTTCGATCGACGAATTCTGGCTTCCCGATTGCAATGTTCTATCCGAAGATTGGATTGTGTTCGATCGAGATCGACTCAGACAGCAAGTCATTATTCCAGCCCATCAAAATCAGCCCATTACCTATCAAGTCTTCGATTGGGAACAAGGCAAGTTAGGAAACTTAAAACAGCTTCCTGCCTCAAATTATTTGATCATTGAAGGCATCAGCGTACTCCATCCAGATTTATGCTCCTATTATGGGTTCACAATCTGGGTTGATTGTCCCTTGGAACTCGCTCAGGCTCGCGGTCTAAACCGGGGAAAGACAGAATACAACATTGATGAATCCGAAATTTGGATCAATTGTTGGACACCCAACGATCGTGCTTATTTCGAGAAATATCGTCCTGACTTAAAAGCAGATTATCTCTACCGCAACTGATCCAAATTGGGGCGAACCTTAGCTCGAACTGCGATCGCGGTAATATTGTCGTGCCCATTGTATTGATTTGCCAACTCAATCAAATTCGCGACACTCTGATCCAGATTGGTCTGCGAACTCAACATTGGGTCAATATGACTTTGCCAATACGTTTCCAGCAGATCATTATCAGTTAAGCCATCCGATGCCAGAATGAGCACCATATCTTCGTTAATTTCAAAGAACTGCACATCTGGATTCACAAAATACTCGTCCCGTGGTCCTAATGCCTGAGTCAGTTGGTAGGCATCTGGGCGACCGTATGCGATTTCAGGCTCAACGCCTCGTAGAATTTCGCGTTGTCCCACTTCATGATCGAGCGTCACTTGTTGCAAACCGAGCTTGCGGGTATAGCGATACATGCGGCTATCTCCGACATGCGCGACTGCGGCTTCCGTATCTTGAACCAGCAGCATGACTAGAGTCGTCCCCATTCTGCCACTGCCTGATTTTAGTCCTTCCTGATTGACGTTATAAATCGCCTTATTCGCCTGCTGAATCGCATCCCGAATGACATCTGCCGCAGGCAACTTGGCAGGAATTTTGCCTGCATCAATCTCGCGCCAATATTGCCGGAAGAATGCTCTGAGAGAATCCAGTGCCATTTGGCTTGCCACTTCTCCACTGGCATGTCCGCCCATGCCATCGCACAGGATGTACAGCCCACGTGCTTTCACTAATCTGCCTGTAGGAGACTGTACCTTATCAATGATTGCATCGATCCCGAAGCAATCCTCGTTGTGAGTTCGCTGCCGTCCAATATCGGTTCGACCTGCATCGTCAAGGCTAAACAATAGCATCGGCAGCACGATCGTGGGCATATCATCGCCTTCTGAATCTGGCTCCGAATCGGCAAATACCGTGACGATCTCTTCAGGTGGAACTTCGGAGTTGGGAATCGGAGCTTGGGGAAAATCGGGCACTTGTGGGTCAGACATGATCTCAATCTCAGAGTCAATTAAATCAGCTTGGGTTTCTTGGGCGATCGCTTTTAGCCGTGATCTTAATTGGTCAGGTGTGGAAACAGATTCGGTACAGAGATCAGCAATCAGGAGATGCAAAGACGCAGATTGAGTCTGAGTCAATTGAGCAAGCAGTGTTTGCCAGATTGTACCCAAGTTTCGCAGGGTCGGCGCAGTTGCGCTGTTGGGTAGCAGTTGTTCGAGACACAGCAGGTGATCTTCATCGAGTCGAAGATTGGGCAAACTCAGCAAGCTCTGAGTCAGGTGATGGGGTTCGAGAACTTCCCAGAGATCCACCATTTCATAAAACCAATGCAGAATTTGCAGCATCGGAATTTGCTTATTGTGCTTGAGAAAGGTAGCGAGTTGAGTGAACTGAGATCGCGCTTCTAACACCAGAAAGTCTCGCTCTTCCTCATGCCAGGCGTTGTAAAGCAAGGGCAGAATTTGATGTAAGTAGGGTTCTAATTCGAGATAAGGTATGGCACTCGTTGGCGGGACATCAATCATCGCAGGTTTGAGCGGTTCGCGATCGAGAACTTGAATCAGCGATTGGGTCGCGTCGAGAATTTGATAGCGTGACTCAAGTTGCCAAGTCCCTCCTGGAGGAATGACTGCTAGCGATCGCACGGTTCCCGTAATCGCGCCGCATTTTGGGCATTCATAAGTACTCCAATCGACCAGTGCATCACAATTGGGGCAGGGTTTTTCAACTAATGAAGTTCCGCACGCCTGACAAAAGTTATGCTCTTCTGGGTTCTCAAATTGGCATTGAGGGCAAACCAGCATTCCAAATTCCTCGGTTCCCGATCGGGAAGTTTTCTCAATCTTACTCAGTCTTTTTCAGGGTGTAGCAATTTTAGCCTACGTTGTCTCGGTTCGGGTGGGGGGAGTGGGAGTGGGGAAGTAGGGGATAAATTCTTTTTCCTACTCCCCACTCCCTACTCCCTACCTCTTCTAAATCAACCTTCATCATTTAAAATGAATAAACCTTTTTACAGGCGTATGATTTGCCATGACTACTGCTGCTCCCGCTAAAACTCAGTATGAAGCGATTATCGGTCTTGAAACTCATTGCCAGTTAAACACTGAGACCAAGATTTTTTCCGATAGCTCAACCAAGTTCACCACTGATCCGAACGTCAATATCGATCCTGTGTGCATGGGAATGCCAGGGGTATTGCCCGTTTTGAATCAGAAAGTGCTGGAATATGCAGTTAAGGCTGGGCTAGCGTTAAATTGCCAAATTGCACCCTACAGTAAGTTTGATCGTAAACAGTATTTTTATCCTGACCTACCGAAAAATTACCAAATCTCACAATACGATTTGCCGATCGCAGAACATGGCTGGATCGAAATCGAACTGACTGACAACAAAGGCAAACCGCTGTTGGATGAAAACGGCAAAGCGAAGACGAAACGCATCGGGATCACGCGACTGCACATGGAAGAAGATGCAGGCAAACTGGTGCATGGAGGCAGCGATCGACTGGCGGGATCGACCTATTCTCTGGTTGATTACAACCGCGCGGGTGTGCCTTTGTGTGAGATTGTCTCGGAACCCGATCTGCGTACCGGATTAGAAGCGGCTGAATATGCGCAAGAAATTCGCCGGATCATGCGCTATCTCGGAGTCAGCGATGGCAACATGCAGGAAGGCTCACTGCGCTGTGATGTGAATGTGTCCGTCCGTCCGATTGGGCAAGAAGAATTCGGTGTGAAAGTCGAGATCAAGAATATGAACTCGTTTAGCGCCATTCAAAAAGCGATCGATTACGAAATTGAACGGCAAATTGCTGCGATCGAGAACGGTGAAAAGATTGTTCAAGAAACTCGATTGTGGGAAGAAGGCGCACAACGCACGATTAGTATGCGGATCAAAGAAGGATCCAGCGATTATCGCTATTTCCCGGAACCTGATTTAGGTCCGATCGAGGTTGCTCCGACGCAATTAGCAGAGTGGAAATCTCAACTGCCGGAATTGCCGAATCAGAAACGGCATCGCTATGAAGATGAGTTAGGGCTATCCGCTTACGATGCGAGAATCTTGACCGAGGACAAAGCGATCGCGGACTATTTTGAAGCAGCGATCGCAGCGAAAGCAAATCCCAAACTGGCAGCTAATTGGATTATGGGAGATATCAGTGCTTATCTAAATCAGGAGCGACTGAGTATTTCTCAATTGGCATTGCAGCCTGAAACCTTGGCGGAATTGATTGCCCTGATTGAAGACGGCACGATCAGTAACAAAATTGGGAAAGATGTCTTGCCAGAATTACTGACCACAGGTGGCTCGGCAAAGGAACTGATCGAGAAGAAAGGACTGATTCAAATTTCAGATACGGGCGCGATCGAAGCAGCGATCGATGCCGTTCTGGCAGCGAATCCGAATGAGCTAGAACAGTATCGCGCCGGGAAGACGAAGCTTTTAGGATTCTTTGTGGGTAAGGTGATGAAGGAAACCGGAGGACGGGCAGATCCAAAACTGACCAATCAACTCTTGGCAAAGAAGCTGAATCAAGGCTAAGGTGAAGTCGCAATTTGATCAGGCTCTAAGTGCGATTTGTACTCAGTAGACACATCAAACGCATCATTGTGCTTGCTTCACCGCAAAAACACTGATTTTTGTGAAGCCTTATCGAAAGATCCATGTATTTTTTACGAAGATCCGCTGAGAGGGGTTTTACCCCTCACCCCATTAATGGCATACTGTGATAAGTAGATGCACCCTGATGACAGGGGGGACTCGCCAACCGCGACCCTCCTTTTTTCTTTTTAAAGCCGAATTCCGAGTTGGCTTGCAAAGGAAATCAGAAAATGGAACCTGAGAGAAGCGTCTGATTTCCTCGCCAAAACACTAGCCTTCCATCATAACTCCCGATATAATCGCGGTTCAGGAATTAGAGAGAGGGCTACACTTCATGGCAGACTGGCAGCAAATCTCAGGCGGTATTACAGCACCTAAAGGCTACAAGGCAGCAGGAATTACTGCAGGACTCAAACCCTCCGGCTTACCCGATCTCACTCTCATCGTCTCAGAGGTAGACGCGATCGCGGCTGGAGTTTTCACTACAAGTCAAGTCCGCGCCGCTTGCGTCGATTACTGTCGAGAACGTCTTCAAACTAAATCCACCACTCGCGCGATTCTTTGTAATGCAGGACAGGCGAATGCTGCAACAGGCGCACAAGGCATGATCGATGCGCTCGAAAGCGCTCAAGCAGTCGCGCAAGCTTTAAATATTTCCTCGGATATGGTGTTGCTCGCATCAACAGGCGTGATCGGTCAACGCATTAAAATGGATGCGCTGAAATCCGGCATTCCGAATCTGGTTGCGAGTCTGAGTGAAACCGGAAGTGATGCGGCTGCAAAATCGATCGTGACCACAGATTTAGTCACGAAATCGATTGCTTTAGAAACCACGATCGGCGATCGCCCTGTTCGGATTGGTGGAATTGCTAAGGGATCGGGAATGATTCACCCGAATATGGCAACGATGTTAGCATTCGTCACTTGTGATGCAGCCGTGTCTTCTCATCTGTGGCAGCAAATGTTAAGTCGAGCTGCCGATCGCAGTTTTAATCAAATTACTGTGGATGGTGATACTAGTACGAATGATAGTTTGATTGCTTTAGCGAATGGTCAGTCGAGAACGCCTGCGATTACGGAAGCGGGAGCTGAAGCGGATAAATTAGAAGCGATGCTGACAGAAGTCTGTATTCATTTGGCAAAAGCGATCGCGAGAGACGGAGAAGGCGCGACTTGTTTGATTCAAGTTCAGGTGTCGGGTGCAAGTGATGATGAATCGGCTCGGAAAGTTGCCAGAACGATCGCGGGATCTTCGCTAGTAAAATCTGCGATTTTTGGACGCGATCCGAATTGGGGCAGAATTGCGGGAGCAGCAGGACGAGCAGATGTGATTTTTGATCAAGAAGAGTTGCAGATTACGCTTGGTGAGTTTGTGTTATTAAAAGATGGTCAGCCCCAATCGTTCGATCGCGTTGCGGCAAATGAATATTTGAAGCAACAGGCGGCGAAGAATTTAGACGGCGATCGCCAAGTTTTGGATCAGCCTGTGGTGATTGGAGTCAAGATTGGCAATGGTTCAGGCAGTGGAAAGGCTTGGGGTTGTGACCTGAGTTATGACTATGTAAAAATCAACGCGGAGTATACAACCTGATCAAAGGGTTCCGCAAATGGGCATTCCAACAATGGCACTTCCGAATGGCAAGCGAGTTTACTACTTGCGGAAACAGGAAGTGCCTGTTGTTTATGGACAGGTTCAACAATACGTTCGGAATGGGATTGAGCTACATCCAAGCGACATGTTGTTTGATGTTGGGGCAAATATTGGGTTATTTAGCCTTTGGGCGGCTGAGCAGTGTCAAAACGATTTACAGATTTATGCATTTGAGCCGATTCCAGAGGTCTTTCAAGTTTTAAAGCGCAATGCACAACTGCTGCCACAGAACAGGATGAAGGTGTTTGAGTGTGGACTCGCGCAAGCATCGAAATCGGTTGTATTTGATTACTATCCAAATCTAACCATTCTCTCGACGGCTTACTCTGATTCTTGGGAACAAACCCGATCGACGATTCGCCAAACGATCGCGACTTCACTTGCCAACCCATCGGATGATGAACCCGCTGATATCACTCTGTTACGACGATTTCCATCTTTTTTGCGATCGCTGCTGGTCAATTTCAAGTTGAATCAGCTATTGCGGGTCAAGTCGGTTCGTTGCCAGATGCGATCGCTGTCTGACATCATTCGCGATCACGACGTTCAACAGATTGATCTGCTGAAGATTGATGTTGAGGGTAGCGAATTAGATGTGCTCCTGGGAATTGAATTACAAGATTGGCATAAGATTCAGCAAATTGTAGTTGAAATTCACAATCGAGCGCAGCGAGTTGACCAAATTGCTACGTTACTCAAACAGCAGGGCTTTAGCAAAATTACGATCGAGCAAGAACCCATGTTTCAAAATACAGAGGTCTTTAATCTGTATGCTATTCGTTAGATTACTGCGATCGCAGTTGTGCTTCTAAGGCTTTGCCAATTCGATCTTGTGCTTCTTCTAAATGAGCTTTGGTGTAAATGTCTCGATCATTGACTTTCCGCATGGCTCGATCGATCGATTTCTGCAATTTTCTCAATTCATAGCGCGCGACCGTGCGAGCATCTTCAGGAACCTCAACTTCGCGCAGAATCATCGAAATCATGGCATTCATGTACTGCCGTTGCAGTGCCCGCCGCAATCCTGAGAGTTTGAGATTATCTTTGGGATTGGTCACTTCTCCCCAAATGCTCGATTGCAGACTGTCAAACAAGTCAGGAATCGTCAGTGTCGGTTGTCCTGCTTGCACTCGCAATTCGGAATCTCTGAGACGAGCTAAGCGATCGTAGTTCAGCAGGTCATACAAAACAATGCTCTGCAAAAACAGAATATTGTCATGAATCGGATAGTCCAGGTTCGAGGTTGGCTCACTGCCCCAATGTGCCCAGCGAGAAGGTGCTAGCTTATTCAGCAAATCCGGCGAAAATCGGAAAGGCTCTTCACTAAAAACATACTGATTAATCAAAGCTAAAGCTTGGCGTTGTTGCTCAACGGAGACTGGCTCAAAGGGTAATCTCCCCTTGGCATCTCCTGCTTTGAATCGGTTGAAATACTGTCCACCAATGTATTCTGGTAAAAAGAGCGAGTACTGGAAGTAGTAGTCAAGTACGGCATTAAAAGCAACCCGCACTTCATTAAAACTATCTCCTTCGACTGGAAATCGCTGGTTGACTCGATTCCACATTTCTCGCGCATTCGTTAGCTGCCACTGCGCATAAGTCAGTAAATCTCCACTGAGATCGAAGACGTTGACTTTTGGATCAAGCGTTGTCACGTCTTCATCGGTTGCATAGGCAAGCTCAGGAGTCGGAGCACGTTGAGCGATTTTATCGAGTTCGCGCTTTTCGGCTTGGGGAACTTTTGCATCGATCGGGGTGTAGCCGTATTCGATTGCCCATTCGTCATAGGCTCCAACTCGATGGGTAAAGTAATCGCCTTGCTTTGTGCCGAGGGGCGCAAGATTCACAGGTGCGTAGTCCATCACAGAAGCTGTTAACCCGCGCTGCTGTGTAATTGCGGGATTGTTTAACTCTTCTGGTTTAAGCATTGCGCTCGCATGGAAATTGTGCCGCAGTCCTAGAGTATGACCGACTTCGTGAGCAATCAATTCACGCATGAATTCTTGAGCAAATGCTTTGCGCTCAGGACTGCTTGGCAATTCATTTTGCATAATTCCTAAAAACATATTGCCGACAGCAAATTGTTTAGCAGTATCGACGCCAAAACATAGGTCTTGATAGTTGCCGAGATGAGATCCGAATCGCAAGCGAGGAATCGGTTTCTTTTCTTGTGCTTTGGCTGTTTGCGCCAGCGATCGCGCTGCCATACCATAGTTACAGAGGTTAGCATTTCCGACTAATTGCGACACGAAAGGCGCTGTTCGCATTTGGTTTTGCTCAACCAAAGTTCGATAGTCTTCTTTCATGACCCGAGTAAAGTCGGCAGACACCATGATGTCGGCATCGAGAATCTCACCGGTTAGCGGATTGACGCGCGATGGTCCCATGGCAAAGATTGCATCATTACTATTGAACCAGCGAATCGTGTTGTATCGGACATCTGCCGGGTCCCAGTCGGCTTGATCAGGCATCTGTTTTACTTCGATCGCATCTTTAAATCCAGCTTTCTCAAAGGCTTGATTCCAGAACAATGCTCCATCTCGAACTGCATCGCGATACTCTAATGGCACGCTGTTTTCGATCCAAAATACGATCGGCTGTTTGGGTTTCGACACAGGAGCGGCTGGATCTTGCTTTTGTAAGTTCCAGCGATTGATATAGCGAACAAAAGGTCGTCTAGAATTGTCGTTTGTGAAATCTTTATAGGCAGTAATAAAGTAGCCGATGCGATCGTCAGCAAGCCGAGGACGATAGCCGTTATTTTCTGGCAGTTGAGACAAGCTATAGCGAACTCTCAGCGAAAAAGCTCGACTGTCCGGCAACGTGTTGATGTAAGTGGGTGCATCAACACCTTTATCTCCGCCTGTAAAGCCAAACACAGATTCGACTTCCACATTTTGAGGAAATGCTTTGACTGTTTCAAAGTACGAAGCGCTTGCTTCTGGACTGTAAGAGCCGCCTAATGTTGCAGAGAGAACGGGTAACAATCCAGGCAGATCAGAGAGGAGTAATGGATTGAGTTCGACTAAAAAGCTTTTGCGCTCGGCATGGATACTCCGAATCGGCAAAGACTGTAGCACAGAGTCGCTAAACGATCGCTGAATCGATCGCTCAATCGGCAGACCGCGCTCGGCTCGGAAGTAAATATTGGGAACGACAAATTGAATATTGTTGTTGACTCGCCGGAAGGTGAAGAGAAAATCTCCGATCGGTAAACCGCTATAAATTCCACTCTGTCCGATGCCCGATTCGAGCGTCATCGTAGCCAGATAGTTGCGCTCTAGCTGATCGGGCAGGATTTCCGCAAACAGTTTCCCGTTTTTCTCATTGCGGTAGAGCGTGAATAATCCTTTGATCGTTTTTGTTTCTTTGATCACATCGTCAAACGGTCGAAGCTGCGATCGATCTGGCTCAGCAGTCGGTTTCTGGGCGGGTTTAGCGGAGGATTGACCCATACTTGGGACAATCCAGGGAATGCTAGCTGGCAACATCACTAACATTAACCCCAGCAGAAAAGCCAGGAACCTTGATGCTCGTTTCATTCGTGCGCTCTACTCTTCGGACAACCGTGGACGATGTTCGATCGATACTATCCCGCTCTTACGTACTTGAGTGGGATCAATCAAAAATTTAAGAGATTTTTAATCTCACTTACGATACACGGTTTAGCCCGGATTGAGCATGAACTTCTGAGCATTAACTTCCAGTTGAACAGTAATACCGCTCGCCAATTCGCCACAATTTGAGTGAGACCCCTAGGAAAATAAAGCCAGCGATCGGAGAAACATAACACACCCACAACGGGACTGAAAATTCAGCAGCTTTATTTAAAACAGCGAGCAGCGGAAAGTAGCTGACACAAGCGAGCGGAATCAAAAAAGTAAAGAATCGCTGGAACCATTTGCGATAGATCGAAAACGGATATTGCGCCGTTTCGACTCCGCCGTAAGTGAGGATATTCATGATTTCGAGCGATTCAATTGTCCAAAAGGTCAGCGTCGCCTGCACAATCACAATTCCAACAAATAGCGCAATACTGCCGAGCCAAGCGGTAAGGAGCAGCCATACTGTAGACAGAGATAAAGGAATCTGCAAAGTAGAGAGCGACCAACCTAGCACCGCTAATCCTTGGAGTAAGCGACCCATTCGCTTTAAGGTAAATTCCGTTCCGAGAAGTTGTAAAACCGTCGATCGCGGACGTAGCAATAAGCGATCGAATCCGCCGTCTCGAATCAGTTTGCCAAACAGATCAAAACCTCGCGCGATCGCATCGGCACAGGCAAACGCAGTGTTAACCGTGCCATAGAACAGCGCAACTTCAGCCAGTGTCCAGGTTCCAAGTTGGTTGAAGCGATTGAACAATGTCCAGATAGCAAAGAACTCGATCGCTGTTCCACCGAATTGTCCGATCAGTTGCAGTAAGAAAGAGACGTTGTACTGCATTTGAGCTTGAAATGAGACAGAGATATATCGTAAGTAAAGCTGTAAAGCATTCATCTCTAGCCTCCTTGGATAATCAGTCGATTCACGCCTCGACTGACGAGAAATCGCCCTAATCCGATGAGCACAACAATCCAAACGGTCTGATGAAGCAAAACATTGAGCAGTGCTTCGGGCGGTAGATTGCCTGTAAACAGGCGAAAGGGCTTATCGAGCAAACCAGAAAAGGGCAGAATTGCCAAAATGGGCTTGAACCAATCTGGAAACAAGGGCAATGGCACAATCATGCCCGACAAGATGGTGACTAAAGTTGGAGCCATTTGATTCAGTCCCTCTCCAGAAAGTGTCCACATCATTGAAACGGTCAGCAGCATGGTGAGAGCCGCAGAAAGTAGAATTGCTCCCATGAAAGCCAGCAAGAAAGCACCCAAAGATGCAACCGAAGGAGGCGGAGCTAATGCCCATTCAGTCAGTCCAATTTGCGGAAAAAGCACCATTGTCAGGATGAGTAAAGGCAAGGCACGCAGCACGATCGGAGCGGTTCGCATGGCTAAAGCACGAGTTAGCCAGAAGTTATATAAATCTGTCGGGCGCAGCAAATCATATCCGACTGCTCCAGAGCGAATCAGTTCTTGAATTTCGCGATCGCCCGACCAAGGCACGATCGCAAACAGAAAAGCTTGTCCGAGCCAGATATATCCCAATGTTTCTTGCAACGTGATCGGTTGAGCGGTCGTCGATTGCTGAAAAAAAGCTTCTAGTACCATGACTTTCAGCAATCCCCAGAAAAACTGAGTGCCAATTCCTGCCAAAGCTGCGGCGCGATATTGTAGTAAGAGCGAAAATCGCGCAACAAAGAGCGATCGATAAGCATTCATCTTGCACCTCTATACAGTTCAGCGACAATTTCCTCGATCGGTGGGTTCTCAACAAACAAATCCTCAACCTCATAGCGCTCTGTGATTTTCTGAATCAAAGTCGCAGCAGAGATTTGCAACGGATCAAAAGCGAGTGTGATCGTATGACCTTCTTGATTTAAAACACTGACTCCTGAAGCTTCAAATTGAAACTGATCGGTTTTGAGGTCAATCTTGAGATAGCGACGTGATGAAACTTGCGATCGCAGTTTTGCCAGCGACCCATCACAGAGAATCTCACCATTGCCGATGATGATGACGCGATCGCAGAGTGCCTCAATATCATCCATGTCATGGGTTGTGAGAATGGTCGTCACTTGATGCGCTTGGTTCAAGGATTTGATGAATTTCCGCACTGATAGTTTTGAAACTGCATCGAGTCCGATCGTCGGTTCATCGAGAAAGAGAATGTCCGGTCGATGCAGCATTGCCGCCGCAAAATCACAGCGCATTCTTTGCCCTAAACTCAATTGCCGCACGGGAGTATTCAGCAGGTTTTCTAAGTTCAAGAGTTCGATCATTTCCGCGCAAGTCGATCGATAAACCGATTCAGGCACTCGATAAATATCTCGCAGCAGTTCAAACGATTCGATCACGGGCAAATCCCACCAAAGCTGAGTGCGCTGACCAAAGACAACGCCAATCCGCCCCACATGCTGAATACGATCTTTCCAAGGAGTCCGTCCTCCAATCAAACAAGTGCCACCTGAAGGCACGAGAATGCCGCTCAAAATCTTAATCGTGGTCGATTTGCCTGCGCCATTTGGACCGATGTATCCCACGAGTTCTCCTGGCTCAACCGAGAACGAAATACCTTTTAAGGCTTGAACTGCTTTCGTTTTTCGATCGAACAATCCCCGCACTGATCCCCAGAGTCCAGACGTTCGTTCGGATAAGTAAAAAGTCTTGCTGAGGTCTTTGACAACGATATGAGACATAAAGTCCAGCTAAAGACAGCAGAGAAATCATAAATCCTCTCGTATTCTGATGGGTGCAGCATTACAAATCCGCTATGAATCCACATGTCGAAATTCTGTCTGATGTGCCCGCTCTCGTCGATCGTGCTCTCGAACTCGTTTTAGAGAAATTACAAAGTGCGATCGCCGAACGGAATATTGCAACGATCGCGCTTGCAGGCGGCAGCACACCCAAACCACTCTACGAAAAACTCGCTCAACAAGACTTGCCTTGGGAAAAATTGCACGTCTTTTGGGGCGATGAACGCTATGTTCCTGCCGATCATCCGGATAGTAATCAACGTATGGCAAGACTGGCATGGCTCAATCACGTCCCGATTCCGGCGGAAAATATTCATCCGATGCAGATGGATGCGATTGATCCGACGATCGCAGCCGATCGACACGAAGCAGAAGTCAAAAAATTCTTCAACTCAAAACCGGGAGAATTCCCTGCATTTGATGTGATTTTGCTTGGTATTGGCGATGATGCTCATACGGCTTCTCTGTTTCCGCATACTCAGGCGTTACAGGTCTGCGATCGCCTCATCACCGTGGGCAACAAAGACGGCAATCCTCGCATTACGTTCACAGTGCCGCTGATCAACGCAGCCCACACCGTCATTTTCATGGTCGCAGGTTCAAACAAACACCACGCACTCACTCAGATTTTCGCCGATCAAGCTGATACGGATACTTATCCAGCGCGGCTGATTCAGCCTCAAGGAGAATTGTGGTGGTTATTGGATCAATCCACGAATTTCAGTAAAGAAAACTGAATATTGGAAGACTTGGGTTTACAATCGGCTTCATCGATTAGGAGTTGAATTGTATCAATGAGCAACCTGATTTCCTCAAACCGTCTGAAACTTGGACGCGCTTTATCCCTCGCTGCCGTCACTCTCACGGTTGGAATTCTGGCGGCTGCCTGCCAAGAATCCGCCCCGCCCACATCTCAAGGTCAAGGAGCAACGTCTGGAAATTCTACCCCTGCTAAAGGTCTCAAGATTGGTTCACTCCTACCTTCAACGGGGGATCTTGCGTCTGTCGGACAGCAAATGGTCGCTTCAGTGCCGATGCTGGTTGATACGGTCAATGCCTGTGGGGGTGTGAATGGTGAGCCGATGACGCTCGTGAGTGTCGATGATCAAACTGATCCCGCCGCAGGTGCAGAAGGGATGACCCGCCTTGCTGAGAAAGAGAGAGTTGCAGGCGTTGTCGGTTCGTTTGCCAGTAGTGTTTCGACTGCCGCTTTACCGATCGCGGTTCGTAATAAAGTCGTCTTGATTTCACCAGGAAGTACTAGCCCTGTCTTTACCCAAGCTGCCAAAGAAGGTAAATATCAAGGCTACTGGGCAAGAACGGCTCCCCCTGATACCTATCAAGCTCAGGCATTAGCCAGACTGGCAACCGAGCGCAACTTGGATACAGCAGGCACGATCGTGATTAATAATGATTATGGCGTTGGCTTTGAACAGGAGTTTGTTAAAGCGTTTGAATCGCAAGGCGGCAAAGTGCTGAACAAAGCAAGACCCACTCGCTATGATCCGAAAGCAACAACGGTTGAAACCGAAGCTGCTGCTGCCTTTGCCGGGAATCCGAAAGCTGTTGCCGCTGTTCTCTATGCGGATACAGGAAGCTTGATTGTCAAATCGGCATATGAGCAGGGCAAACGATCGCAGTTTCTCTTGACGGATGGCGTTTATTCTCAAGATTTTGTGGATAAAGTTGGCAAAGGGCAAGACGGAAAATCGATTTTGACTGGTGCGTTAGGAACGGTTCCAGGCGCGAGTGGCAAGAGTTTAGATGCGTTTACTAAGTTGTGGGAAGAGAAGCAGAAGCGCCCGTTAGTTGCGTATGCGGCTCATGCTTGGGATGCAGCAGCGATTCTAGCTTTAGCGGCACAGGCAGCGAAGTCGAATAGCGGTGAAGCGATGAAAGATAAACTCCGCGAAGTCACGAATACCCCTGGAGAAGAAGTGACTGACGTTTGTAAAGGTCTGGCATTGCTGAAAGAGGGCAAAGATATCAATTACCAGGGTGCAAGTGGTGATGTCGATATCGATGCAGCAGGCGATGTGGTTGGCTCTTACGATGTTTGGACAGTCAAGGATGATGGTAAATTGGCAACGATCGGGAAAGTGAAACCGTAGTGTCAAGAGTGGGGAGTGGGGAGTGGGGAGTAGAGTGTGTATTTCCCCATCTCCCTATCTCCCCATCTCCCTGTAAGATCAGAGCAGTGTCGTTCTGAACCTTGAAATTATGACTGCTCAAGCATCTTCTTCAATTTATGATTTCTCAGCGAATAGCTTAGAAGGTCAGCCTGTTTCACTCAGCACGTTCAAAGATAAAGTATTGCTGATCGTGAATACTGCAAGTCAATGTGGATTTACACCCCAGTATCAAGGCTTACAATCGATTTATAATAAGTTTGAGAATCAAGGATTTGCAGTTTTAGGATTTCCCTGTAATCAATTCGGGCAACAAGAACCCGGAACCGCGAGTGAGATTCAATCCTTCTGTGAAACTCGCTTTGGGGTAACATTCCCATTGTTTGAAAAAGTCGATGTCAATGGCAGCAATGCTCACCCCCTGTTCAAGTATTTGACCAAATCTGCACCGGGCATTTTTGGAACTGAAGGAATCAAGTGGAACTTCACAAAATTCTTAGTCGATCGCTCTGGTAAGGTCGTCAAGCGTTATCCGTCTACAACCAAACCAGAAGAAATCGAAAAAGATATTCAAGCGCTGCTCTAAGCTGGATCGCGTTCTAACTGACAGTAAGGGCGACTGTAGCTTAACGGTGGCTCCAGAGCGTGTTCAGCGAGTAAATCAGGATCGCTCATGACCTTCTCAGTCGGACCATCATAAACGACTCGCCCTTTACTCAAAACGATCGTGCGCTTACACAGTTCCAACGCCAAATCTAAGTCATGCGTTGCAATTAACTGCGTCAGAGGCAAGCTATCGAGCAATTCGATCAGTTAGATCCGCGATCGCGGATCTAACTGTGCGGACGGTTCATCAAGCACCATAACTCATGTTTTGGTGCTTGAAAATAAAGTGCCTGTCCGAACAAAAGAATCGCGATCATAATTCTGAGTGCCAGAATATTAAGTTCCTAAAAACTCGACTCCTGCGCCGATGAGCGACTTCGCAGCTTTGAGAATTGCTGCTTGAGACGACGAATCCCCAGAGGCAAAAATCCCCAGAGTGGGCAGAACGCAAATGGCACTGGAATTGCAGTAAAGCGAGTAATCGTACCATCTCGCTGCCCTGCCAAGAGCGAACCAGTACCATCCAAAGTAAGTCCTTCAATCTCTCCTGTTCCCAATGGGATAAGTGTTTGCTGCAAAACACCAGCCCCGTTAAATCGCTGTACAGAAGTAGCGGTTGATACTAAGACATCCCCTGTACTGTCAATAACGACATCAATAACTCCAGGTAAGCCTGATACCAATGTTGATTGAAACACCCCGGCACTGTCGTATCGTGTGATTGAGTCAGATCCTCGGTTTGCAACAAGAACCTCTCCGGTCGCACTATTGATTGCTATTCCAAGTGGATTGCTTAGATTCGATGTGGTAAACGTGCCCAGGAAAGTTCCTGTGCTGCTGAATCTACCGATAGAAGGGGCAGAGTAACTTGAAACCAACACATTTCCACTGCTCTCGATCGCGATACCCCCAGGCTCATTGAATGGAGTACTTCCTAGTAGCACTCCACTACTGTTGTAACGCTGCAACTCATTAGCATTAAAGTTAGCAGCGAAAATTGTACCCGTGCTGTCTGCTGCAATTCCCCAAGGACCGTTCAAATTTGTTCCAAATTGGGACAGCAAGCCTCCGCTGCTGTTGTAGCGTCGAATCCAACCGCCATCATAACTTGTTGCAAGTATTTCACCAGTGCTTGTCAGTGCTAGATCACTGGTGGGCACTCCAGTGTTTGCAAAGAATACTCCAGTTGGATTGTAGGACAACGCCACTGCTGCTTTTGATGGGCTAAGGCTCAGCGTAGCTGTAAGCGCTACAGTGCCTAATCCAAGTCTGCATGACCTGAATGATGCTCGCTTTTTCGTGTTCGAGGATCGAATTATTCTACTCATTTGAATTGTCATCACAGAATCACCGACTTGAATCAATGGCTGCCCTATTCAAGCGGTTGTTGCGATTTTATTTCTTCCGCATTTTTTCGTGAAAAAATCGGATATGCACTTTCGTCGTAGCTATATTGGCGTAGCCTCAATATTCAGTCAGTGAGATGCAGTACTGGACTCAGCAAAAAGCTTTGCAGTCGAAATCGAAAAATCTAGCCAAAGGTCTTATTTAAGATCCTCTAGCTGGCAGTAAGGGCGACTATAGCTTAAAGGTGGCTCTAGTGCATGTTGAGCAAGCAGGTCAGGATCACTCATGACTTTCTCAGTTGAACCATCGTAAACCACTCGACCCTTACTGAGTACGATCGTGCGCTTACACAGTTCCAACGCCAAATCTAAATCATGCGTCGCAATCAACTGTGTCAGAGGCAAGCTATCGAGCAATTCGATCAGTTGTCTTCGCGATCGCGGATCTAACTGTGCCGAAGGTTCATCTAACACGAGAACCTGCGGCTGCATGGCAAGAACACCTGCGATCGCGACTCGCTTTTTCTCCCCACCTGATAAACCATTTGCGCTTCTCGACCCAAACAGCTCCGGATCAAGTCCCACACAGTTCATCGCGGTTGTTGCTCGATCGATTAATTCCTGCCCGTGAATCTCTTGATTTAGAGGTCCAAAGGTCACATCTTCCCAAACCGTTGGCATGAATAGCTGATCATCTGGATTCTGAAACACAATGCCAACAAAATTGCGAATCTGCTTAAGATACTGAGGCTCAACCGGAAGCTCACCCACAATGACCTGTCCCACTTGCGGTGTGATCAATCCATTAAAGTGCATTAAGAGTGTCGATTTGCCTGAACCATTTGCCCCCACAAGCGCAACTCGCTCAGTCGCACCAATTGAAATCGTAATTCCATTCAGTGCGCGATTGCCATCTGGATAGCAGTAGGAAAGGTTATAGATTTCAATCGGATTATGGTGCATGAAAAGTAATTGCTTGTCCGAACAAAAGAACCGAGATCATAATTGTGAGTGCTAGAATATCGCCCCTACCTCCGGACTGAGTTTCTGCCAGTGGAGGAAGACCTTGATATCCTCTCGCGAGCATCGCTTGATGGACTCGTTCTCCTCGCTCATAGGTGCGAATGAACAGCGAGCCAAACATATTGCCAACGATGATGCGTTGGCGCTTGGGATTTCCCATTAAATTGCGCGATCGTGCTGCTTTCTGCATCGAATGAAACTCATCGATCAGCACTGCAATATAGCGATACATGGATGCGAGAATTGCGACAAGCAACGGTGGCATTTTCAGTGCAGTTAATGCATGAAGCAATGCTGGAACCGAGGTCGTTAGAATTAAAGTATTCAATATCAGTAATGATAAGAACGCTTTAAGTGAGACACTCCCTAAAACGGTTAAGCCTTCAGTTGTAATTTGTATCCAACCCCATCGAAATAGGGTGTGCCCGCCGTCTCGAAACAAGGTTCCGAGCAGAACCACACCAATAAAAACAAATTCAACGGCAACGCGCCTGAATAAGACCCATAATCGAACACGACTCAAAAGCATAATCAGCCCGACTGCACCTGCATAAACTGCCCAAGTCAGCCAGCGACCATTGGGGGTAAGCGCGATCGCAAAGACTAAAAGTAAGGTGCACAGTAAACGCGACTTTGGAGTCAACCGATGCCAAAGCGTTTGATTTTTTTCAGCTTCCACAAGGTGCATTGCACCCAGGTGTAACAGGATCATTGAGATCTCCTAGACAAGTGTGGATCTCTGTTGAAAATAGTTAGAATCGCCCCCTAAGTTCCCAGAGTCAGGAATTTTAGGAGGCTAAAGGTCATGAGAACGCAGCAATTACTTCTCGCCTAGCGATCGCGAATCAAAACCTTCCCTGCACCCCATGCCAATCCAAAGGTCACTAATGTTCCAATCAATCCAGCCGCAGGAGTCGAAATTTGTTCTGGAACTCCTCGCAACTGATACTCCTCAAACACTTGATAAAACGGCAACTTATGCGCGATCGGCTCCTCTGCTGCCTTTTGCTCAAACCCTTGATCCTGAGCAACGCGATCGAGTCCATCCGGATCAGAACTAGCAAACGGCGACAAAAGCACTGCAACCAACAGCGCAACTCCCAATCCCGAAATCACAAACGCTCGATTTCGAGTCTGTGAAACTTGAGTCATACTACCCCCTAAATTACCGTGAAGAATAAGAACGATCCGGTTCCAAAGCTCCCAATCTTGGCGCTTTATAAATCAAATCTGGACGAGTCTTAAAAATATAGCTCACAGCAATCACCGTAATGATCGCTTCCCCGATTCCAATCATGACATGCCAAAATGTCATCGCTGATAATGCAACTGGTAACGGAACTGTTCCAGAAATTGCAAGCTGAACTGCACAGATGATTGCAGCCACAACCACACTTGTCCAACTCGCGATCGCGCTTCCGGTCAAAACCCCTTTCAAGGAATCTCTCCCCATCATGTAGCGAATGGTGCGGTAAAGGTAATACCCGCCAAATGTTCCAATCAACCCCATATTGAAGATATTTGCGCCGAGTGCAGTCACCCCGCCATCTTGAAACAGAAACGCCTGTACGATAAACACGACCGACATCACGAGCGATCCCGCCCAAGGACCCAGTAACACACCCGCTAATGTTCCACCGAGCAAGTGTCCTGAAGTGCCGCCTGGAATCGGGAAATTAATCATCTGAGCTGCAAAAATAAAAGCAGCGCAAACGCCCATCAACGGCACAGCCCGCTCTTGATAATCTGATTGGACTTGTCTCAGGCTAATGGCGACGAGTGCAAGTGCACAGATCCAAGTAATTAACGTAACCGGTAGATTCAGAAAGCCATCTGGAACATGCAGGGCAAGCTGAGTCGAAACAAAAACCATATTTGCCTATCTCCAATACGACATTCTCGGATGAGAAGAAATGCTTAGGACAAACTTTGTGGAGGTCGGGGATGAACCCTCAGTAAAATTGACCTATCTCTGAGAATTCAATCCCCTCTAGGAGGATGACGGGCGGAATTTAAGCGAGACTTAAGAATTCAACAACTTTCTTGAATCTTCCTCTAGACAAAGTGCGCGATCACGCGCTAAGATACGCGATTGTGAGTTTTGCAAGCCCTTTATGAACGCGCAAGAAATCATCCGCTCAATTGAAGCGGAACAAATAAAAGACAATCTCCCAACGATTTACATTGGGGATACGGTTCGCGTCGGCGTAATCATTCAAGAGGGCGATAAGGAACGGACGCAGCCGTATGAAGGCGTTGTGATCGCAAAAGGTAGTGCAGGTCTTACCCAGAGCATCACTGTACGTCGGGTTTTCCAAGGCGTAGGTGTGGAACGGGTCTTCCTGGTTCACTCCCCACGAATTGAAAGCATCAAAATCATGCGTCGGGCGAAAGTGCGTCGGGCTAAGTTGTACTATCTGCGCGATCGCGTTGGTAAGGCGACCCGCTTGAAGCAGCGTTTCGATCGTCCCTTGGTCTAGTGGTTAAAGTGCACTCGGTTTTTTTAGCTAGAATGCACAACACCTGGTAGACTAGATAAAGAACGCAATTCAGAGTCGTTCAGCATATGCGCTCTTAGTTCAGTTGGTAGAACGCAGGTCTCCAAAACCTGATGTCGGGGGTTCAAGTCCTCCAGGGCGCGCTGAATTACTCTGATTTTGCATGTAATAGGATTTTTTCGGTAGTGTGCCGCGATCGACAAAAATCATTATCATAAAAGTTCGGTCGAACAATGGAGCAGAGCAGTGGCAAAGAAAGGCGAGTCAGCTTTGGAGCAAAAATCAGGATTTAATCCGAACGAGTTCGCAAAAGAAACGAAGGAAGAACTCGACAAAGTTGTGTGGCCTAGCCGTCAGCAACTGATTGGAGAATCGCTTTCTGTGATTTTGATGGTCACGCTCTCTGCTAGCTTGATTTACTTTGTTGATCAGTTCTTTCATTGGGCACAAGTGAGAGTATTCGGATGACATTTACCTCAGACGAAACGCAGTACGACGATCGCTCCGAAGAAAACTTGGAGGCAGAGCTAGCCAAAGGTGCTCGATGGTATGCTGTCCAGGTCGCATCCGGCTGTGAAAAGCGCGTCAAAATGAATTTAGAGCAACGGATCGAGACGCTCGACGTTGTGAACCGGATTTTGGAAGTTCAAATTCCTGAAACGCCCATTCTCAAGCACCAAAAAGACGGACGAGCCAAGGAATCGGCTGAGAAAGTTTTCCCAGGCTATGTCCTCGTCAAAATGGTGATGGATGACGAAACGTGGCAGGTAATTAAGAACACCCCCAACGTGATTAACTTCGTCGGCGCGGAGCAAAAACGGCGCTACGGACGAGGCAGAGGTCACGTCAAACCAATGCCATTGGGGCATGGAGAAGTGGAACGCATCTTCAAACAGTCCCAAGAGCAGGAGCCTGTCAGAAAAATTGACATGGCGATGGGCGATAAGATTACGGTGCTTTCAGGTCCATTCAAAGACTTTGAAGGCGAAGTCATCGAACTCAGCCCAGAGCGGAACAAGCTCAAAGCACTTCTATCTATCTTTGGGCGTGAAACCCCGGTAGAACTAGAAGTGAACCAAGTGCAGAAAATTTAATCGGCTTTCAGAAAGTCAAGATCGATGGCAAAAAAAGTAACCGCAGTGATCAAGCTGGCGATCAACGCTGGCAAGGCGAATCCTGCACCCCCGATCGGACCTGCACTGGGTCAGCACGGGGTCAATATCATGATGTTCTGCAAGGAATATAACGCGAGAACTGCTGACCAAGCAGGGATGGTTGTACCTGTAGAAATCTCTGTTTACGAAGACCGTAGCTTCACGTTCATTCTCAAAACGCCTCCTGCCTCGAAGCTGATTGCAAAAGCAGCCGGAATCGAAACAGGCTCAGGCGAACCGAACAAAAAGAAAGTGGGCAAGATTACTCAAGCTCAACTCGAAGATATCGCGAAGACCAAAATGCCTGACCTCAATGCCAACGACATTGAAGCAGCTAAGAAAATCATCGCTGGAACCGCTCGTAACATGGGCGTAACCATCACCGACTAGTTCAATTTTTCGGGGGAGAGATTTTCTCGCCATTTACCCCAGGAGACACATGGTAAAGAAACTATCAAAGCGCACCAGAGAACTGCGTGCAAAGGTTCAAGACAAGGCTTATGCGCCGCTTGAAGCCTTGCAATTGCTCAAAGAAACAGCAACTGCGAAATTTCCTGAATCGGCTGAGGCGCACATTCGTCTCGGTATCGATCCCAAGTACACCGACCAACAGTTAAGAACCACCGTTGCACTGCCGAAAGGAACGGGTCAAGAAATCCGAGTCGCGGTCATTGCTCGTGGTGAAAAAGTAACGGAAGCAACGAACGCAGGCGCGGATATTGCAGGTTCTGAAGAACTGATCGATGAAATCCAGAAAGGACGGATGGACTTCGATCTGCTGATTGCAACTCCCGACGTGATGCCTCAAGTTGCAAAACTTGGTCGTGTGCTAGGTCCACGTGGTTTGATGCCTTCGCCGAAAGGTGGTACGGTGACCTTTGATCTGCCGCAAGCGATCGCTGAATTCAAAGCAGGTAAGCTTGAATTCCGGGCAGATCGGACTGGGATCGTCCACGTTCTATTTGGTAAAGCAGGCTTTTCCGCAGAAGATTTGTTGACGAACCTGAAAGCCCTGCAAGAAACGATCGATCGAAATCGTCCTGCTGGTGCAAAAGGACGCTATTGGCGTACAATGTACGTGTCGTCAACGATGGGTCCGTCCATTGAGGTCGATATCAACGCATTGCGTGACCTCAAGGTTGGAGACGCTGCTTAGACAAAAGTTTTTCAACTGAATATCCAAACCAAAGACAGCAGGTGGTTAAAGCCTTAATGTCCTGCCGAGGTTTGATTTTTCCAGACACTTTCGAGTGTTCTTTAGAAATCATGCGAACTCGGCTTTCTCTTAAAGTCGAGTTTTTTGTTTTTGGATATTCTCATTCGTCCCAAACCAGGAGGTGAGAAAGAGTGGGAAGAACGTTAGCAAACAAGAAAGAGATTGTTGCAGGTCTGAAAGAAACGCTCAGCGAATCACAGTTGATGTTTATCGTTAACTACAGTGGTTTGACTGTTGCGGAGATTTCGGATTTACGGAATCGTTTGCGTCCGAAAGGTGCGATTTGTCAGGTGACAAAGAACACGTTTATGGAGAAAGCGACCGAAGGTGACGATCGCTGGCAAGCGGTCAGCGAATTACTGAAAGGTGATTCCGCGTTTGTGATGGTCAAGGACGACCTTGGTGGTGCGATCAAAGCATATCAAGAGTTCCAAAAGGCATCCAAAAAGACCGAGATGCGCGGCGGTGTGATGGATGGCAAAGTTCTCAAAGAAGCGGATCTTAAAGCGATTGCAGATCTACCTTCTAAGGAACAGCTCATTGCACAGATTGCTGGTGCTATCAACGGTGTCGCAACCAAGCTGGCAGTGGGTATCAACGAAGTACCGTCTGGTTTGGCAAGAGCGATCAAACAGGTGTCCGAAAAAGAAGCAGCGTAGTAATCTGCTTGGCAAATTTCAATTGATTTAGGAGTTAGTCCATGTCTGCTGTAACTGATGAAATTGTAGAGAAGTTGAAAGGTTTGACCCTGCTCGAAGCTTCTGAGCTGGTTAAACAAATCGAAGAAGTTTTTGGTGTAAGTGCTGCTGCTCCCGCAGGTGGCATGATGATGATGGCTCCGGGTGCTGGCGGCGGTGCTGCGGCTGAAGAAGTCGAAGAGAAGACCGAATTTGATGCAGTCTTGGAAGAAGTTCCTGCTGATAAGAAGATCGCCGTTCTCAAAGTTGTTCGCGGTATCACTGGCTTGGGTCTGAAGGAAGCAAAAGATCTTGTAGAAGCTGCGCCGAAAGCAATCAAAGAAGGTGTTGCTAAGGCTGAGGCTGAAGACATCAAGAAACAAATCGAAGAAGCTGGCGGTAAAGTGACGGTTAAATAGTCACTCGTTCGATTCTGATGATTTTGGGAGTCTCTTGCGAGAGGCTCCTTTTTTGTTGGTTGTGATTTCTTGTGGAGTGATTGGAAATCGATAGATGCAAAATGCTACTGCTTTGGAAGTTTGGATAGATATTTGTTTAAGAAGGCAGTGCTACATCTGAAGCGCTTTAATACTTCGGGTAAATCGCGTCGTCGGATTGCAATAAGAGTCCGAATCGCTTTTGTTTGTTCAGATTTGACCGTCATTTGACGAACTCGATCGAGACGTTTCTGGTAATCCTGTTTTGCGATTTCGTCGAGAGAGACATCATTTTGAAAATAGTTTTCTAGATAGTTCAGACCTTCGCTGATATCAGGCTGATTTTGGTTCAGATCGGCTTCAAAATCTGTCCAAAATGCAGCAGTTTCTCTGGTTTGGCTGGCCGCGATGCGATCGTAGGTAAATTGAGTGAGATATTTGTAAAACTTCTCGATATCGACTCCAAAAAAGCCAGTATCGACACGAGCATTGGCAAAAGCTGTGAAGATCAAGCCAAATGTAATTGCTTTGGTTACGAGATCTGCGTTGACGGTTGGTTTAGTGGGAATTGAATAGAGAAGCCAGAAAACGGTTGCAGGTAGAGCTAAATTCACCAAAATCCACCACCAAAATGCGATCGTGCTGAGTGGTTTGAAGAAGGGAAGAGATTGGCACTTATTCAGTAGTTTTTTGATGGAGATGGGGAGATTGATTAGTCCAGTCAGCAGCGCGATCGCGATGTACGGTTCCCAAGATTGCAGCCAATTCATCGATTCAATGCCTCGGATGGACTGGCTGTGATAATCGGGTGCAGGAAGAAATAGCCTGTTGAGGTTAAAGCGAGTGGAATCTGTGGATCGAGTTGCTGTGCTTTCTTGCGTTGGGGAAATAGCATCGAGATAAAACTACTGGTAGCGCGATCGATGTATCCGCGTTTCCAGAGACTTTGGATAATACTTGATACCTGATTGATAGGGAGTCCAACCACATAGACTAAATCTTCGATTGCAATGGGGCGCTGCTCGATCGCTTTGAGGATTTTGATTTCGGTTTGCTCGACTGTGGCGATCGTGCGTTGCAAAGAATTGAGGTAAGGCTGAGTGTTTGCTGTCTGCTTAGATTTTGTTCGCTTGAGCAGATTTTTAGCTGTTTCGATGGGATCTGTCGATTGCAGAATGGGGAATGCGAGAGCGTCCCAAGTTAGAGTTGCCTCACTGGTCGGTGAATCGAAAAATCCTTTGGCACGTTCTTGGGTTTGGTAGGACTGTGCGAGGCGATCGTATTCTGAGTCGTAAATAGATTTGAGTTCGGAATCTTGATCGAGAAGTTGCCGGATTTGATTTACAGCGGATTGAGGTTGACGGCTGGCGAGGTCGCTAATGCTTTGTAGCGTGGGTTGCAGGGCTTCCAAGCGAGAGGGGTCTAGCTGAAGGAGTGCCAGAGAAAAGGCTTGAAAGGTAAAAGCATCGAAGGCATTAGCGATCGTCATAGTCCAGTATGGGTAAAGGCTGCCCAGTAATAAGGATCGCGATACGGCGGGTCTGTTTCGTCTATTTTACATTCAATGCTTTGAATACAACTCCGAAGATATTCTTGAGCGCCGGGATCGCTTTCCGTTTTGGGGAGCAAGTCTTTGAGCCATTGGGCGAGTGTGGAATTTGAGCAGGTACGGAGCCAGTTTTGGGCGGATCGAAGTGCGATCGCGCTTTCTTGACCCGCCTGCCAAAATTGGTAGAACCGGATCATCAGATAGGCGTTTGAGGCTTCTTCGACTGTCCAAAGGGTGCTGATGACGTGTGGAACTCCGGCTTGGAGAAAAGCGCTAGTTAAGCCGACGTATTCGGTATCGATCGATTGAGTTCCATTCAGCGCGGTTTCGCAGGCGGAGAGGCTGACGAGATGATAGTTTTTCAGATCTAAACTACTGATTTCCTTGGCTGTGAGCGTGTCTGAGTTTTTGAGTGCGAGTTCGGAGTTTTCAGGTTTGCGATCGTTATAGTTGGCGTGTCCTGTGAAATGAAAGATGCCGTGATGTGTTTTGAGAGCGGATTCGACGGTTGCGCGATCGCTCTTTTCTGGTGGAATCGAGAAGGCGTTTGGGGCGAACATTGCTTTCAAAATCACTGATTCGAGTTGGGCGAAAGGCATTGAATTGCCGCGATCGGGATCTTCAACATTGAGAAGGAAAGAAGTGCGATCGCTGGATCTCGATTTTAGATTTAAGCCAATTTGGATGCTAGGAAGATAGGTGATGGTCAAACTTTCTGAGAATAGAGCGTGAAGGGGAAAACGATGCAAATCTCGATGGGGCAGGAGAATGAGGTTTTGAATGTTTGGGAGGTGAGATTCGATCGTTTGAATTTGCAGAAGTTCTTTGAGCTTTGTCAGCTGGGTTGATAGAGCTTTGCGCCAAGAATGATCAGCTTGATTGGCTTTCTTAGTGCGATAGTCGTTGTATTGAGTGTTCCAGGATTTGATCCAGGATTGGAGCTTTTGAGAGCGAGCGTAGGGGATCAAATTTTCTAGAACAATCGGGTCTTCTGAAGTTGGGGTAAGGATAAAGGTGGTGAGGGACTCATCGCTGAAATGCCAGTAAACGATCGCGGTTTGTGGGTTGAGCAGTTGATGCATTTCGGCATAGCTTGGGCTGATGACTTGTTCTTTCCATTCGTCGAGAATCCAAGTGAGACAGCGATTTTTGTAGCGTTCTGCGGTTTCGAGAGCGACGATAGTTTCGCCTTGAGCAATTAGGCTATCGACAGCTATGCGATTGAAATCTGAGAATTTTATTTCGAGATTGCGTTTTTGGAAGGGTGTAGGTTGCGCGTTGAGCAGTTTGCGAAAGATTTCTGCGCCTTCTATGCAATGTGTGCAAGCCGTTTCAATTTCTTCTAATCTCAGGAGAGATCGCATTATTCCCTGCAAAGCTTCAAGACGCTCTTCCGCATGACGCTCTGCTGTAAGTATCTGCAGAGCAGTTTTATAGCTCCGAACGGCATTACGCCAGTAAACACGAGGATCTGGTTGACTGTTAGAGTGTTCGTAATAAGCTTTACCTAGCAACGAAAACAATACAGCATATTCGTAGGTTTCAGGGGAAAGATGAGGGATTGCTTCTTGCAATGCCGAAACGTGATCGAGAACCGACAGATTAGAGTTTTGGATCGCTGTAATGAGACTCGTCTGAAAATTTCCTTGCTGTACTAGACTACAGTAGGCTACCGCTCGATTGCCCCAAGCTAGGTGGTCATCTGGTTTGATTTCGAGCGCTTTGTCATAGCTTGTGATTGCATCTTCGTACTGTCCTAGATCATGGAGTGAAATGCCGCGATTAGCCCAAGCTAGGTGGTCATCTGGTTTGATTTCGAGCGCTTTGTCATAGCTTGTGATTGCATCTTCGTCCTGTCCTAGATTATGGAGTGAAATGCCGCGATTAGCCCAAGCTAGGTGGTCATCTGGTTTGATTTCGAGCGCTTTGTCATAGCTCGTGATCGCTTCTTCGTAACGTCCTAAATCATCGAGTGAAATGCCGCGATTGTACCAAGCTTGGCTCTTGTCCAGATTGATTTCGAGAGCCTTGTCATAGTTTGTGATCGCGTCTTCGTATCGTCCTAGATCATGGAGTGACAATCCGCGATTGTTCCAAGCTGCATGATCATCCGGATTGATTTCGAGAGCCTTGTCATAGTTTGCGATTTCGTCTTCGTCCCGTCCTAGATTAGCGAGTGACAATCCACGATTAACCCAAGCATTGTGATCATCCGGATTGATTTCGAGAGCCTTGTCATAGTTTGCGATTGCGTCTTCGTCCTGTCCTAGATTAGCGAGTGACAATCCACGATTAACCCAAGCATTGTGATCATCTGGTTTAATTTCGAGAGCCTTGTCATAGCTTGTGATTGCATCTTCGTCCTGTCCTAGATTATGGAGTGCAGCGCCGCGACCCACCCAAGCTATGTCAAAGTCTGGTTTGATCTCGAGTGCCTTGTCATAGCTTGCGATCGCTCCCTCAAAATCCCCTGCAACGTAACACTCATTTCCCCGCTCAAACCAAGCGGACGCTTCCTTCGGAGCCTGCGATCGACACTCTTGCTCCAACCGTCTCCCAATCAATCCTGCGACTCGGCACAATTCACCTTCATCCAGCCGTCCCAACCTCAATAACCGCTTCCCTAATTCCTGATGTTCTTCCCCACTCTGCAATCGTTCCCCAAACCCACGCAACCATTCTGCCAACGCCTCCCGCGTTACCCCTCGCTGCTCCAAAAATCCCCGAATCCATCCGCGATTAAACTCCGATCGTCGTTCCACCTCATCCAGCAAGGTAAACAACACCGCTTCATAGTCAACCGAGGAACTGTGAGACGGAGAATTTTCGACTTCAGCCTTAGAATGATCGCCACTCTTGCGCCAGAAATTCCGAAACATCGATCAGAGCCTTGAAACAATCAGATTTATTCTACAAAGCGAAAAGTAGAGATTGGGGAACTCTAGCGATCGCTTTTATCCTTTGCTGTGATGGATACACGATCGCGAACCTGATACACTACACAAAGATTTTGATACATATGTATGAGCTTCGACAATCTTTGTAAGCTGCTAGCGGAAAAGCACCCGGAGCGATTTGCAGCTTGGTTACTCGGCGAAGAAGTGACAAGCACGATCGAAGTTCTCAAAACCGAACTGAGCATCGAACCCATTCGAGCAGACTCGGTGACATTTCTGAAAACGAGCGATCGCATTCTTCATCTAGAGTTCCAGACCATTTGGACATCTGATCCGCCTATCCCTTTTCGGTTACTAGATTACTGGGTGCGGCTGTATCGATTGTATCGATTCTCGATTACTCAAATCGTGATTGTGCTGTTGCCGCCGAGTGAAGGAATGACGATCGAAAACTTCTTTGAAGAAGAATCAACTCGCCATGAATTTCAAGTTGTAAAAATGTGGGAGCAAGACCCAGACCCATTTCTACACGATCCAGTTCTGCTGCCTTTTGCTGCTCTGACTCGAACTCAAAATCCAGATCAACTGCTCAATCGCATTGTTCAACAAGTTGCAGAAATTCCTGAAACCGAAGAACGACGCGAGGTTTCGTCGTATGTGCAGCTTATGGCAGGTCTAAAGTACGATAAAGATAGAATCCACCGCCTATTTCGGGAGGACATGATGCGAGAATCCGTAATCTATCAAGAAATCCTTCAAGAAGGCGAAGAACGAGGACTCACACAAGGACTTTTACAAGGGCAACGATCGCTGATTCTCCGTATGCTGGAGCAAAAAATCGGTTCACTCTCGCAACAAGAACGCGATCGCATTTCCACACTCAACTTAGAGCAACTTGGAAACTTAGCGATCGCGCTTTTGAACTTCTCTTCTCAAACCGATTTAGAAGTTTGGCTAGCAGAGCAAAATTAGGTCAACTGCTTCTTCTTCAAAGTATTCTGAAGCAAAATCAGCAATGCGCCAACTGTGATAAAGCCCAATGCGAAAATATGGCTCTTTTGCTGTGCATAGGCAATGAGCAAAAGATTGAGTAAAACTGCGATCGCAGGCACGATCAGCGGAACCTGAAACCCAGAAATGATAGGCTCTCGACGCTTAATCACTAGCAGAGAAAGATTGGTCAGAACAAACATAATGAGAATCAGCGTTGCGGTTGTTCCTGCTAGCAGTTCTCGTGTGCCAGCTAGAGCAATCACAATCACGATCGCTAAAATCACCAAAATTGCTCGATAAGGTGTTGCTCGTTCAGGATGTAATTTACCTGCCCAGGTCGGAATTAAGCCCTCGCGAGCCATCCCAAAAACTAATCGCGACGCAGTTACAAAGTTCAGCAATGCTGTATTCATCACAGCAAACAGAGGAATGAATGTGAAAATCAACTTCGGGAAACTTGGCTGAGCGCGAGTGACGACATCAAGCAAAGGCGCTTTTGAGCCAGCTAAATCTGTAGGACTCAGCACATTCACAGCCAGCCAAGCGATCGCGATATAAATGACTCCCGCGATCGCCAAGGACAAAACAATTGCTCTTGGCACATTCCGCTCAGGATTTTTGACCTCTTCAGCGACATTCACAATGTCCTCAAAGCCAATGAACGCATAGAACGCGATCGACGCTCCTCCGATAATTCCTGTCCAGCCTGTTTCAGGTTGAATCGCCACAACTGGAGCCGTTGTTGCTGCACCTCCGAATATATAAATGCTGGCAAGTAGAATCACGATCAAGAGTCCTGAAGTCTCGATCGCGGTACACACCAAGTTCAGTAACGAGGACTCTTTCATGCCTCGAAAATTGACATAGCCCAGTGCTGCAAACAGAAGAATGACCAGAAACCACTCGGGCAATACCGGGATCGAAGCCATCAGATAGCCAGCAAATGCCTTGGAAATCGTTGCCATTGAGACAATGCAGGTACAAAACATGACCCAGCCAACTAATGTCGAAAGCCAGTCAATCCGAAAAGCTTGCTGGACAAAATGCGCGACCCCTCCACACTTTGGCAATCGTCCTCCTAACTCGGCATAGCTCAAAGCCGTAAAAGCAGCAACGACGAGGGCAATGATAAATGAAACCCAAACCAGTGAAGCCGAAGGTTTCGTGATATCTCCAATCACGGCGTAAATTCCCGCCCCCAAGATGTCACCGACTCCATAGATCACTAAGGCAGGTAGCCCAAACACTCGTTTGAGTGAGGTCGATTCTTCATTCGTTTCCATGTCAACTTTTTTACCTCTAACAAGGGTGGAAATCTATCACTTTCGCGATCGCTCACGGTCTAGCTTAAGGTTTACACGTTGCGATCGTCTCGCGGTATGCAATGATTGCAACACTCGAACATGTTTAGGAAATGAAGCTTATAGAAGCGATCGAGTTCTTGCAAGAGTGCAAGCTGATTAGCTTATTTCAAATCCAATAATCCTTCTTCTTTCAACTTCGGATTAAATCGAATTTCAGCTTGAACGTTGCGCGCTTTGAGTTGTGCCATAATCTCCGACTCCACTCGGCGGGCAACGTTTTTTAATGCTTTCATTTGAGAGAGTTCATCGATCGCGCTTTCAAAGGTCGATCGCTCTTGAGCAGTCATGAATTCTTTTACCTGAATCGGCTGTGTCCACTGTGATTCATCGCTGAGTGGTGCACCATTTTCTTCAATCCAAGCGGCGCGAGTCGTTTCTAAAATTGTGCGATTTGGTCGATCGATTAAACTGACTTTCACCCAATAGCACTCCCGTGGACACCTCACCAAATGCTGTCTGAGACTTAAGAATACATCTCGCGAGAACCCAACAAATTTCAGGTTTTTCTCTTGATCAAAAATTGCATAGATGCCGATTTTGCCTTGAAACTGTTCTAGCAATTGACCAGCTTGATCAACGTAGGGAAGAAACTCTAACTCTGACAGCGATGGAATTTCGGACATTGGATTCACGGGGCGAAGTTGCTCGATCGTAGTATATTGAGCATTGCCGATCGCCAAATTTAACAATGACTCAATCTTCTCAGATCCCGAATTGCGCTTGGAAGCGTCCGATTGGAAAAGGATGGGAAAAGCCCTACACCGTACGCTATCCGAGCAATTTGGATGATGGGGCTTGGCATGGTGCACCGTTGGGAGGATTCGGAGCGGGATGTATTGGGCGATCGTCGAAAGGAGATTTTAATCTTTGGCATATTGATGGCGGCGAACATGTGTTTGAGTCGATGCCAGCATGTCAATTTAGCGTGTTTGAACAGGTCGGAGAAACCGTTCAGGCTTATCAGTTGACCACGGATCAGAGTGTAGAAAATTCATATCCTGAAAATGGTGGAACTTATTCAGCTTTGTATCCGCGGAGCTGGTTCCAGTACGAGAATGTGTTTCAAGCGCAGCTAACGTGTGAACAGTTCTCACCGATCATTGCTCAGAACTATCAAGAAACGAGCTATCCCGTTGCTGTCTTTCAATGGACAGCACACAATCCAACGGATCAGCCGATCACGCTCAGTATTATGCTGACCTGGCAGAATATGGTCGGCTGGTTTACCAATGCATTGAAATCTCCAGAGATTCGCCTCAGAGATGATGGGAGTCCTGTGTATGAATATCAGCCTCGAATGCGGGAAAGCGCAGGGAATTTCAATCAGCTAACGGGTAACGAGAATCAATTAGCGATCGTTATGTCTCGCGCTTTTGATCAACCGACTGAAGGCGACGGACAATGGGCGATCGCAACGAATCTCAATCCTTATCTGTGGGAAGTCTTTTACGATACTCGCTGGCTTGAACATTCAGAGCTTTGGCAAAGCTTCTCGCAAGATGGATCGCTTCGGGATCGAGATGACGAGACCCTTTCAAACGGAGAAACGCTCGGCAGTGCGATCGCAGTTCGCTTTACTTTGAAACCTGGTCAAACTCTACAAATTCCTTTTGTTCTCAGTTGGGATTTTCCAGTCACCGAATTTGCTCAAGGAATTGAGTATTTCCGACGCTATACCGATTTCTTCGGTCGCAGTGGACAGAACGCATGGTCGATCGCTCGAACGGCTTTGAAGCATCTAAAATCATGGCAAGAAAAGATCCAAGATTGGCAGCAACCGATTCTCGATCGAGCTGATCTCCCGGATTGGTTCAAAATGGCATTGTTCAACGAACTCTATGACCTGACTCAAGGTGGAACCTTGTGGAGTGCTGCGGACGAGCGCGATCCCGTTGGACAGTTTGCGGTACTAGAGTGCATTGATTATCGCTGGTATGAGAGCTTGGATGTGCGGCTGTATGGCTCGTTTGGACTGCTTATGCTTTGGGAGAAGTTAGAGAAATCCGTCATGCTAGCTTTCGCGAGAGCAATTCCAGCACAAGACGATCGCACCCGCGTGATTGGTTACTATTACACGATCGGTTCCGAGAGTCCGATGGCACCGCGCAAAGTAAAAGGCGCAACTCCACACGATTTGGGCGCACCGAATGAGCATGTGTGGGAGAAAACGAACTATACCGCTTATCAAGATTGCAACTTGTGGAAGGATTTAGGCTCCGACTTTGTGCTGCAAGTTTATCGAGATTACTTACTCACTGGCGCAACCGATGTCGAATTTTTAGCAGAATGTTGGGATGCGATCGCTGAAACACTTCTCTATCTCAAACAGTTCGATCTCGATAATGATGGCATTCCTGAAAACTCTGGCGCACCTGATCAAACCTTTGATGATTGGCGATTGCAAGGAGTCAGTGCTTACTGTGGCGGATTATGGATTGCGGCACTAGAAAGCGCGATCGCAATTGGCAAAATTCTCGATCGTCCAGTCGAACTCTACCAAGCATGGCTCGCTCAATCTCGTCCAATTTATCAAGAGAAACTTTGGAATGGAACTTACTACCGCTTAGATAGTGAGAGTGGCTCTGATGTTGTCATGGCCGATCAACTCTGCGGACAGTTCTATGCGACGTTGTTAAATCTGCCGGACGTTGTGCCAACCGAATGCACCGAGTCTGCACTCAAAACGATCTACGATGCTTGCTTCGTGAGATTCAATCAAAAGATGAATGTGGAACGTGCGATCGGCGCAGCGAATGGAGTTCGACCCGATGGCTCTCCTGAAAATCCGAATGCAACCCATCCCCTTGAAGTCTGGACAGGAATTAATTTTGGCTTAGCTGCTTTCTTGATGCGAATGGGCATGAAGTCTGAAGCCTGGGCGATTACAGAATCAGTTGTTCAGCAAGTTTATGATCATGGCTTGCAGTTCAGAACCCCAGAAGCGATTACCGCCGCAGGGACATTCCGAGCCAGTCACTATTTGAGAGCAATGGCGATTTGGGCGGTTTATCTGATGTGTGATCGCAATACTCCAGCCGAATAATTCACCGCATGAGGTTTGCAAGTGGGAGATGGGGAGAATCTAGGCTCAGATTATTCCCTATCTCCTCAATTCATTGATCTCAAAGAGATCAATGCTTTTATCTCATCTATTCATCCAAATCCAAAACGCCTCGCGTTCTTTCCCGACGATTTTGATCTTTCGCCTCATATTTCGCAATGCAAGAACCTTTCTCAACCATTACGCAACTTAAATAATCTGTTGCTTCGATCAAGGCAGCACGCAGTGCTTTCCCAACCGGCGCACGTTTTGCCTGGGAGCGATCGCCACCCAAACTCACGCCACCAATACTCACACCCAAATCGCCCCCTCCCGCTTCTGAAGTTGCGCGACCTTCAATGGTTCGAGAATGGACAACTTCGCCTGTTGTCGAATCTACAACCCGCAGATCAACTGCAATGTAAGCTTGTTGCTTTTCTTGGCGTGCTCCTCCGCCTAATCGGATGCCACCAATATTAATTCCGCCGACTCTGCCCCCGGTCGATTCTTCAGCAACTCCTTCTTCATAAGAAGTCACTTGACCGACGACAATATACTGCGATCCCGTCAACTGTCCTCTCTTGGCTTCAGTCCCTCGACGGACTAATCCAAGCTCTGCTAATTCCTGCTCTGAAAGAACGGCTCCAAGTTTCTGACGCTCAACAACCGTAAACTTTCCAGTCGAACTTAATTCGTTACTGAGTGCGTCAGCTAGCTCACGAGCTGTCGAACCGCGCCACCACCACCAATTTGTCTCATTCTTAAACTCTGGAACAGAGATGGTTAGTTTGGATTGCGCGAATGCTGCGGTTCCAGCGCTGAGACTGAAACCCAAGGCGACGATCGTTGCAGCAGCATTCAGACTGAGTGCTCGAAAGTTAGGTGAAATTTTCATAAGTGTGATTCATCCGAGTGATATGAGAGTTGTAGATGATCACCTTGATGAAATAAAACATAGTGCTCTATGCAACAGCATATCATTACACTCTACCTAGAATTATGTCGATACCGTATAGATTTTGCTCGTTGACTGATTCTTCGACTAATGGCGTCGATCGTGATTTCCATAAAAAAACCGCCCCTCAACCAAAGAGGAGCGGTTTTAATTGAATCAAATTATCGAGCTAACGTGCGACGTTTCGTGACCATCTTATAAGCCTCGATGGTATCGCCTTCAACCCAATCTTTGAAGTCATCCAGACCGATACCGCACTCGTAACCCGTATTCACTTCCCGCGCATCTTCTTTCATCCGCTTCAGTGAATCCAAAGTGCCAGAGTAGATGAGCTTACCACCGCGATGAATCCGAATCTTACAGTTCCGAATCAGCTTACCTGACTGAACATAACAGCCCGCAACAGCACCCCGTCCAACCGGGAATACTGCCCGCACTTCTGCTTGTCCAAGTGCCTCTTCAACCAATTCAGGTTCGAGCAGACCTTCCATCGCACCCTGAACATCATCCAACAAGTTGTAAATGATGTTGTAGTCGCGGACATCAACACCTGCTCGATCGGCGGCTTGACGCGCACCGGGAGCTAATGTGGTGTTGAAGCCAATAATGACTGCATCAGAAGCCGCTGCTAAGTCAACGTCTGTCTCTGAGATTTCACCCGGAGCTGAGAACAAGACCCGCACCTGCACTTCGTTCTGAGGCAACTGGCTTAACGCACCCAGAATCGCTTCGATCGATCCCTGTACGTCCGCCTTCAAGACAAGATTCAATTCCTTGAGTTCGCCTTCTTGCGCCTTTGCTGAAAGCGTATTCAAGCTCACCCGACGAGAAGACATCGCCGCCAACAGTCTCGACTGTCGTTGCTCATCAGCCCGATCCGAAGCGGTTGCCCGTGCTTCCTTCTCATCCTGGAAGACTTGGAATTCATCCCCTGCGGCTGGAACATCGCTCAAACCGAGGACTTCCACTGCAAATGAGGGCGAAGCTTCTTGAACGCGATGACCGCGATCGTCAACCATTGCCCGCACTTTACCCAAGGCAGATCCAGCAACCAACACGTCACCGACACGCAGCGTACCATTCTGAATCAGCAAGGTCGCGACAGGACCTTTTGCCTTGTCTAAGTGCGCTTCAATCACGGTTCCTCTTGCAGGACGATCCGGATTTGCCGACAGATCCTCAACTTCAGAGACGAGCAGAATCATATCGAGCAGCGTATCGAGATTGTCCCCGGTTAACGCACTCACCGGAACCATGATCGTATCGCCACCCCATTCTTCCGGCACAAGGTTGTACTCGGTTAATTCTTGCTTAACGCGATCGGGCTGTGCCCCTTCTTTATCTACTTTGTTAATCGCCACGATGATCGGCACTTCTGCTGCCTTCGCGTGACTGATCGCTTCAACCGTCTGAGGCTGTACCCCGTCATCGGCTGCAACAACAAGAATCGCTACGTCAGTGACCCGTGCCCCACGTGCCCGCATTGCAGTGAACGCTTCGTGACCCGGTGTATCCAAGAAGACGACCTGTTGCATCGCGTCGTTGTGCATGACATCGACGTGATATGCCCCAATGTGTTGGGTGATACCGCCTGCTTCTCCGGCTGCAACTTTCGTTTTCCGAATTGAGTCGAGCAGGGTGGTTTTACCGTGGTCTACGTGACCCATGATCGTGACGACCGGTGGACGGCGGTGCAGATAATCTAAATCATCCGCATCGATCATCTCAGTCAGTTTCTTGGCTGCTGCTTCTTTGGTACCGACTTCCACAAGGATGTCGTACTCTTCTGCCACCATCGTGGCAGTTTGAACGTCCAACATCTGAGTGATCGTTGCCGCGATGCCCTTCATAAAGAGCTTGGTAATGATCTCCGTCGGTGAAATCGCCAAGAGATTTGACAATTCTTGAACGGTTAACCCACCCGTTAAGGTAATGATTTCAGGACGCTCTTGTTTTTCGGGTTCGTTGTTCCGATTGCGGCGATCGCGGAAATTATTCCGTTTGCGCTGAGTCGGCGCTGCTGTTGCAACCGGGCGAACTTGCTGTTGTCCAGGCAGATTTTTCGGTTTGGCGGGACGAGCAAGCGAGAGGCTAACTTGAGCAGAACTCACTGCTCCCTCATCGTCATTGCCGAACAGATCGAGATCGTCGTCGTCGTCATCCTGAATTCTAGGCTGAGCGCGACGCTTGCCTTTACCCAGCTTCGCGGCTTTTTCGACTTCTTGAACGTCTTCCTCTTCTTCCTCCCAGCCTTTTGTGCGTCTACGAGGGGGAGTTGGTTTGTTCAGTGTGAGATCCGGAGCGGGTGCGGTTGGATCTGGAGCAGCAGGCTTCACAGGGCGATTCCGCAGCACTGGAGCAGTCGCTCCTTCTGAGGCAGATGCGTCTTCAGCTTGCGCAGGTTTGGGTCTCCGCAGTTCCACAATTTGCTGCGGTTTTGGAGCAGCTTCTCCCGGCTTCACAGGTCCGCCAGGACGGCGATTGATGCTAGGACGCTGGGGTTTTTCGCCGCTGCCTTCTCTCGTCGGGCGACGATTATCAGAACTTCCTGCCTCACTCGCGGCTGGCTTGTCCCGCTTGAGTACGGGTTTGTTCACGAGCGAAGGACGCGCTGGTGCTGGAGTAGCGGGGCGCGCTGGCGCTGGAGTTTGCAGGGTTGGAGCTGGAGCACTGGGCTGTACAGCACGTTCTTCCACAGGTTCTGCCGGAGCTACAGGAGGAGCCGAAGATACTTCAACTTGAGGTTCAGAAGCGGGCGGCTCAGTTGGGGTCGGTGCTTCGGTCAGGCTCGGCGCTGAAGCAGTCGCAGGGCGGCTCGGACGAGGAGGCTCTGCTGCGCGAGCAGAGGGCGCTTGGGGTGCAGTCGGTGATTGCGGCGGGCGAACCTCTGAGGCTTCCGCTGCGGCGGTCGATCGCGTAATAGGGCGACGGATTTCGAGAATTTGCTGTTTCTTCTGAATATTCAAGGGCGTTTTCTTTCGAGATTCAACAGATTGGGGGGTAGAACGGGGTGCGCTTTTTGCCGGAGATGGGTGGCTGGCAGCGTACTTTTGGGCAGCAGCGCGGATTTGTTCAGTTTCCGCTTCTGTAATCGTGCTGCTATGACTTTTAACCGGAATATTTAGTTGTTCGCAGATGGCGAGTATATCTCGATTGTCGAGATTTAACTCTTTCGATAGGTCGTAAATTCTAATTTTGCCGTTGTTCATCCACTCTTTCCCTCGTTCGATCGTTGGGTGTTACATAGTGACCTTCTGTTTTAACTAAAACGACAGGTTTTTTCGGGTTTTGATAGTATAATTGAACTATCTAAATTAATACTTGATGAAGACGTTACCCTCTTAGCGTTGCATGTTCTTAAAATTTTGTGGTCTTAACTCACAAGTTTTTAATGGTCTTTAAGTAGCATGGTAGCTCAGAACGCAATTTGTCGCTGAGCAGTTTGATAAATGCACAAGACTAGCTGAGCGATCGCAGATGGTGCGATCAATTCTTAGCAGTAATGTTGGTGAGTAGTCACCCTCCCCGCTGTACAGATCTGAGTTGCTCTGGGGCTGAAACTGAAGAGAGGACACAGAAGACTGACTCAGAGCAAGGGGCGGCAAATCTCCTAACGACAGGACAGGGAGACAAAAATAATTTGGACATTATCCCTAGTATATCGCAGGAGAAGAGTTGGAAAAGATGTTCTGCAAGTTTAGATTTTCGTTTTTGGCTGAAGCGAGGGTTGTAAAGTTTGGTAGATCTCAGGCGGGACGGGGGCTTTGAGGACGCGACTGAGGCGATCTTTTTTTTGAACTGCTTTGAGACAGTCTGCGGTCGGGCAGAGATAGGCGGAGCGTCCCATGCCAGTATCGATCGCGATTTCATGCGATGGATGGAGACGAACGATACGCAAAAACTCGGCTTTTGGTGCGACTTTGCGACAACAGATGCAGCGACGGTAATTCGGGAGCATGAAAAACAACACAGGATGAGATCTCAATTTTAGCGATCTCATCCTGCATTTTTTCTAACTCGCTTAAAGTGAGCAGCACTCAATTTCTAGACTTGCTGTTCTTCGAGTTCGGGTTCTTCTTCGAATTCGGGTTCTTCGTCAGGTTCTGGGACTGGAGGAGCGATCGCGACTTCCTCTTCTTCGTAGTCATCCTCATCGTCATACTCATCCATGGCGGGTTGAGATTGGCGACGTGCTTCGATTAGAGCCGAAATCTTCTCAGTTTCAGCCGCTTCATCATATTTACGGCTGTCTTTGATATCAATTTTCCAGCCGGTTAAACGAGCAGCCAGACGAACGTTTTGACCTTCTTTGCCGATCGCTAAACTCAATTGATCTTCACCGACTAATACATGCGCTTGCCGACCTTCGGGATCAACTAAGCGCACTTCATCCACTCGCGCTGGACTTAGTGCATTGGCAATATAAGTGGACGGATCGGGCGACCATCGAATGACATCGATCTTTTCACCGCGCAATTCATTGACCACCGCTTGAATGCGAGAGCCGCGCGCCCCGATGCAGGCTCCAACTGGATCAACATCTCGTTCTAAAGTATCAACAGCGATTTTAGTCCGAGGTCCAACATGGCGGGAAGGAGGGTTCGCTTCGCGCGCCACTGCAACAATCCGCACCACATCATCTTGAATCTCAGGCACTTCGTTTTCAAACAAGTAAACGACCAGACCTGCATCCGCTCTGGAAACGAGCAACTGTGGGCCTCGGTGCGATCCTTCACTGACTTTTTTGAGATAAACGCGGAACGTTGCATTGGCGCGGTAATTGTCGTTTGGCAGTTGATCCCGTTTGAGCAGTTCTGCTTCGACTTCTGGCTGCCCAAACCCGCTCACGACTGCCATAATCACCGACTGCCGCTCGAATCGTAGAACTCGCGCTTGCAAAATTGTGCCTTCGAGGTCTTGGAATTCTTCTTGAACGAGTTTTCGCTGTTGATCGCGCAGCTTTTGCGCCAAAACTTGCTTGGTTTGGATCGCTGCCATGCGTCCGAAATCACCTTGATCGGGGGTGACATCCAGCACGACTGTATCGCCTGTTTGAGCTTCAGGTGCAACTTCTTGTACTTCGGTCAAAGAAATTTGGTGATCTGAATTATCGACTTCATCTACGATCGTTTTCGTAGCTAATACGCGGAAGCCTTCTTCTTCGACATCAAGTTCGACCTCGAAGTTATTGAAATATTCTTCGTCAAACCCATCGCCATCGATTCTCTGAGTGCGGCGAAACCGCTCGTATCCCTTCATTAGGGCTTCTTTGAGCGCGGCTTGGACTGAGTGCTTGGGTAAATTACGTTCACGGCTAATGCCGTCAATCATGTCTTTGAGTCCGGGCAAGGCGACCATTGACATAGGGAAAATCTCCGTAGGTACTAAATATTGAATTGTCAGGAAATTAGTCTTCTTCGCTTTCGGTCAGTTGAACGCTCGTGATCAGGGTTCGAGGAATCGAAATTGTACGTCCTTTTTTGCTGATGTAGACGTTGGTTTCGTCGCGTCGAATCAGATTGCCTTCCCAGTAGATATGACCTTGATAAGGTTCTGATGTCGTGACCATGGCGGGAAAGCCGCGGAAAGAAATGAATTCTCGATCGCTCGTCAGCAATTTAGAAATTCCGGGGCTAGAAACTTCCAGCACATACTGATCCGGAATCAATTCATCCAGAATCGGTTCCAATGCCCGACTCATCCGTTCACAATCCACAAGTCCCGTATCGGCTTGTTGATTACGCACATCAATTCTGAGGACAGGAGGATTCTGATTCGTGTGAAACACCGCATGAACCACTTCTAGACCGAGCGTCTCCGCGACTGGAGCCGCAACTTCTAAAACTTGAGGAATCAAAGGATGTGCCATCGAACAACTTCTCCAAATAAAAAAGTGGGACAATGCCCACTTCTCATGAAACGACTGATTTCATGGAGTTCGGTCAAACAGAGTTACTGTTCTTCCAACCCAAGTTTAGCGAAAAATTTCAGAGTCGCCCGTTTTTTATGTGGGGAGTGGGGAGTGGAGAGTAACCCAACGTTCCCCTATTCCCCACTCCCTATCCCCTACTAGAACGTAAAGGTCGTCCGAATTACCGGCACGATCGCTGTTCCATTCGTGCTCTGTCCTTCTGGATTAAAGATGGCAAACACTCCGGGTGTAATGCTCAGATTGTCGTTGACTCGGAAGTTGAAAAAGCCTTCAACCTGATAAGGGGTGCGATTTTCAGGATTGCTTGCAATGCCATCTGTGCTGACTCGCTTCAACGGTTGACCAAAAATCAGACCCGCTGAATTGCCCTTTTTGAGAATATCGGTCACATAAAGTCCGACCAACCAGGAGTTAAAGTTTGTTCCTGCATCGACATCGACGAGATCTGCAAAGATATGGCTGTAAGAGCCTGCTAAGGTGATGTTTTGCGAGAGGCGGAATGCGGCAGTTGCGCCCAAGGTGTTCATTTTGATCCCTTGGTTCAGATTTCCTAAGGTCAAACCGCCTGGTAGATTGACTGCGCCAATATCAGAACTGCTCAGACCCGTACCCAAAATATTGATTTGGTGATAACTATGAGCGTAGTTCAGTGCTACGGTGAACGCCTGACTGGGTTTTACCGTCAGTTGAGCCGCTGCAACGTAGCTTCCGCCGCCAACGCCTGCGCCCAGTGGAGTCCCACCGCCTAAGCCACGGTTGCCAGGAATGTTCGCGTTGACACTTCCATACAAAGCCCGGAAGTCGATCGCGTCGGAGATATTAAAGATCACCCCTGCTGCCGCTGCTAAACCTGTTTGAGAGGTTCCACCGGAAACTCGCTGAGCGGCTGGAAGCGACGCAAAGCGAGAGAGTGCGCCCTGTCCTTCACTTGCCCAGGGCAAGACGGATGGGAACGCGTCCGAAACTTCTGCACTCGTTCCAGCAAATGCGGTGACTTTGTCTGCAACGGGAAAGATGTAAAGCAGTTTGTAGAGAGACAGGCTATTGTTTGCGCCTTTTCCAGTCAGCGTTGAAGGATCAACTGTGGGAAACTGAGGCTCGTAAGAAAGTCTGACATTGCTGTTAGAGCCAAAGACGGGATCAGCATAGCCCAAGGTTTGAGCAATACTAGAGCCGCTACCCCCTGCAATTCCACTTGCACCGAAGTTTTGAGCCTGCAATCCAGTGATTAACAGGTCTTTTCCAGTGAAACTCGTGTTGAGATTGAGGCGGACACGGTTGTTGAAGACGGTATTGGCATCATTTCCGGCATCGCCTGACTCGTAGCCATTTGCCACACTGAAAATTGCCTCTCCAGAGAGCTTAGTCGTTGTGGAGAATTGCTGTTTTTCCAGCGTTGAGGTTCTCGCTTCGAGAGAGTCCACGCGTCCGCGCAGGGTTGCCAGTTCTGCGGCAAATTGTTCTTGGAGCTTTTGTAGGGTTGCTAAATCTTCTTTCTTGACTAGATCAGCAGTGGCAGCCGCGATTAATTCGTTGACGCGATCGAGACAGGCATTCAATCCTGCTGCAAATTCGTATCGGGTCAAGGCACGATTGCCGCGATAGGTGCGATCGGGATAGCCTGCAATACAGCCATACCGCTCTACCAAGGATTGCAATGCCTGAAACGCCCAATCGGTCGGTCTGACATCTGAAAGCTGTGATACAGAGGTCACTTGTGACATTGTTGGAGCTGTTGGACGGCTCAACTCAGAGACGGAAGGGATTTGATTTAACTCGGAGGTGGGTTCAGCCGCGATCGCATTTCCGGCAGCTAAACTGATCGATCCCGCAACCAGGCTCGCTAGGCTCACCTGCATCTCAAATTTTAATTTTTTCACCTTCATCATCTCACCACGAATAAAAACGACGAATAAATCCTGCTGCCGCGTATTTCTTTTAGCGCAGTCTATTCTTAAAGCTATACGGTTAAGGGATCTCAGCGGGTAAAAGTGCCTTCGGGATTTGCCGGACATTATTATCGATTAAAGTCTATGCCCAACACATTTTCTGGTTTTCTGAACAATGTTAGAAAACTGAAATGGATCGAATTTGCCTAAATCTTTAAATTTGTAGTACGATTGACAACTGTGTCGAATTAGAGCAAACCCATGCCGAAGCTGAAAACCCGCAAATCTGCACAAAAGCGTTTCAAAGCAACTGGTGGCGGCAAGATCCAACGCCGTCGCACTCACGGAAACCACCTTTTATTCCATAAGAGTATGAGCCGCCGTCGTCGGATCGCAGGAGGCGATTTGGTGAACGAGCGCGATGCAGACAACGTTCGGTTGATGATGCCTTATCTCTAAGGGTTGGCTGAGACACGATCGCAATATTAAAAATTAGTCAAGGATAGTGAAACATGGCACGGGTTAAGCGCGGCAATGTTGCTCGGAAACGCCGCAAGAAAATTTTGAAGTTAGCGAAGGGCTTCCGTGGCTCTCACTCTAAGCTGTTCCGCACCGCGAATCAGCAAGTTATGAAGGCATTGCGGAATGCATACCGCGATCGCCGCAAGAAGAAGCGTGATTTTCGTCGGTTGTGGATCACTCGGATCAATGCTGCTGCGCGCATTCATGGCGTGAGCTACAGCCAGTTGATCGGCAAGCTGAAAAAGGCTGATATTTTGATTAACCGCAAGATGTTGGCACAACTCGCAGTTCTCGATCCCGATGGATTTGCGAAAGTTGTCGAAAAGGCTGTTAAGGCTTAGATGCTGAAGCGATTCGTCGCAATCTGTAGTTTGTACGTTATGGGGGCGCAGTTGTTTGCGTCCCCATCTTTGTGTGCAGCCGAGATCGCCCAAAACCGTAAGCTGGTTGTTGCGGTGAAAGATAATGTTCGCCCGCTTGGATTTCGGGACGCTCAAGGCAGATTGCAAGGCTTTGAGATTGATATTGCGAAGCGATTAGCCGAGGAATTATTGGGAAGTTCAGCGGCGATCGAATTTCAACCCGTCTCGAATCGCGATCGACTGCAAGTGGTCATTGATGGAAAAGTCGATTTTGCGATCGCGCGGGTCACGGTAAACTCTTCTCGCGCTCGAATTGTTGCGTTTAGTGAACCTTACTACTTGGATGGAACAGGATTTGTGACTAAAAATTCTGCGATTCGGAGTGAGCAGGAGTTAACGAATCAGACGGTTGCTGTTTTGAATCATGCCAGCACTATTGCAACTCTGAAGTATCGATTCCCACAGCTTCAACTGGTTGGAGTGGATTCTTATGCAGCGGGAAAGCAGTTGCTTGAATCGGGAACAGTGATCGCGTTTGCCGCAGATGCGAGTATTCTCGCCGGGTGGGTGCAAGAATCTCCAGAATATCGAGTTTTGCCATTTCGAGTTTCAACTGAACCTTTGGCGATCGTTTTCCCGAAAGGGCTTGAGGCTGATCAACTTCGCCGCAGTGTAGATCAAGTGATTCGACGCTGGAAAGCTGAAGGATGGTTACAGCAACGAGCTAACTATTGGGGACTTCCTTGAGATACGCTGAAAAGATGCCTTTTAATTTGCGAACGATAGTCTTATGGATAGTGTAGCCTCTCCAATCCTTTACATCTCGCTTTTGCTCGTTTTACTGGGCAGTGTTGCGTTCTTTGTGGTTCGGCAAGTTCTGAAAACTCGCCGGATCGAGAGCGCTCTTTCTCGACTTCAAAGCAAACTGAACAAAGAAAAAGGCACTGCTGAAGAATATTACGAACTTGGGAGCATTTTGCTCGATAAGCGGTTATTTACTCAAGCGATCGCTCAATTCCAAAAAGCGATCAAGCTTGAAACGCTCGAAGGTCAAGATCTTGCAGCGGTCTACAATGCTTTGGGATTTGCCTACTTTGCTCAAGAACAGTACGATCTTGCGATTAAACAGTACAAAGAAGCACTGAAGCTTCTGCCTGAGTATGTGACAGCGTTAAATAATCTTGGGCATTCCTATGAGCGCAAGCAACTCGCGTCGCCAGCATTGGAATGTTATGAGCAGGCTTTAGTGATCGAACCGAGCAATCAGACAGCAAAGCGGCGGGCTGAGTCGTTGCGGAAACGATTGGTCACTTCAGCATAAGTTTGATTGAGTTGAAAAAAAGGAGGACGATTCAGAGATCGTCCTCCTTTTTTATTTGTGCCGCTCCTAGTTTGGGGCAGAGTTTTGAGTGGGAGTTGAATTCTGCGGGGGCGTAGAATTCTGGGGTTGAGGAGTTTCGACTGGAGTTGGAGTTGGGGCTTGAACTGGAGCAGTTGGAGCCGGAGTTTCAACTGGAGTTGAGGGAGTTTCGACTGGAGTTGAAGGAGTTTCGACTGGAGCAGTTGGACCTGGAGTCTCAACTGGAGTTGGGGCTTGAACTGGAGCAGTTGGAGCCGGAGTTTCAACTGGAGTTGAGGGAGTTTCGACTGGAGTTGAAGGAGTTTCGACTGGAGCAGTTGGACCTGGAGTTTCGACTGGAGTTGAAGGAGTTTCGACTGGAGTTGGGGTTGGGGCTTGGACTGGAGCGGTTGGAGCTGCTTGCTCTACAGGAGGGTTAGTAGGAGATTGGGTTGGCTCGACTACTGGTTGAGTAGGTGGAGTATTGATTGGATTTGAAACTTGATTGGTAGCTGGTGTAGTAGGTGAAAGGGGAGGAGTTTGGTTTTCAGGCGAAGCTTGAATAGCTCTTCCAGGGGGTGTTGTTTCTAGAATCTGGCGGGGCTGTTCAGGTTGGGAAGATTGCCCAGGATTCGCTGGAGGATTCGAGTTTGCTGGAGGATTCGAATTTGCTGGAGGATTCGAGTTTGCTGGAGGATTCGAATTTGCTGGAGGATTCGAGTTTGCTGGAGGATTCGAGTTTGCTGGAGGATTTGGTGCAGGATTGTTTGAAGGCTTAGTCGATTCTCCTGAAGTTGGTGCAGGGTCTGCTGATCTGGGAGTCGCTGGTGCTGAATTTGCCGGATTTGGGTTACTGGGAGTGGAGCCAGATGGATTTGGAGTGGTGGACGTTGGATTTGAATTGGAGTTTGGTTGATTTGAATTGGAGTTTGGTTGATTTGAGTTTGAATTAGGTTGATTTGAATTGGAGTTTGGTTGATTTGAATTGGAGTTTGGTTGATTTGAATTGGAGTTTGGTTGATTTGAATTGGAGTTTGGTTGATTTGAATTGGGATTTGGCTGATTTGAGTTTGAATTGGGGCGATTTGAATTAGAGTTCGGTTGATTTGAATTAGAGTTTGGTTGATTTGAGTTTGAATTGGGTTGATTTGAATTGGAGTTCGGTTGATTTGAATTGGAGTTCGGTTGATTTGAATTGGAGTTCGGTTGATTTGAGTTTGAATTGGGTTGATTTGAATTGGAGTTCGGTTGATTTGAATTGGAGTTCGGTTGACTCGAGTTTGTAGCGTTTCCAGCACTACCGCCCGTTGTACTCTCGGGAGCTTTTTGTGCGCCTCTGGTAGCATCAACTTCTACAGGTTCTCTACCGTTGTTCTGTTGGGAACCAGTTGAATTTTGATTGGTTGGAGTCGTGTTTCCTGAAGTTTGTCCACTGCTAGGTGTCCCTCCAGTTCCCGTGCTCGAATTTTGGGAAGGTGGGTTTCCGGTACTGGGTTGACTTGTGGCAGTATTGGTCGGGGAGGTTTGGGCTGACTGCTGACCCGTGCCAGTAGAATTTTGTGCAGGGGGATTTGGCGCAGGATCCGGAACTGGAGTTAGCTGCACCATTCGGGGATTTTCGATCACCGGTCCCGTTAAAGGTTTTTGCTCTTGTAAAGCTTGTGCTGTTTCTGCTTGTACAGCGGCAATTCCTGGTTCTGGATGAGGCTGTGCTTCTCGTCGCTGCAAATCAAGACCGCGCACCATATCGCTCGTTTCGTAGAAGCGGTGCATGTCAAAATTGAAAAGCCGAACTCCTAAGGGATCAACGATCGCCATTTGTCCTGCTTCTAATGGCACCTTGCGCCCAGTTGTGTTGTCCACAATTTCCATTGGACCTGCTGGATTATTCGTCAAAGCGCCAACTACGGTCGTTTCAGTTTGCTCGTCATACCGAACAAATAACGCTGATCCGCGCACTCCAGTTGAAGCATTGGGAGTATCGATCGTCGTTCTGCCCTGCCCTGGCTTAATCAATAAGAGAACCGTTCCATTTGTGAGACGAAAATTTCGTGTTCCAGGCACAAATCGGAACACTGCCATCTCACCAACCCGTGCCCAAGAGCCATCGTTAAATCGTAAACCCACCCGTGACGCTCTCATCGTATGCAGCGCATCATCAGGGCGCAGAATTTCTGATAAGACGGCATCTCGCGGGCTTTGTCCCTTCGGCACAAACTGAACTCGCCTTACAATTTCCCGGATCTCGGCTGAAGTGAGTGGAGTTAAGGCATAGGCTGCCTTTGTGGAAACCACAGTACCAACTCCTAGGATCAAAGAGGCGATCGTGAGGAACAATTTACGGGACATAGACGCTCCAAGAACAAAAGGACGGAATGCGATGGCACGCATCCAGAGGCGGGTTAGCCTAAGCAGATTCAACCCAGTTCTACTCGTGTGAGATGATTAAGTGAAATTACACAATGTAGTCTTCATAAATACTTTACATGTCAAGCGAAAAATCTGGATTGTTTCTGCTCAAGCTTTAACTAGACTTTATACAAGATTAAGTGAAGATACGAGGCTACTTTTGTATATGCAACAAGAATTGAAGTTCTCCGGATTACTTGATCTAGAAGTCACAAAATTATTCTTTAGGACAAGCTGTCTCTACTGAATAGAGGGCGCGTGAACAATTGGTGAACGATTGGTGAACGATTGGTGAACGACTGTGAGATGCTCGATTCTACGATTACCTAATGCTGTGAAATCTCTGCTTAAGGCTCGAAAACAAGTTTGCAACAAGAAGCAATTATGTAAATTACGCTACCACTTATTGGGTCAAATTAGCGCCTCGCTTATCCTGGCTTTTACGGATAAAGCTCAGTGTAGTTTTATACCTAAAGAGGAGCTACCGCTAAAAGATCAAACTCCAGAACTTCAGACAGATGCATCGGAACTCCAGACTTCTGAAGCTGCCCTAAAGTTTCCTAGGACGCGATCGAATCTCAATTCTGTGTCGTATCAAGCGAAAGATCTTGCGCCGCTCCCGTCATTGACAGCACCCGCTGCCTCAGGGTTAGACCCAACCCAGGCGATCGCAGTGCTGCCTGCCCCCGCTGAAAAAGCGAGTATGACTCGTACCTTTTCAGATCAATCTTTTCCTTCTCCTCCTTTACCCTCTAGCCGTTGTTGGCGATCGACTGCGCAATGTTCTTATACGTCTAGTAAAGCTCCACTCCTGCCGATTCCTCCTACTGAAGGACAAGTCGATCCGGAGATTGGCGATTTGCGCCTCAGTCCGATTCCGAAGTCTGAGTTAGGAGAATTGAATATTCAGCCGATCGCGGTTGATCCCCCAGCGGGGACAAGTGATCCCGAACTAGGCACATTGCGATTGCAAGAGCGCACCGCCCCACAACCGTCGATCGCGATACCCAGTCGTCCGCGCCAAACTTCTGCTTTTCTCTTAGCAAGAGCGGACTACTTCAAAACCTCGAATGTCTTTTCAGAGCGTGATCCCGTCGATGATGGGCTAATTCGGACAGGGTTAACCTTCTTTTATGCGCCTCCGATCGGGCGGAAAACGTTTTTGATTACCTCGATCGATGCCAATCTCGTCCGCTATGCACAACTTGGGCGATATCGCGAGCGGTTCTCCGATGGGACGTTCACGGGCAATTTTCGATCGTTGAATTATGACGAATTGCGGTTTCGTGTGGGCGTTTTTCATCGAATTACGCCTCGCGTGTCCGGGGAAATTGGGTGGAGTCATCAGAAATTAGTTGAATCTAGCCGAGGGTTACAGCAGATCTTTAGTGGGAAAGAGTTTTTTAACGATCATTCACTTCGCTTAGAATTAAGCCGTCAAGATCAACTGTCTCCGCGATTGTCGCTGAATACGTTTTATCAATTTCGCTGGAGCATTGCAGACCCGGATCAGCGCAGTCGGATCCTTAATTCATTCATTACCACTTTGGGATATCGCCTCAACCCTCGGCTGCAAACGGCAATTGATTACCAATTTACTTGGTCGCATTTTACCCAGATAGATCGCGATGATTTGTATCATCAACTCGTCGCGCGAGTGACCTACAATGCTACGCCTCGAACTCAAGTGAATCTATTTAGTGGCTTTAGTTTTGGGAATTCCACAGAGCGAGGCATCAATTTCAACGGCTTTATTTTTGGGGCTGGCTTGGTGTTCAACTTACCCCTGTTCTAAATATGAGCACCAATCGCTCCAACTGCCGGGGTAGAGTTTTGCGCGATCGATGCCGCTTGCTGCTAAGGCCAACAAATTCACACAAGCGGTGACACCAGAACCGCAATATACGATCGGGTCATCTTTGATGCCTGACCAATGTTTTTTCAGGGCTTCAGGCGTTTTGAGAAATCCACGATCGTCGGTGACCAATTGCCAGGGATAATTCACGGCACCGGGAATATGACCTGCGATCGGATCGATTGGCTCACGTTCTCCCCGATATCGTTCTGCCTCTCTCGAATCGATTAAAGTTGAGGCTCCGGCTTTGACGGCTGCAATATCGGCAATCCAATCGGACTGAATCTCAGGTGTAAAATTTCCGGCTCGCTCAGTCGGCACGATCGAGGTCACGGGATAGCCCAAATTTTGCCAATTCGCAAAGCCACCGTCGAGCACTCTGACATTTTCGTGTCCGAAGTAGCGCAGGAGCCACCAAAATCGCGCCGCAAATCCAAATCGCGAGTCATCGTAAGCAACCACTAAGGTTGAAGGCGTGATCCCCAGTTGCGAGAGCTTGTGGGCAAACTGTTCGGGATCAGGTAGAGGATGCCGTCCACCGTGTTTTTGTACGGGGCTAGAGAGATCTTGATTGAGGTCGAAATAATATGCGCCAGGGATATGTCCCTCTCTGTATTGCTGCCGTCCGAGTTCGGGTTGCATCAGCGCAAATCGACAATCTGCGATCGCCACATTGGGATCGTTTAGATGATCCGCTAACCATGCCGCTGTGATTGCAACTTCTACCATGACATTCTCCTGATCGGTCTTTTCAAATCCTACCTTCAGGAAGACGGCGATCGCCCATGATTACAGGAAAATCGGATTAACTCAAAAAATCGAAAATTAGAGACTTCTTATGAACTTCTTACGCTTAGTCTTCGCTATTGTCCTGCCTCCTGTCGCTGTTTTCATGACTTCTGGAATTAGTTCAGCATTGGTTGTCAACATTCTGCTGACTCTACTCGGATGGGTTCCCGGAATTATTCACGCAATTTGGTATCTACAAAAGACCGAAGAACGACGTGGCGCTTACTAAATGAAAGCTCACAGGCTGACAAGAAAACCGCTTGATCTTACGATCGAGCGGTTTTAACTAATGCGAAAAAATTAAAGATTAGCTGTTTGGAGTCTTGACCGTTTTTGCCATGTCCAAGAATGCACCCATGTTTGCGCCAGGACGGCGACGAGGAGTGGTGATGGTTGGCGCTGTGGTTGAGAAACTAGCAGTCGGCTGGGGCAAATTCAAGGTATTTGCTGAAACCGGCGGCTTCGATCCATTGGCTGAACCATTCAGATCAGCCGTTGCAGGCTTACTGACCTTTTCCGTTTTTGCAGGTTCTGGTTTCGCAACTTCTGCCTCAGTCGCGGCTAACTTCTGAGTTTCTTGCTTTGTCTCTTTCGGAGCTTCGGTTGCTGACAAAGGCTCAGCTTCCATGTAATAGCCACCCGATGACTTACCGCCGAGTCCAATCAAAGAAAGAATTCCGCTAAAGAGCTTTTTAATTAAGTTAATGACACCGCCCATTGAACAATACTCCTGGGTTAGTTGCTGAATCGTGGTTGCTGATCCGTTGAGATCAACAGATGAAAAGTAGTCCTATCTACGATTATCAGTCTGCGGTGGAACTCGACGCAAGCCTCTATCAAGATTTTCTATGCTTAGTATGTTCGATCCCTATTGGAGAACAATCCGAGCAGCGGTCCTAAAATTGCTCCAAACACAAATCCGCCTGCATGTGCCCAGTAGGCAACTCCGCCCCGCTCCATACCGATATTCGCAGGAACATTTAAACTGGCAACGCCGTAGAAGGCTTGTTGAATAAACCAAATGCCTAGATATGCCCAAGCGGGAACGCGAAATGGAAAGAAGAAGAACGGCGGAATAATCGTAGTGACGGCTGCGCCCGGAAAGCGCAGAATGTATGCCCCCATCACGCCCGCGATCGCGCCACTGGCTCCCAAGGATGGAATATTAGAGTCCATTGAGAAAAACCATTGAGTTGCGGCTGCCAACATGCCACAGCCGATATAAAAAATCAAAAATCGCAGATGTCCCAGTTTTTCTTCGACGTTGTTGCCAAAAATCCAGAGGAACAACATGTTGCCAAAGATATGGGCAAACCCACCATGCAGAAATTGCGACGTGATTAGAGTAATCCACTCTGGGAAAGGTTGATAGCGAAGAGAGGCTCCTGCGAGGTCTGCACTAAGTTCACGAGGAACAACTGCCCAAGTGTAGAAAAAATTGTCTAGTTCCGCAGGTGTAAGCGTTAATTGATAGAAAAAGACTAAAACGTTGACCGCAATAATTCCGTATGTGACATAGGGTGTAATGCGAATTGGATTATCGTCGCCGACCGGAAACACAGCTTATCCCCAATTAAATAATTTTAGTCAAAAGAGTAACTGATTTTTTCGATCGCTGTCTGTTGCTCTCTAGACAGATCTATGATGGCAGTCTGTCTTTGGAAGGAGAAGCGGAATGGAAGTGATCCCAGCAATCGATTTGCTCGGTGGTAAATGTGTGCGTCTGTATCAAGGCGACTATAACCAGTCGCAAGTGTTTAATGATGATCCGGTTGCGGTCGCCCGTCAGTGGGCAGCAGAGGGTGCAACTCGATTACATTTAGTCGATCTTGATGGCGCAAAAGTTGGACATCCTGTGAATCTGGATGTGATTCGATCGATCGTGGAAGCTGTGGAGATTCCGGTTGAAGTTGGGGGCGGTTTGCGCGATCGCGATGCCGTCGCCGCATTACTTTCGACAGGGGTAAGATGGGCGATTTTAGGAACGGTTGCAGTGGAACAGCCCGATTTGGTTGCGCAATTGTGTGGAGAATTCCCTGGTCAAATCATTGTGGGAATCGATGCGCGCAATGGTAAAGTTGCCACAAAAGGCTGGCTCGAAACTTCAGAAGTTTTGGCGACAGAGTTAGCGGAGCGGATGGCGCAACTGGGAGCCGCAGCGATTATTTATACTGATATTCATCGGGATGGAACCATGCAGGGACCAAACCTGGAAGCATTGCGGGATTTAGCAGCGATCGCGGCAATTCCGGTGATTGCTTCGGGGGGAGTTAGTTCGTTGACGGATTTACTCAGCCTATTGGCATTAGAACCGCAAGGAGTGACAGGTGCGATCGTTGGAAAAGCGATTTACACCGGAGATGTTTCTCTGAAAGAAGCGGTTCGAGCAGTGGGACAAGGACGCTGGCAGGATGTTCCCCCGGATTTTGGATCGTCGGCATTGGCATAGAGGACAGTTATGGGACATCACAAGAAAAAATTGGCGAAGAAGATTGCGAAGAAAGTAGTTCACAAGCTGAAGAAAAAACTTCCGAAGAAGTTGGCGAAGCAACTTGCTAAAGAATCTGCAAAGCGTCAAATTGAAGCACTGTTGCAACGTTAGATTTGTGCGAGTTTAGAACTAGCTATCCAAACTTTTGACGGGCGTGTGCGATCGCTGAAATTCGGCAAGACTCTTCGGAGATCGTTGTCCCCTTTGCGTCTTGAAGGACGTTCAAGGGGGCGCGTCAGGTCGGGTTGGATGGGTACAGATTGATCCTCATACAAAATTTGGAGTTCCCGATGAAGAAGCAAGTTTTCCGGCAACGCTGGCGCTGGTACTTTCCAAGATTCGTCACAGTTTGTTGTGCAATCTTGCTTTTGATTCGCCCGATCGCATTTGCAATTTCTGCCAGTGCGACGACTCCAAGCCCGACTCCGACAGTTGAGAAGCCTACAGAGTCTAAACCTGATGAGAAGCCTACAGAGTCTAAACCTGCCGAGCCAAAGCCTGATGAGAAGCCCGCAGAGCCTAAACCTGCCGAGCCGACCAAAACCCCGGAACAGCTAGAGCGGGAGAAGACATTGATCGAAGCCGATCGACTTTACCGATCCGGTGACAAAGCTCAAGCAGTCAAGCTTTATCAAGCAGTCAAACCTCCTTTTCAGGGTGTCATCGAAGCGAGCACTCAAGAAGTGATCACTGATCCTGCTCAGTTATCGACTGCGGGACAAGTGTACTGGCGCGAATCTGAAGCGGGACTGGCTCAGAATTTAGAAAGTCGAATTTTTGTCCCCTTGGAACTTTTAGTCAAAGAAGTTCCGCAATTCGTTCCGGGACAGCTGCGATATGCGGAGGCGCTAGAGAAGTTTGGCAAAACCGAACAAGCGTTGGCGGTACTCGAAAAAGCGGCAACTCGCTATCCCAATCAGCCAGAGTTGATCAAAGCAAAAGTCGCAGCATTGGCAAAAAATGAGAGATGGATTGATGCGTCGATCGCGGCTCGACAATTTGCCTTACTCAACCCCAATCATTCCGAAGCCTCAGCACTGACAGCACTAGCAGATGACTATCAGAAACGCTATCAAAAGCAACTTCGTAGCAGACTTCGAGGCAATCTCGTTGGCGGAATTCTCACTGGGGCATTAGGGTACGCCCTCACTGGAAGCTTATTTGGTCCACTGACTTCGGTTCAGAATACTGCGCTACTGTTGCGAGGCGAATCTGCGGTTGGCGATCGTGTTGTTCGGCAAGCAAAACGTCAGCTTGATTTGGTTGAAGATAAAGAAGTCAATGACTATGTAGCAGGCATCGGACAGAAGCTTGCGGATGCTGCTGGCAGGAAAGAATTTAAGTACGAATTTTATGTGGTCTTAGATGACAAGCTCAATGCATTTGCGCTGCCGGGTGGGAAGGTGTTTGTGAATGCAGGCGCGATTGAGAAAGCAAATTCCGAAGCTGAACTCGCTGGACTATTGGGACACGAACTCTCCCATGCGATTCTGTCTCATAGTTTTCAACTGATTACAGAAGGTTCCCTCACTGCCAATATTACGCAGTTCATTCCTTACGTGGGTGGCTTGATTACAGACCTGACAACACTGAGCTATAGCCGCGATATGGAACGTCAAGCCGATGTGCTAGGAACTCGACTTTTAGCTTCGACAGACTATGCAGCAGACGGTTTGTACAATCTGATGGTGACGCTGCGTAAACAAGAAGAAGAGAAGAAGCGAGATCTTCCGCCTGCTTGGTTAGCTTCGCATCCTTTACCTAACGATCGAGTGAACTATCTGCAAGAGCTAATCACTCAGACGGGTTACAATCGCTATGCTTTTGAGGGAGTGGAGCAGCATTCAGCCATTCAGTCGAAAGTGAAGCAACTCCTGAAAGAACATAAAGAGCGGGAAGAGAAGAAGGAGAATCGACGCGATCGCAATTAACGCAGCTTATTAAATATTAAATAAAGGGGCGATCTCAAACCTGATCGCCCCTTTATTCATTTTCAAACCCTACTTCGCCAAACACTAAGCTCTACGTTGCCACCGAGCTTATTGGTGAGATGCATCACAAGCAAAGTGAGCAGGACACCCGATAGCACGATCGTCCCATTCTCAGCTTCTACGGTGGCAAGTAAAGGGGCTAGGACAGTGATTTTCCCTATCAAAGGTTGGACTCAAAACCATCAATTAAGCAGTCTCTTTGAGATAGACATGGCTCACAGCTTGCTCTAAGGCTGCGGTACGATCGCTGAAAAAATGGTCAGCATGAATGACATCGAACAGCCCCAACTTTTGCAAGCGACGCTGAACTTTCTCACTTGCCCCAACCAGGTAAATCGCTAAGCCTTTATCACTCGCATCCCGAATGACATTCTCGATCGCTAACGAAGCCGTTACGCCCATTGTTGGAACATCAGTCAGATCCACAACTAAGGCATCTGCCTCTTTCATAGCATTGTGTTCCCGCGCGATCGCTTTCGACAAGCCAAAAATCATGGGACCACTAAGGCTGAACAATAGAACACGTCCTTGTCCTTTATCGAGCAGTTGTTTTTGCTCCGCTGAGAGACGCGCATCATCATCCATATCTGAAATCAGTTTGACTTCTGACGATTGCATTTCACTCAGTCGCTCAATCGTCAGAATGTTAGCAATGAAGACCCCTACGCCGACTGCCACGATCAGATCCACAAACACCGTTAACAGCAGTACCCCGTACATAATCAGGGAACCTTTGAGCGAGACTTTATGTGATCGCTTCAAGAAGCTCCAGTCAAGAATGTCAATCCCCACTTTCAAGGCAATCCCCGCGAGAACTGCCATCGGGATGGGTTCTGTGAGTCTGGCAGCCCCTAGTACCACGACTAGAAGTACGATCGCACGCGTCAATCCAGAAACAGCAGTTCTCGCACCAGTTTGGATGTTGACCACGGTTCCCATCGTAGCTCCAGCACCCGGCAACCCTCCACACAATCCAGAGACAATGTTGCCAATTCCTTGACCGATGAGTTCTTTATCTGATTTATGTTCTGTGCGAGTCAGACTATCTGCAACAACCGCTGTCAAGAGTGTATCAATACAGCCCAGCATCCCAAGCATTACCCCATCCACAAACATGGTGGTCAGTTGACTTGCAGTAAAGGTAGGGAGTTGCAGCGGCGGCAATCCAACTGGAATCGAACCAATCCGACGAATATCAGCGCCTTGGAACACGGTTAACGAAATGATTGTTCCAATGATTAACGCAACCAACTGAGGCGGAACGAGTCGCTTCAGCTTTTTCGGCATCAAGAAGATAATTGCCAAAGTGACTGCACCGAGAATTGCTTCTGGTGTTTTGACATTGGCAATCAAACCTGGAATTGCCATCACTGTTCCAAGCACGCCACCTTTCGGAGCTGCCTGCCCTAGGAAGGGTGCGATTTGTAAAATGATCAGAATGACTCCAATTCCAGACATGAAGCCGGAAATGACGCTATAAGGCATCAGCGTGACATATTTTCCCAGTTTGAAAATACCGAACACGATTTGAAACAGTCCAGCCAGCATGACGACCGTAAATGCCATCGCTAAGCCGTTTTCTGGATTGCTTGCGGTCAATCCAGCGACGATCGCGGTCATGACAACGGTCATCGGACCAGTTGGCTCAGAGATCAGTGTTGGAGTGCCACCAAACAGTGCAGCGAAGAATCCAACGCAGATTGCGCCATACAGTCCACCAATGGGACCGACTCCAGAGGCGACCCCGAAAGCGAGTGCGAGGGGCAATGAAACGATAGCTGCGGTGACGCCTCCGAAGATATCTCCTCGGAGATTATTAAATCGAATTAGATTGGTAATTGTCATAACCCAAGTGAATGAACGGTAAGTGAATCTCAATTTGAGACAATGCAACCCTGTCACCCTCTATCTGTACAAACAAAAGGTGTAGAAAATGGCTAGAAAATTCGCTATGTAGATAGCGTAAAACTAGGCTCTCCGACGAGTTCCTCTATAGAGTTCAAATTTTGGTAATAATTGAATTATTCCGATGATTTCACTGTACGGCACTCTAGGTGACGTTGCTCAAGTGAATCCGTCAGAAACAGGACTTTTTTCCATAGAAGCTTTCTATCTTTTCCATAAGGGTTGACCGAAAAAGCATAGAGTGCGGGATGTAATGCAGCGAAATCACCTTGATCGCACTCTATCAAGCTCAGTTGAATTGATGGATGGATATTGCGTTTCTTGGTTTGGAGAGCAGGTTTGTCCCCGCTCTCCAGTTTCAGGGTAATGTCAGCGTGATGATCGATTTCACGGTGTCATGGGTGACATTAGTTATTGACTGCATTCGCGACCTTTTTCATCGCAGCGTTTCTTATGCGACTTTCTGCGCTCTTACGAACACGATCGCTCTTTCGAGTTCCGCCTGCCATTTCATATTCGCGGCTGTCGTTGCCATAGCGAGCAGAAACGCCATTGAGCATTTCATCGCTGAGATCTCCGAGTTCTCTTTCAGACTCGTCAATTTCATTTTTTGCGGCATCTAGTAGTTCGATGAGGTTGTTGTAGTGGTTGAGTTTGGCTTGTAGTTTCTCGATTTTGGTGGTGAAGGTGGTCATGTTGCGATCACGTCCGAAGTCCATTGCGGGGTCGATCGCTTTGAGTTTCATGGCTCTGAGCTGTGCTTTTTCGAGAGTGCGTGAGGTTCTTTGTGAGCGTGCCATCGGTAGATACTCCCTGAGTGTTAGTGTGTTCTCATTCACAGTTTGGCTTGAGCGATCGCGCTGTGAGATGGGTGATTCGCACAGAGAAGTGTGTTGCTTTCAAGAAGAATTTTTTGGAGCACTTAAGGATTTTTGAAGCGTTTGTAAGCAAAGCTGACAAGATTACGGAGTTGGTTGCACGATTCGTTGTGACTGTCACGAAATTCGTGGGTAAGGTTGAAAGATTACTGACGAATGACGCGATTGTCGTTGTGACTGTCACACGATTTGTGGGGAATAAAGCGATCGACACAAAGACGGATGGAATTGTCATTGTGAATGAGTTGAGCGAGGTTGAGACAGATTGAGAGGGTGCGATTGAGCTTGTAAAAGATTCTGTAATTTTGCGGGAAGTGGCACAATCGAACGGAAGAATTAGCTACAACAAGAATGTATTCTTCCGTAGGTGGCTTATGTTGGAGATGACTGGGGCAGCGATCGCAAAAATTGCATTCGATGAGTTTGTAAAGTCGAGTGCGGGAGAAGTTGCAAAGAAAGCGGTCGGAGGTGCGATCGAACAATTGCGATCGACGATTAAGAACCGATTTAAGGGGAATCAGAAGGCGGAAACGGCGATCGAGAAGATTGAAAAAGAGCAGTCACCTGAAGCGCTGAATAAGTTATCGGTGTATTTGGATGATGAAATGGATGATTCGCAGTTTGCTAAGACGTTACAGCAGTTGGCGCATCAGGTAATCAATATTGGTAAGCAAGAGCAGAATAGTGCGACGTTTAACATTGATGCGCGGGATAATGCGCGGGTGAATGCGATTAACGAACTGAATGCAACGACGGTTAACTTTGGTGATCAGCGTCCATGACGGATGAGCAGTTCAAAATCAATGCTCAAGACAATGCGCGGGTGAACGCGATCGGTAAAATCAATGCCGAGCGGGTTGATTTTGGCGATCGCATCAATTTCCAGCAGCGGGTTTCGGTGGTTGGGCTTGATCCAATTCCACCGGAACACAAAGCGCATGAATGGATTGATCGAACAGAGCCACAACGAGAACTTTTAGCGCGACTTCAGACCCAAAAGCTGATTGAATTAGTCGCAGTAGGTGGGTTTGGTAAATCACTTTTGGCGAACTGGCTCTTTCATCAAGTCAGAGGGGAGTTTGAGCGATCGCTGTGGCTGAATTTCCGCAAAGTTCCGACGTTCAACGAGTTTGTGCGATGGGTGTTGCAAGAGATTGGGTTTCTCATTGATGATCCGCGTGTGACGGATGAGGATTTGAGTGTTGAACTGGTCTATCGCTTGACTGAGAAGCGCTGTTTGTTGGTGCTGGATCAGCTTGAAGCGGTGCAGAACGGGAACGATCGAGCTTCGTTTGAGCAGTTTTTGCAGACTTGGTATCAGCGAGGGAGATCGAGCATTGTGATCGTGACGACGAGATCGACATTTGGAATTAATTCAGAGGAGAGCTTTGCGCTGGTCGGATTGACTGATGCGGAAGGGTCTAAATTTCTGGCAAAGCAGGGAATTAGCGCGATCGCGGATCAGGGATTGGAGCGATTGACGCAGTTGGCGAATGGGCATCCGTTGTTGTTGGGGTTGGCGGCGAGTTGGGTGCGGCAAGAGGCGGAGGGGAGTCTGCGCGAAAGGGATTTGGACTTCTTTGAGCGGTTGTTTTGTCACTATCAAGGTGATTCGGAAGCGAAGGTCGAGGAGATCTTTACAGTCTTGTTTGCGGAGTTGCCGGAGCGGTTGCGATCGCTGTTACTCGGTGTGGTTGTGTATCGAGATGCGTTTGGGTTAGAGATGGCTCAGGCGATGCTAGAGGATGCGACGATTGAGGATTTGCAGACGTTGAGCGATCGGGCATTTCTACGGCAGGAGTCGGAGCGATGGACGTTGCACCCGTTGATGCAGGGATTGGTTGAGCGGGAACTGAAGAAGAGTGAGCAACAACGAGAATCGCATGAAAGAGCGATCGCGTATTTTGCGGCGAACATTCAGCCGTGGACGGGCTTACTTTCTGACTGTGTCGAAGAACTCGAAATCTTTCATCATCGCTGCGAATTGGGAGAGTACGCCCTTGCAGATCAAATGATGGATACCTGCGTTGATAGTTTAGACCGACGGGGATACTATCGCGATTTGCTTCCTATCTATCAGCAACTGACTCATGCTTGGACGGATGCTAATCCTGAAGATGCAGAAGAGCAGCGAAACTTAGGCTGGGCATGGATACGATTAGGAAACTTGTATCGATCATTGGGACAGTATCAGGCTACGATCGTAGCTTACACAAAAGCTCAACTCCAATTCGACAAGCTTGATTTCGCTCAAGGCAAAGCCGCTTCCCTCATGGGTTTGGGCAATGCCTACGATTCGTTAGGACAGTACGACCGTGCGATCAACTTTCATCAACAGTCTTTAGAGATTCAGCGTGAGATTGGTAATCGAGGGGGTGAAGCCAATTCCCTCATGGGTTTGGGCAATGCCTACTATTCGTTAGGACAGTACGACCGTGCGATCAACTTTTATCAACAGTCTTTAGAGATTCAGCGTGAGATTGGTAATCGAGGGGGTGAAGCCGCTTCCCTCGGTAATTTGGGCAGTGCCTACCAATCGTTAGGACAGTACGACCGTGCGATCAACTTTCATCAACAGTCTTTAGAGATTAAGCGTGAGATTGGTGATCGAGGGGGTGAAGCCAATTCCCTCATGGGTTTGGGCAATGCCTACCATTCGTTAGGACAGTACGACCGTGCGATCAACTTTTATCAACAGTCTTTAGAGATTCAGCGTGAGATTGGTGATCGACGGGGTGAAGCCAATTCTTATTTTAACTTGGGGCTTGCTCTAGCAAAGCTCAGGCGGAAGAAAGAATCGCTCGAGGCATACCAAAACGCTCGCCGTTTGTATCAAGAAATGGGGCTTGATCAGGACGTTGAGGACTGCGATAAAGCACTCCGACCTCCTCGCCGCAAAATCAATTGGATTCTCTGGTTCTGCGTTGGAATCGCGATCGTTCTTCTCATCGCATGGCTCCGCAAATAAGCAACGTGGAATCAGCGATCGCAGTGTTATCTTAAAGTCAGCAAATCATAGAACCCTTGCCATGACCCTGGAAGAACTCGAACAACAGGTTCACCAGCTATCCGTTGCAGAGCGCTTGTCTCTGCTCAATACCATTACACGATCGCTCCAAACCGACCTCACCCAAACTCAAAACAGCACCCAACCCAACAAGCGTGAATTAGTTGAACAACTCCGAGGCTGCCTAAAACGACCTGGAGAACCCGCGCCCACTGATGCAGAAATTGATGCGATGCGAGAACAACGCCTAGTGGAGAAATACTTGACGTGAGCATAGCGATCGCTACCAGCTTACGATCGTCAACTCCTTCACCTTTGCAAACTCTCGATCTCCAGTCACCAAACTTGCCATGTTTTGAAGTGTCATTGCAGCGATCAATGCGTCCGGTAACTTCAATCGATACTGTTGGCGAATTTCAATCGTTTTTTGAATCAACAACGTATCGCTTGCCATCAGGCTCACCACCTCCACACGTTGTAGAAACTGCCGAAACAGCTTACGATCGCTCCGACTCAATCCAACAAACGCAAGAAATTCAATCTGACTAATAATTGAAATCCCTACCCAATCCGCACTTTGCAAAAGTTGAACTAGTTGACCCTCACCCTTAAGCAATGCTGAAATTGCATTCGTATCTAGCAGATAACGATTACCACTCATCCCTTAACGCTCTCTGTGCAGACACCGCATCCCCTTGCCACTCTAACTGTCCTGCCAGATCCGAAAAATCATAAGAGGCTTGCTGCTCAGTTCCAGACGAACTCGGATTCACAATCACCACAATATCCACCTGCCCAGAGGATAGCTCCGTCGGGATATCCAGATGCAAGTGTCCAGACTCATCGATCGTTGTAGTGAACTTAAGAACTTCCATCGCAAGAGCTGTCCAGTGAATGTTGCTTCATTTTAGAATCAAAACCTGCTCACGTCACTTTCGACAAATCAATGTAGCGTCCTTGCTCATTGCATCGCTCTAGTCAAAATAGCGCGATCGACTTTCTGCCCCGACTATAATGACAGACACAACCATCCTGGCTTACCCACCCATGGTCACCCACGTCACCCTACCCGAAGCCACCGCCAACATTACCCAACTCCTCGATCGGGTGATCCAAGGCGAAGAAATCATCATTTCCCAAGATGGACAAGCGGTCGCCCATATCTCTCCTGCAAACCGCGATCGTAAACTTTATCCCCCAGAAAATTCACCTCGTGTTCCCGGACAATACGCAGGCAGACTGACCATCCCAGACGACTTTAACGCCCCCTTACCAGACGATATCTTAAACAGCTTCCTCAATCCCGCCGACCCTCAGTAGACCATGCGTGCTTTACTCGATACCCATGCTCTACTCTGGTGGGTTACCAACAACTCTCAACTCTCTGCACCCGTTCAAGACATCATTTCCAATCCTGAAAACACGCTTTATCTCAGCGTTGCCAGCAGTTGGGAAATTATCATTAATCCAACATTGGCAAGCTTCCCCTTCCAGAACCTCCGACCCAATTTATTCAATCTTGCCTAACGGCTAACCGTTTTGAGAGCCTGATCATCAATCTCGCCCACATTCTGCAAGTGGATAGCCTTCCCGATCATCACAAAGATCCATTCGAGCTAATTCTAATTGCCCAAGCTCAGGTCGAAAACATCCCGATTCTGACGATTGATCATCTCATCGCTCAGTACCCCGTACAAACCATTTGGTGAAGCATCGCGATCACCGTGATTCTCTATTCTTTCACCTAAAATCATCGATTTTGTTCTATTCACTGCATCAACACATCGATCCCTCACATGCCAGCAAGATTGATTCTCAAGCGTGCAACGTCTGTGTACGATAGAGTGTCAGACCCATTACAAGACGCAGCAGGTGTAAGTATGACCGCAGTGACAAACCCAATCTCGACCAAACCCGCTTTTACAGAAGGGATTCAATACTTCAGCGACGAGTTACCAGGGTTTGAGACATATGGCAAAACATCAGCGATCGCTGACGGCAAAACCGCGATTACTGACCCAACCGACCCGGCTGCGGGCTATCAAACACTGCTCGCTGCAGACGCACTGCGCTATTTGATTCTGCAAATGACTGCCAGTAAAGCCTCTGGACACCCCGGCGGATTTGCCAGCCAAGCCGAAGCCTATGCAGCCTTTGTAATGTTAGGGCATAAAAACATCATCACCGAAGTCGGACATCACGCGCCCGGATTTTATAGCGCCATGTTCCTCGATCGCTCTCTTGAAGATATGGGCATCGAAACCGTACAGCAATTGCGCGATCGCTTCCGGGAAAAGCATGGACTCTTAGGTCACTTGTCCGGCTTCATTCCGGGGATTTTGGCTCCGGCAGGGCCTTTAGGTCAAGGGCAGCACTTTGCAATGGCAGCATCCCTTCTGCATCGCGATAAATTGTTCCCCTTTACTGTCGGGGATGGTGGATTAGGTGAGCCATACATCATGAGTTCGATGGCACACTTCAACACCGCATTCCCAGGGGTGACGAACTTCTTGCCGATCTTGGTTTGGAATGGCTACTCGCAAGAGCATCACAGCATGGTGTCGCTCAAAACCAACGAGCAAATGATCGACTTCTGGAAAGGGAATGGATTCGAGAATGTTGTCCTAGTCGATGCGAAAGATTTTGACGATCGCAATCAACCCAGCGAATACGTCGATAGCACCATTTTCTCTTTGGAGAATCGGATTAAGTTTACAAACGCAGTCTTAACCGCCGCAGATCAAGCCGCGAAATCGGCATTAGGCGGTCAGTTAACCGTCTTCATCATCAAACAGCTCAAAGGTGCAGGGGTTCACGCAAAAGGCTCGAAGTCTCACAACCTCTATGCTCAACACACGTTAGAAAATGAAGACATTATCGCCGCATTGAAAGCGCGGGCATTGACTCCTGAAGCTTGGGCATTAGTGCGATCGAACTGTGAACGGGCGGGTGGTGGTTCTGCTAGCAAAACGGTTGTGACTGAATTCGAGCGGGCTTTACCCGATTTAGGACAGTTGCCGCTCGAAGAATATGCTGTCGGCGGAGATGCGAAAGTTTCGACGACTGCAATGGGTCGATTGGTGGGACATGTTGGACAAAGCGATCGCGCCTTCTTAGTGACCAACGCAGACGGAAACGAAGCATCTGGGATTGCCAACATTAACCAGGCATTGAAGATCATTCACCCGACTGAAGATTCGCTCTATAACCAAGCCCCCAATGGTCAAGTCTATGAGCCTTTGAGCGAAGATGCCTGTGCAGGATTGGCAGCAGGACTGGCATTAATGGGATGTCGATCGCTGTGGTGTTCTTATGAATCCTTCGCGATTAACGGGCTACCTATCTGGCAAACCGTAACGCAAGCGATGGCAGAATTGCGTCGTCCCACCCCTTCGACCATTACATTGTTTACCGCTGGAGCCTTAGAGCAAGGACGAAATGGCTGGACTCACCAACGTCCTGAAGTTGAAGCGTACTTTGCCGCAATGCTCAGAAATGGCAACGTGTTCGCACTATTCCCACCCGATGCGAATAGCATTCAAGCTTGTTATGACTGGGCACTGACCACGAAGAACAAAGGCGTTGTGATCACAGCGAGTAAATCCCCGTTGCCGATTCGGACAACCTTAGAACAGACGCGACAAGCGATCGAGCAAGGTGGCATCATTCTGCATGAAAGCACTGGATCGAAAACGATCGTATTTGGTGTCATTGGCGATATGACTTTAGTGCCTGTGTTTGAAGCAGCATCGAGTCTAGAAGCTCAAGGATATGGGGTAAGAATTGTCTCGATCGTCAATCCTCGCCGCTTATATCGTGCATCCGATGTGGCTTGGGACACCTGCTCTGAGCCGGATGGTGGATTTATTGATGATGCAACGTTTGACACACTGTTTGGTGGCGATGCCTTAATCGGTGTCACCGGTGGCGCAAGCGGAATGCTAGAGCCAATCATGCTTCGGAGTACCGCAAAACGCGATACCTTTGCTTGGAGACGCGGTGAGACGACTGCAACTGCAGGCGAACTGATGGCATTTAACAGCATTACCGCAGCAGGTATGGTGAACCGAGCGATCGAGCTTGCTCGCTAAGACGAACAGGACTCAAAGTTCTCGAAGAACTTTGAGTCCTCAACCCTCACGCACGACAAAGCAATGATTATCCATCTCACTGCCGAACAGATTGATACAGTCGATCTCAGTCAAGTGATCGACCGCATCGAATCTCTCAAACCCAACCTCCGCGAACATGAGCAATCGATTCAATTTAAAATTGATTACCCTTTAGACCCTAGCGATCCGCGTGAATATTCAGAGATTCCAGAGATCCGATTGTGGTTTATCCGACTCGATGCGACCTATCCTTGGATGCCATTCTTACTGAACTGGTCGGAAAAAGAACTGGGGCGCTATGCTGCCATGCTCGTTCCACATCAAATCCAGAAGGATGGGATTGAATACAACCCGGAAGCCTTAGAAATCTTTGTCATGCAGAAAACGTTTGTGATGCTGAATTGGCTCACAGAACAGAAAATTGAAGCTCGATCGCGGGTCAAGTCGATGACGAAGACGTTAGGGTATGAGTTAGATGATGCCTTTTTCTTGATGCTAGAAGGACGCTAAGATAACTTTGCGTTCTAAAGGTGAGTGCATGAGGAATTGGGGAGGACGGATTGCAGAAGTTTGGCAGCGTGGATCTCGCTCGCTTCAGGGACGCGATGGCACATCTGCCATTCTTCAAACCTTGCTTGCTCGATTTCTGATCATTTTTCTCAATGTCGCAACCGGAACCATCACCGCAAGGCTGTTGGGTCCAAGTGGTCGGGGAGAACAAGCTGCAATGGCGATTTGGCCCCAATTTTTTGCATATTCTTTGTCGTTCGGCTTACCGAGCGCCCTACTTTACACGCTCAAAAAATATCCGACTGAGCGATCGAAAAGTTTCTCAGCCGCTATTCTCATTGGCGTGATCCTGAGTACTATCGGTGCTGTGATTGGAATTTTTACGATTCCAATCCTTCTGAGAAAATACTCAGTTGATACAATTCATTTTGCACAAGCGCTGATGTTAGCCGTTCCGATCGCAATGTTCACAGAAATTCTGCGATCGTCTATGGAGGCAAGTGACGAATTCGCGATCGCGAATCAAATGCGCTATGTTTTCCCACTCGGTACTTTAGTCATGCTAGTCGGACTGGCGCTCTTGGGAAAACTGACTCCATTTACGGCAGTGATTTCTTACTGGCTACCTGGAATCCCGATTTTGGTTTGGATGATCGCTTGTACTCGGCGGTTTTTTACAATTCGATTTGAGCGGGTTCGACGATCGACCAAACGACTGCTCAGTTATGGCTTGCGAGCTTATGGGATTGACCTCGTTTCTACTTTAGCGGGACAACTCCAGCAGGTCTTAGCTGTCAGTTTGTTAGTTCCGGCAGCAATGGGGCTATTTGCGATCGCGTTTAGTCTCTGTCAATTGCTGTATGTCGTTCAAAGCTCATTTGTCACCGTGCTATTTCCCAAAGCGGCGGCACGTCCTACAGAAGAAGTTTTACAGATGACAGGTCGAGCGGCTCGAATTGGCGGATTTTTAGCAATTGTAATGGCAGCTTTCATGATGATCTGTGCACCGCTCGTTCTGAACTTACTCTATGGAAAAGAATACTTAGCAGCAATTCCGGTCTTTCGAGTGTTAGCGCTTGAAACGGTTGTGAGCGGGACTTCGGTGATTCTAGCGCAAGCGTTTATGGCACTTGATCGTCCGGGGATTGTAACTGTGATTCAAAGCTTAGGGCTAGGCTTGGGCATCCCGTTAATTTTATGGTTGACTCCGAGCTACGGATTACTAGGTCTAGGTCTAGCTTTACTCTGCTCAGCGCTCATTCGATTAGCTTCAACATTAATCTGCTACCCAGCCGTGCTAAAAACTGCTCCACCTAGCCTATGGTTTGTCCCGCAAGACATTGAGTTTATACGGGACAAACTCTATCGGCGTTAGAGATGCAGGAACTGTTTGGCTGACAAAACCGCCTGAACATTAGCTTGACTGCGTTTCTGTCCCGCACCGGATTGAAAACCCGGTGCTAGCCGTGCAAACTCCCTCAAGGGACTACAGAACCTAGCCAATGGCTCAGAAAGACAGCCTCTTTAGAGACTTTGCCAGGACGAGCACGGGATTTCAACCTCGTGCGGGACAAGTAAAACTTGCAAGTTTTACTTTAACAAGGTCTCTTTGATAAACATGATGGTGGAATAGAACTGAAAATCAATATTTCTCTTCTTTGAGAATCCATGACCTTCATCGGTTGCCATCAGATACCAAACCGGAACATTGTTCTTTCTCACAGTTTTTACGATCTGTTCTGCTTCATTTAATGGAACTCTTGGATCGTTTTTACCATGAATAACAAAGAGAGGTTTCTTGATTCTTTCCGCATTATTTAATGGAGAAATCTTGAGCAGAAATTCTCTCATTTTTGGATCGCGTTCATCTCCATATTCAACTCGGCGTAAATCCCGACGATAGCCTTCCGTCCGCTCTAAGAAACTGACAAAATTCGAGATTCCGACAATATTAATTGCAGCACGAATACGATCGCTATAATTCGTCGCCACCGCCAATGACATATATCCGCCATAACTGCCGCCTGTGACTAAAACTCGATCCTTGTCTAACCCCGGTTGAGTCGCAATCCAGTCTAGCAATGCGCCAATATCTTTCACAGAATCTTCGCGTAGATAGCCATTATCTAGCTTCAAAAATGTTTTGCCATATCCAGTTGATCCCCGCACATTTGGGAAAATTACGGCAACACCTAATTCATTTAAGTAATAGTTGATGCGTCCTAAAAAGCTAGGTCTGGATTGCCCTTCTGGACCTCCATGAATATTGATAATGACAGGACGTTTGCCTGTGAATTTTGCAGGCGGACGATAGAGAAACCCAGAAATTGTACGATCGTCAAAACTCTTCCAGCGAACCAATTCTGCTTCTGAGAAATTCGCAGTATTTAATCCACCTGTTTCACTCTCTGTCCAGCGATCGATTTTGTTCGTCACTGTATTCAGCGAATATACATCTGCTGTTGAGCGCGAAGAAACTAAAGTAAATCCTAGATCTTGATTATTGCGATGCCAGATAATTCCGCTCACTTGTCCGATCGGCAACTTTGGCAAGGCTTTCTCTTGATTTGTCGCCGTATCTAGCAAATGCAGCACGCTAATGCCATCTTCATTGGTCACAAACGCAAGCTGTTTGCCATCGTGAGGCAAATCAAAATCTTCAACATCCCAAGGAATTTGAGTGCTGAGGTAGGTATGCTTGAAGGTTGCTAAATCGATATAGGTCAGGCGTTGAAATTCCGATTCTCGATCGGTAATCACATACAATCCTTTGCCATCTTTACTAAACACACCGCCTTGATAAGAAACCTTATCTTTTTCACCTTTTGGCGTGAGTAGCTTTTTCTCACCCGAAGTCGTATCAAATAACCAAAGATAGCTTTCATTGATCGAGACGTATTCGATGACTAAAAGCTGTTTATCATCGGGTGACCAATTTAATCCACCCCAACCGCCGCCTTCAACTTCAGCCAGTAAGCGATCGCTCTTTGGATCGGCTGGATTAATACTATAAAAATCAGTATCCTTGCCAGTTCGCCGCGTCGAAGTATAAATCATGCGATCGCCTTGATTCGACCAAACCCCGCCGCTATTCTTCGACTTGCCATCTGTGAGTAACGTAATATCGCCTGTTGCAAAATCATAGCGATAGTTCTGGCTAAACTCATTGCCGCCTGTATCTTTACTAAACACAAAGTAATCCCCTTTCGTCGGCTGATAACTTGCCCGAAACACAGGTTCAGTAAAGAAAGTCATCTGCTGCCGACTTCCCAGTGGAAAAGCAACGCGGTGGATTTGAGGCGCGTCTCCGAATCGCGTCACAATCAAGGCTTCGCGACGTTCAGGATGCCAACTCACAAATCCTGCGGAACGGAACTGAGTATAGCGATCGACGGTTTGTGCCAACGATTCAGGGATAGGGGGAATGCCTTCGGCGACGAGGTTATCGCCCGGCATAATGTTGGTTGTCTGCGCTACTGTCATAGATCCAGAGATGAGAAGAACCGCGAGAACTGCGGCAAAAAAACGTGTAAGAAATCGCATTTCCTCATGATACGAGAGATCTTCGATCGTGATTCGCTCTTTTGCAACCTGCAACTATCTAAGGTGTTGCATTTTCGGTATCACTCTATTGCGAATCGAATCGCTTTGAAATTCCTGATCGCGTAGTTTCGGATCAATCCTTAACGGGCTTTCTTGCTGAGCTGTAAATCGCCGTTCTAAAAGTCGAATTTCGCGCTCTAGTTGGTTGTGCCCAAGATTGAAGAACTCTTGTGAGGTTGAGGGAGTCAGATCGCGGCTGAGGCGTTGGCGATCGCGCACGGATAGCGTTGGAATGGATTGATTGGGAATCGATTGAGCTTGAGCAGCGGAACCGATTAGCAGCAAGGGAAGGATCAGGAACGCAGATTTAAGCATAATGACCTCTTTGAATGCAATTCGCATCCTAAGCTTCAATTATAGGAAGGACTCAGCAAAGGCGGAGGCTCTGCTCGAATCAGTATTTTTTCTTTTTGAATGGGATGAATCAAACCGACGGTATAAGCATGAAGTAAATAACCACAATCTCCAGGCACTGAGTTTTGATTCACCGCAACTCCCCCAACCCCATAAAGCGGATCACCCCAAAGTGGATATCCTGCTGCCGCTAAGTGAATCCGAATCTGATGCGGTCTTCCGGTGGGAATTGTAACTTCTAGCAACGTGGCATTCGGAATGCGATCGCGCTCTAGCACCTGGCAATGGCTGATGGCTGCTTTCCCTGTTTCTGTCGCGACATACAACTCCCCGAGCTGTGGATAAGCAACCTTGCCAATTCGGTGAGTGACAGTGAACTGATCTGCATCAGGAATTCCAGTAACGAGCGCCCGATATCGTTTTTCAAACGTACGATCGCGCAAATCCTTCGATAACTGCGATCGTGCTAGCTCTGTTTTTGCTAAAACAATCACTCCCGAAGTTCCTCTGCCTAATCGGTGAATTGGAACTGGAGGAGTCGCATACTCGCGGCGTAGCCATCCCCATAATGTATTTTCCAGAAAGCCTGCGCCTGGTAAGACAGGCAATCCAGACGGTTTGGATAAAACAAGCAAGTGCTCATCCTCGTACAGCGATTGAATCTCGAATGAAACATCTGGCTCGATCCAAGGCGAGCGCTGATACGACAGCAGTTGACCAGGCTGCAATGGCATTTCGGGATCGCTGACTGGAATATCATTGATCGAAATTGCGCCAGACTGAATGCGATCGAGCCAATCTTGTCGAGAAGAATGCGGATAACGCTCAGCATAATAATCTAGTAACGTCCTTCCTTGCCGATCGATTCGATCTGTGTACACCCAACCCTGATTGAAATGACTCAAAAAAAGATTCTCCAAATTCAACTCGATTTTGACGGATTACCAGACGGATCAACCTTGCTGCCTGCTGCTTATCTCGATGTGGGTGAAGGCACTCCCATTGTCATGCTACATGGGTTTATGGGTAGCGCAGCCAATTGGTTGCCGCTGATTGAGTTGCTCAAACCAAATTTTCGCTGTATTGGCATTGATTTGTTCGGCTTCGGAGCTTCTGCCCGTCCTATCATTCGCTATGACATCGCCAAAGAAGTCACATTCTTACGCCAAGTCGTTCAAGCATTAGAACTAAACTCTTTTTATTTACTCGGACATTCTTTTGGCGGATGGGTTTCGGCTGCCTATACGTTGCAATATCCTGAATCGGTGAAAGGTCTAATTCTCGCGGCTCCCGCTGGAATTCGCGATGATAGTTTCTGTGGACGATATGATCATCTGCGTCCTCTCCTCTGGCAAACTCCTGTGATTGATTGGGCATTAGCCTTGATTAAACCGATCGCAGTTCAGATTGGACAAGAAAAAACAATTGCTCAAATTGCTTGGATGCGGCAAGAATTAAATGCCCAACCTGCCGCCCGATCCTTTTTAGTCGATCGCTTAAGACCCGAAGATGCGATCGATACGGTGGAAAAAGAAATTCACCAAATCACCACACCGACTTTAGTGATCACAGGCGATCAAGATGAAACGATTCCACTTTGGCATAGCGAAACGTATGCTCGTGAAATTCCAAACGCCAAGCTCTCTATCCTGAAGGATGCCGATCACAGTCTGCCACAAAATCATTTTCCCGAACTTGCCTCACTCATTTCTCAGTGGCGCTCACTCTACCCTTAACGTTCACTCATCTCTGATCGTGGGCAGACTGAATCTATCAATTTCAGTTGGATTTGTGCTGCTTTTATTAAGCAAAACTTAGCGATCAACTTCTATAGATTAAGCGTGGATAAAATTATCCATTTGCAGTTAAGCTTTATCGCCTTCAACGTGAACTTCTTAATGAGCGTCAATTTCCAAAGGTAAGCAGGCATGGCAAAGTCGATCGACCTGGAGACATCTCGCACTCCAAGCACAGCAGTAGAGCCAAATCGTCCTGCAATGCTCAGAGAAGCCGACTGGCTCTTGCAGACTGTGGTCGAAAATCTCAATGATGGCGTTGTGATCACAGATTTGCAGGATGAAGTGCTGTATGTCAACTCGCGTTTGGCGAAATTAGTCGGCTGTTCTGTTGCCGAAATGGTGGGGCGACCCGCCCATCAATTTTTTCATGAAATCGAAGGATGGTTAGAATTTCAAGGCTCCGCCGATCAATCTCAGCCGTTTTATGGCTGGAAGGAAGGACAGCTTCGCCGCAAAGATGGCAGAAAGTTCTGGGCGGAAGTCAACTCCACGTTACTCTGTAACGCCGTGGGAGAAGCCAGCGGAACGTTAATCACGGTCAAAGATATCACAGAACGCAAATGGCTTGAGGAATATCTCCGACTGCTTGAATCGGTCGTGGTCAACGCAAATGAGATCGTCATGATCTCGCAGACGGAAGAAGCGATCGACGATCCCCTGGGTTTGAGAATTGTTTATGTCAATGATGCCTTTTCCCGAGCAACAGGCTACTCTTCTGGTGAAGCGATTGGGAAGTCTGCTTTGCTTTTGCTAGGTGAAAAGACTTCGATCAGCGAAGTTGATCGCATTCGAGATACGCTCAATGCTCATGAACCCGTTCGAGCCGAAGTGATTCTCTATCGCAAAGACGAGTCTCATTTTTGGGTCGATGTCAACATGGTTCCGATTCGCAACGAGCAGGGGCAAGTGACTCATTTTGTTTCGGTCATGCGGGAAGTAACAGAACGCAAGATTGTGGAAGAACAACTGCGTCGGAATGCGTTTCACGACTCTCTGACTGGTCTGCCGAATCGGCTTCTCTTCATGGAACGGTTGAGTCAGACTGTTGAGCGTGCCCATGAAGATCCGAACTATCGATTTGCGCTCTTGTTCTTAGACCTCGATCGCTTCAAAGTGATCAACGATAGTTTGGGGCACATGATTGGGGATCAACTGTTAATTGCGATCGCCCGACGACTTGAATCTTGTCTGAATAAGCATGACACGGTTGCCCGACTGGGTGGAGATGAATTCACGATTTTGCTGGAAAACATTAAGAGTGATGCGGACGCAACGAAAGTTGCAGAGCGAGTTCAGAAAGCTCTCTCTACCCCATTTAATCTCAGCGGTCATGAAGTGTTTACTTCAGCCAGTATTGGCATTACGCTCTCTTCAACTGATTTTGATCGCCCAGAAGATTTGCTCCGCGGTGCAGATATCGCCATGTATCGTGCTAAAGCGCAAGGAAAAGCTTGTCATGAAGTCTTCGATCACGATATGCATACGCATGTTGTGGCGTTGATGCAGCTTGAAAATGATTTGCGTCGAGCGGTTGAACGCCAAGATTTTGAATTGTACTATCAGCCGATTGTTGCTTTAGCGACGGGGCGGATTATGGGATTTGAGGCGTTAGTGCGCTGGCAACATCCAGAGCAAGGCATTATCTCACCTGCAAAATTCGTGCCGATCGCAGAAGAAACTGGCTTAATTATTCCATTAGGGCAATGGGTACTGCGTGAAGCCTGTCGGCAATTAAAGCAGTGGCAAGATGAATTTTCATCAGAACCGCCCTTGACAGTGAGCGTCAATCTTTCGAGTCGGCAGTTTTCGCAGCCAAGTTTGATTAATCAAATTCGCCAGATTCTGGTAGAAACTGGGATTGATGCTCACTGCCTAAAGCTCGAAATTACTGAGAGCGCGATCATGGAGAATACTGAATCTGCGATGGATATGTTGCTACAGCTTAAAGCGATGGGCATTCAGCTTTCGGTAGATGATTTTGGCACAGGATATTCTTCGTTGGGCTATTTGTATCGATTTCCGATGGATGTACTGAAAATCGATCGCTCTTTTGTGAGCCGGGTCGATGTCGATGGTGAAAAGCTAGAACTCGTTCGCACCATTATTACACTGGCTTGGAATTTGGGGATGGATGTAGTCGCAGAAGGGGTAGAAACGACGAAGCAGTTAGCGCAGTTGAAAGCGCTGAAATGTGAGTATGGGCAAGGGTTTTTATTCTCGAAGCCATTGCCTCGACTTGAGGCTGCCAAGTTAATTCCTCAGCCCCATCCGTTCTTACATTTGATTCAGACTTGATCTGGATTTCGCCTTTAGCGGATAACGTGAAGACAGAACGAGCTTGTTTTCAGTTGATGAAGTGGGATCGCTCAATTGTCTGCATCAGGCTTGAGAAATTCCTGGCTGCCTTAAAGTTCAGTAAAAATGTCAAGTTGTTGGGCTGGTTCTTTCGCTCGCTCTGATGGCTTGGCTTTGCCTTTACGCAGTCCGATCGCGATTTTGCTATGTTTCTCGATTTGGGTCATGACTTGTCGTGCGCGATCGATGACTGAACTCGGCAGTCCTGCGAGTCGTCCAGCTTCAATGCCGTAAGAGCGATCGGCTCCTCCAGGTTGAACTTTATGCAGGAAAATAATTTGCTCGGGCATTTCTCGCACCGTAACCTGATAGTTTGCAACATTTGACAAGATCGAAGCGAGTTCATTCAGTTCGTGATAGTGCGTTGCGAAAATCGTTCTAGCTCGAATCTCAGTTGCGAGATGTTCGGCGACTGCCCAAGCGATCGACAATCCATCAAACGTCGCAGTTCCTCGTCCAATCTCATCAAGTAGCACGAGCGATCGCTCTGTTGCATGGTTCAGAATATTCGCCGTTTCATTCATTTCAACCATGAATGTTGATTGTCCAGTTGCCAGATCATCGACTGCACCGACCCGCGTGAAAATGCGATCGCAAATGCCAAGTTGGGCGGATTCAGCCGGAACAAAGCTCCCAATCTGTGCCATGAGTTGAATTAAACCAATCTGGCGCAGGTAGCAGCTTTTACCACTTGCATTCGGACCAGTCAGAACAATCAGATCGGGTGCAGGAGAACCCAGTTCTGCGGAGTTTGGTACAAAGAATCCTGAGGGAATCGATTGTTCAACAACCGGATGACGACCTTCCACGATCGCAATTTCTCGTCCTACTGACATTTGAGGACGACAAAAATTTTGATAAACGGCTAGCTCTGCCAGTCCTGCTAAAGCATCTGCTGCTGCGACTGCATGAGCCACTTTGCGAATGACTTCGGCTTGTTCTCCTACTTGCGATCGCAGTCCCGCAAAAATTTCATACTCTAGCTCCCCGATTTCTCGCCGAGCGTTCATCACCCGACCTTCTCGAACTTTTAGTTCTGGAGTCACAAAGCGTTCTTCATTCGTTAAGGTCTGCTTGCGTTCATAGCCTTCGGGACATTGATCGGCTTTGGCGCGAGAGATACTAATGAAGTAGCCAAAGGCTTTGTTATAGCCAACTTTTAGCGTTTGAATGCCAGTGCGATCGCGTTCTTTTTTTTCGAGTTCGGCTAACCATTTCTCGTCGTCTACAGCTTGCTGGCGCATTTCATCCAACTGAGACACCACATTTTCACGAATCAAACCGCCTTCTTTCAGACCTAGCGGTGGACGATCGACTAAATGCGCCTGAAGATGTTTGCCAAGCTGTTCCAGAATCGGTGGAACATGCTGCAATGCTTTGAGATAGGGAGATTTTGCCTGAGCGACAAGCCTCGCAAGTTCGGGTAGTTTACTCAACGACTCAGCTAAATTGACTAAATCGCGCGGGTTGGCAGTTCCCGATCCAGCTCGACCTGCTAAGCGCTCCAAGTCATAAATCTGATTGAGCATGGCTTTGAGGTCTTCGCGAAGGATGCCATTGCGGACGAGTTCTTGAATCGTGTCGTGTCTGGCTTCAATGTCGTCAATGTTCAGCAAAGGTTGCAAGAGCCATCGTCTCAAAGCACGGCTTCCCATCGACGTTTCAGAGCGATCGAGCGCCCACAACAATGAGCCATGAAATACACCGTCTCGAACAGTTTGCGTAATTTCTAGATTGCGCCGAGTCTGGGGATCAATGGTGAGATATTCACTGATGGTGTAAGTACAAATCGGTTGAAGTGGGACTTGAGTGAGTTCGGGTGTTTTTGATTTGGTTGTATCAATCACACTGCGCTCTGAAGTAGTTTCGAGATACTCAAGCAATCCTCCTGCGGCGCGAACTGCTAAGGGGAGATGTTCACAGCCTAGACCTTCGAGCGATCGCACTTTGAAACGTTCGAGCAATCGATGTCGAGCTTCATGTTGATTAAAGGGAGCTTGCGATCGCAAGGTATAGCAAAACTGGGTTGGCAAGCTTTCTGGAACATGGGGAGAGCGCTCTCCGGGTCGAAGTAACCCGCCTAAATCAGGTGCATTGGTTGGGATCAGAACTTCCGCAGGCTGCAATCGCATTAATTCGCTACAGAGCTGCTCGAGTCCGGTGGCTTGCGTCGTTAAAAATTCTCCCGTTGAAATATCCGCATAGGACAATCCCCAATGATTTCCAGCAATCACAATTGCAGCTAAAAAATTATTTCGCTTCGCATTCAACATTCCTTCTTCAAGAATAGTTCCTGGCGTAATCACGCGTGTGATTTCTCGCCGAACTAATCCTTGTGCTTCGGCTGGATCTTCAACTTGATCGCACACTGCGATCGCATATCCTCTTTCGACTAATGTTGCAGAATAGCGATCGAGCGCGTGATGCGGAATTCCTGATAAAGGGACGCGCCCAACTTCTTTGCCTCCGTCTTTGGAAGTCAGAACAATTTCTAGTTCTCGTGAGACAATCAGTGCATCTTGGAAAAACGTTTCATAAAAGTCCCCGACTCGATACAGAACAATTGCATGGGGATATTGATCTTTGAGATCCGCGTAATGTCGCATCATGGGAGTGAGATGCCCCCGCTGGACAGCACGATGATCTGCATATCGCACTGAATGTTTGATTAAGCGATCGGGAACTCCATGAGTCGGATCGGGCTGAGTCGAGGGAACAGTCATGAAAGAATTAGTACTCTTTTACTAAATTTTAGCCTGCTTCAATTTATTATGCGGGTTTACGATTCAAAGTGGGGAAAGATTATGCGATCGTAAACTTTCCCTAGGATTTACCGCAGGCTAAAATTTCTCGAGACTAAGGTAGGATGCCATGCGCTAGAACCAGGCTATCGAGCTTGCCAGACCGCTGCCTCATACCAAATTGAAAAATGTTTGCGACAAATGCCTTGCGAATGGAATTCGCGGCTACACAAACGAAGTCCACCGGCGCGGACTCACAGCCATTTGTTTAACCCGTGCCGGCGGGTTTTGTCTGCTGAGTTGCGATTTCTAATCGCCAGGACATTAAGTATCGCGATCAAAAAGATTGGGTATTACTACCGCACACTCACTTCGTAACTCATTTCTACTGCAGATTGAGGTGCGATCGCTCGATCAAACACCCAGCGGAGATGGCTGTAAGTATCAGCAGGCGCAGGCTGCATTCCCGTTCTACCATCTGGCAAAGTGATCAAAATCATTGGATTTTCAGAAAATGTTTTGCCGCCATCAATGCTGTAGGTTAATTCTGCATCCCCTTTGACTGCGGAGTTGAGGCTATAGATTGTTCCTTTCGGAATCGGTTGAGTCACGACTAATTTTTCAGCCGGACGATCGCTTGTATTTTTGCCGATAACCTGAAATCGCAGCACCGTACCTTTTTTCACCATCGTATCTTGTTTAAGCTCGTTCCAAATGACTTGCTCTTTGCCTCGTGCATCTTTCTGCACGTGCTTTTGCTTAGCAATCAGCTTCAATTCAACTTCCGTTTGATGGATGGATTGTGCGACAGATCTGCCCTGCTCAAAAAAACGAGCCGCAGCAGGGGTTCCATCGACTGGGATCATGGCGATCGCAGCTGCAATTCCCAAGCCAAATACCACATAGCGACGTGTCATTGTTCTCTCCTAGGGGTTAGTGAATCTGACAACGGAAGAGGAATGTTCTAGCAGCGTCGATCACAGGCTGAAGGTCGGTTAGACTACTTCTGAGTAGAGAACTTGCGGCTAGGAACTGATGCAGATTTTTCATGATGAGCAAGGGTGAGTGAGCGAGAACATAGCTCGCAAAACTCGTCAGCAGAACAACACTTTTTACATTTAAGAGAGTCCCCAGGTTTTTGTAATCTTTATCAAACTCTTGGAAAATTCCGTTAGAACACGGAAGAGATTGCGCAAAACTTTGGGGTAGTTGCGCTCGGTTAAGTTCGCTGATTGATCTGAGGCTGAAACTGATCTCAACCGTTCAATCACCGAAAGTCTGAATAAAAAACCGTGACAAAAAAAAAGGCGGTGCTAAAACGGTTTAGCGAATTGTGTGATGCAAGCCTATGCGAGTTTTGCTAGTAGAAAATGATGAGCAAGTTTCTACAGCGATCAAAGCGGCGTTAACCAAGCAACTTTACACGGTTGATATTGCGATCGATGGTCAAGCAGGTTGGGAACTCGTCGAAGCGATCGAATACGATTTGATTTTGCTGGCTGTGATGCTTCCTAAAATCGATGGCATCCAATTTTGCAAGCGCTTGCGAAATCGAGGTCATTCAACCTTGGTGATGATGATTACTTCCAAAAGTGCGATCGCAGATCGAGTACTAGGCTTAGATAGTGGTGCTGATGACTATATTGTGAAGCCGATTGCTCTGGCAGAGCTAGAAGCTCGAATCCGGGCGTTGTTTCGACGTAAAACAGCCGCAATTTCAACGATTCTACGCTGGGGAAAATTGCAGCTTGATTGTCATACTCGCGAAGTCCTTTATGATCAGACTCGGCTAGATTTAACCTCTAAAGAATTCGCGCTGCTAGAGCGATTGCTAGAGGGTCGAGTATATAGTCAAAGCGATCTAGTCGATCATCTCTGGTCGCTGGATGAAGACCCGCGCAAGGAAGAAGCCGTTCGGGCGTTGATTAAGCGATTACGACAGAAATTGAAAGCGATCTACGCAGAGGAGCTGATTGAAACGGTGTATGGACAGGGATATCGCCTCAATCCTGAGTTACGAGAACCGATTCGATCTTTATCTGTCAAAAGTGAAGTTTCTGCAACGCTCAAGCCTTATCGAGTACAACAGCAGCCCCAAGTCTTAGTCGTCTTATCCGATCAGCACTTGCTCGATCAAATTATTCAAGAAGCAGATCTGTATTCCATTCAAGTGACGGGTGCTCCGACAAGCGCGATCGCCCAGATACGACTTCGACATCAACCCTTTGATCTCATTGTTCTGGACTGCGATCTGGTTCTGCCAGAATCGATGATTCATGACATGCCCGTCTTACTCCTGAAAAGACTGAAGGCAGAGTCTGAACAGAACTTGTCTGCTCAAATCCGAGGGAACTTGTACTACCCGATTACACCGACCCAACTTCTCGAAGCGAGTCTGGGCTGTTTAGAACCAACGCGACCTCTGACGCAGCGTGTCATGATTATCGATGACGACCCGATGATGGTTCGTTTAATCAAAGGCATCTTGGAGAACAATGGCATTCAAGTCAATGCCATCACGAATCCTTTAAGACTTTGGGAAGAACTTGAGTTGTTTGCGCCCGATTTGCTCATTCTCGATTTCAAATTACCGCATATGGATGGACTGCGCCTATGTCAGGCAGTTCGTGAGGACATGCGGTGGTCTTGGTTACCCGTTTTGTTTCTAACGGGTCTGCATCATCTCGATATCATTCGAGAAATTTTTACAGTCGGGGCAGATGATTATATTAGTAAACCTATTATTGCATCTGAGTTAATTGAGCGAGTATCCAAACGATTAACTCGAATGCAGCATATTCGCTATCAGGCTGATTTTGATCCACTCACCAATCTACCGACGCAGCAGCGAGCGCGAGGAATGCTCAAACAGCTATTGCATCTTGCTCATCAGAACCAACAGGTGCTCTGCTTTGCTGTTCTAAGACTGGATGACTTGCAACACCTGAATCAGCAGTATGGATATCGCTATGGCAATCAAGTTTTACAGCAAATCGCGACCTCTCTTAGAAAATCATTCCGTACCGAAGATGTGATTGCCCGTTGGAGTGGAGCAGAATTTGTCATTGGAACCTACAACCTGACGCAGGGTGAAGTGGTAGATTGGTTAGCACAGGTATTAGAGTCCCTCCATCAGACAGAATTACGATCTCCCATGGGTTCGATCCCGAGTACATTTAGGGCATCAGTTGCCCAGTATCCCAAGGATGGAGTCGATCTACTCTCACTGTATCAAGCCGCGATCGCCACACTCGATCAAACAAAAGCTGAACCGATCGATCGCATTCTGCCTGCGGGTTGGCAGCCTGACAGAACAGATATGGATGTCATTGTGCTGCATCGATCCTCCCCATTTGCTGAAGATATGATGCGCGCGCTCTTGATGCGTGGCTACCAGAGCCGCTGGTTCCAAGAAGGTCGATCGGGATTAGAAGAATTACAAGCTGAAGGTGCAAAAAAACAAGTGCTGCTGCTTGAAGCAAATTTACCGAAACTAAACGGGATAACCCTTCTACAGCGTTTGAAAAAGCAGAAGTTTCTGCAAACGACTCCCGTTATTTTACTGGCGACCCAACCCGAAGAAGCAGAAATGGCGAGAGAGTTAGGCTGTTTTGATTATGTGACTGTGCCTTGTGCAATGCCTATGCTGATGCAGAGTTTACGCAAAGCCTTGGAGTCAATTCATTAAGCTAGAAACTCAAGCCAGAGAAGACACAATTTTGTCGATCGCAACTGCTTAATCTCGCACTTTCACGGAAAATTCTTTGAAACTCAACTGAAAATCGAGAATCTTACTGAGTATCTTTTCTTACAATTATGATTTTTGTCACAACTTTGTCACAACTTTTTGCATAAACTCCTATTTGAGCTGGATGCTAACTGGATAGATCTACCAAAATTAGCATCCACCTAATTAGAGACTCATTTTATGCCCGTGAATTTAAAAGGCGAGCATTCAATGGGTTCTACAGGTTATTGCGTATGAAATTGCCTATGTATCTAGATTGCCCGTAACAGATAATGCGGAGCGGTTTGGCATAGGTTCAGAGCTTGTCATTCATTTAATTGGTCAATCATGCAACCACGACGCACCCCCAGGCGAGCGAGCCAACTGCTTGCTGCTACACTTTTACTCACCACTGGATTCCCTCTTGCACCTGGATTTGCAGAAGGAACTCAAGCCGGTACTTCAATTAGTAACACCGCCAATGTTACCTACCGTTCTCCCAGAGATCCGGGAACGACCATCAATGCAACCTCAAACACTGTCTCAGTGCAAGTTGCAGAAGTCGCGGGGATTACGGTGACCGCCTCAGGGGTTACAGATGTTGACGGCGGACAGGTTGAGGTTGGAGACACCCTTTACTACACCTACAGCTTGACCAACGTTGGTAACGATCCAACGAGTTTCCGGATTCCAAACCTGGCAAGAGTGACTGGACCAGGTACACCTGGAACCCTAGAGTACAGCATTGATGGGGGAGCGACTTGGACTGCGTTTCCAGGAAGTGAATTGCTCACCAACACAATCCCAAGCTTAGCGAACGGGATTGTGCCGGGCGGTTCAATTCTAGTGCGTGTGCCTGTGACGATCGCAGCTGGGGCACAGGCGAATGATGTGGTTTCTGTCACCTTAGGGGATACTCCTGGAGATGCCCAAAACCAAGCCCGAAGCCCGAATGGAGGCGACGTTTATACCGTCGATAATCCAGACGGAACGCCAGGCGGAGAAGTGACAGGCGCACCTGTCAACGGCGTTCGAGAAGCGAGCAGTACAGCACAAGCAACGGTCAATCAAACGGCAAGAACCTATGCGTTAGCAACATTGCTGAAGACTCGGACAGGCTATACCCCCACTGGAGCGCCGGGTCCCGGTGATGATCAAATCTCCTATGGATTGAGCTTGCGAGTTGAAAATACTGATCCAACCGGACTTGGAATTACGCCTGCGCCTTTGGCTGGAACGACAGTCAATGGTGTAGCTGGCTCAAATATCTTAGTCTCGGATGCGATTCCTCTAGGCACAACGTTTGTCAGTGCTGTTGCTCCACTGGGTTGGCAAACAGTTTACACTAGCTCTGCGATTTCAATCGATGCAAACCAAGCGACGTGGAGCACAACTCCGATCGCGAATCCAACCCGGGTTGGTTTTGTCAGAACGGGCACGATTGCGCCTGGAACGACAGTCACCGGATTCCAAATCACCGTAGCCGTAGCAGGAACTCCTGCGTCTATTACAGTTGCAAACATTGGCCAATTGTTCGGTTCGACTCCAAGCCAAACGGTTGGACAACCTGGTGTACCAGTTTACGACGAATCTGGTGACCAGAATCCAAGTAACTACAGCGACGATGGAACTCCTCCTGGAACAGATTCAAACGGCGATGGTGTGCCTGATGCTTTGCCTGATACAGACATTGACGATGGTTTCGTCAATACTCCAGCTAGCCCTGAAACAGGTATCGATTCCGGCAACAATAATTCGGGTCAAGACAGCACCCCAACTGAAGGGGGTGGTGAAGCCAGTGTTTTCACCCTAAACACGCCTGTCCCGGCTGCTGTGAGCAATGGTCCCGATGGCGCACCCACCGCAACGGGTCCTTCTGGTACAGACAATGACGACTTTACGAATGCTTCGTCTCCTGTTCCACCGAACCTCGTTGCTGGAACTAATGCAACGCTTGACCCTGCTCCTGTTGCCTTTACAAACACGGTGCTGAACAGTGGAACGAGTCCTGGCAATATTGTGCTGACTCCACAACCTCCAGCGACTCTGGATCATCTTCCTGCAAATTCTACGGTGACGATTACGGCTGGTAGCAGTTCTGTGACTTATCAGTATGACGGTGCAGGGAACTACACGATCGTATCGAGCAACACAGGTGGAAACCCGATTCAAATCAACAATGTTCAACCGGGTCAGCAGGTGAACTATGGGGTTGAGGTCAATCTTCCGCTGAACACGCCGCTGTCAACCGATATCAATCGAGGTTTCCCGGTTCCAATTCAGGCAGGAATTGATACAGATAGTAACATTGCGACGATTGAGGCGACGAATTTGACCATCGATCGAGTCTATACAGGCTACCTCAGAACGGTCAAAGAGAGCCGCATTCTGCCGGGTACAGGTCCAGCACCGACAGCTGCGGATTCCACGTTCAGCACTACCCAAAAAACGCCTGCTCCAGGCAACATCATTGAGTATCGGATTACCTACACCAACATTTCAGAACCGCAATCCGGCACAGGCAACATCATCCTGGAAGCTGAGCAAGTGGTGATTGATGAAAATGGCGTATCCGGTGCAAACAACACGAACAACTGGGCAAGAGACAATGATGGCAATGGCATCATTGACACGAGCAACATTGTAGGAAGTGCAGCGGATTCTGGTGCTTCGACGGTTAATTTCTTTAGCGGCAATCCAGCAACGACTGGGGCTGTTGATCAGACGGGAACGACGGCAACTACTGATGTGACGCGATATGTGAATACGGTAACTGGCATTGTTGCACCTCAGCAATCTCGAACCTTCACGTTCCGCCGTCGCGTGAACTAAGCTCAGTAGCCTTTTTGCAAGGAGTGATTTTCTAACGCTGCTCCTTGCAAAAGGTCTGATTGTTCATCCCATCATCTGCATTCATTTTTTACCGGAGAACCTTTATGAAACGTTGGTCTATTAGTTTAGGTGCAGTAGCTCTCATTGCTGCAACATTGCCATTCCTCAACGGTACGCCTGTGATGGCAAGCCTGCAACAGGCAGGAGCCGCGATCGCAGAGCGCCTACAACGCCCAGAAGTCAAACTCAACCTTGCAGTTGAGAAGCAAACCGTCATGGTCAATGAGCAAGGGCAAAAACAAGTGAAGTGGAATGCTCTGCAAGGCAAAGCTCTGGTTGAACCCGGGAATGTTCTGCGGTACAGCTTGACCGGGAAAAATGCGGGAGATCTGCCTGCTCAAGGCATTGAATTGACCCAACCGATTCCGAAAGGCACAAAATTTGTGTTGAACTCAGCCACAACAAACAGTGCAGGACAGATCACTTACAGCATTGATAACGGCAAAACTTTTGTGGAAGCACCGACGGTGACGGTGACCCTAGCAGACGGCAAGACGGTCGAACGTCCTGCACCTGCTGAAGCTTATACCCATGTGCGCTGGAACCTGGCTAAAGATTTGAATCCTCAAGCTGCCCTGATGGCTGCTTACCAAGTCGAAGTCCGCTAGAGCGAAGTTTGGACTAGAGGGAAAGAGCGAGCTTAGAAATAGAGCGCTTCTATCGGTTTCTTTTCCCTCTTTTTTTCATACATTCAATTTTTTCAACTGTTATAGCTTTATTCCCCCAAGAGTTAGGGACTAAGAGGAGCCTCGTGAATCGTCCTCAGATGAGAGAAAAAATATATCGAACTTGGCAGAGTGTGCTGTTAGCGATCGTTGCTAGTGGAGTCACAGCCCCTGCTACGTTTTCCCAAAGTCGTCCTCTCTTAAGCAATCAAGCCGAGTTACGTTATGTCGATCGGAGGTCGCAGCGCCCCTATAGTCTCATTTCTAATTCCTTGGGAACGGTTGCTAGTGGACTTGTTGATCCATTAGGACGGGTGCTTGGGTGTAATGGTGAATTGCTGCCAGACTATCGCGGATTCTCGGTCGCTCTATATGAGCCAGATCCAAGCGATCCGACAGGGACAGAGCTGGGTCGGTTAGTTGATCTGACTCCTACTGAGAGTCCCGACATTCCGGGGAATGGAATCCGTCCAGGACTGGCACCCAATCTGAGTAACATTAATCCTTTCTTTCTCACGAATGGCGAGGGCGGTCGATATAACTTCCTGTTTGACCCAAATCGTGGTCAAACAGATCCAGGAAAAACTTACATCCTTGTGATCAATCCGCCTGCGAATTCAATCTATCGACAACGCCGCATCAAGATTGAAATTCTCACACCTACTGGAACGGTCAATAACAGCATCGTCCGCTATCTGGCAACGTCGCTTGATGATCAACCGATCAGTACGACTGGCGGAACGAATATTACAAGTACAGTCGTGTTTGTTCCAGATGCTGAGCAAGTTGGATTAGACCTTTTATCGTTGCAGTTTAACTCTTTGCTTTGTCAGTCTGAGCAAATGCAATTAGTCAAGAGTGGCGATCGCGCAACCGCAGAGCCGGGGGACTCTGTGATCTATCGATTGTCGATTCGGAACCAATCAGATGCAGGCTTAACTCAAATTCAAGCGACCGATACTTTGCCAACTGGGTTCAAGTTCTTAGCGAATTCAGTGCAGGCAGAAGTCGGCGGGCAGATTGTGCCTGTCACGACTGAAACACAAGGTTCGACGGTGATTTTCCGCTCGACTGCGACGATTCCACGGGGCAGTGTCATGAACATTGCTTATGCAACACAGCTTACGCCTGATGCAATTCGAGGATCGGGACGCAATAGCGCGATCGTCAATGGGCAACGAGTGGATAACGGGTTTGCTGTGAAAGATGGCCCGGCAACTCATCAACTCCGCATTCGTCCGGGGATTACTTCCGATTGTGGAACCATCATTGGGCGAGTGTTTGAGGATAAGAACCAAGACGGAGAACAGCAGAAGGATGAACCTGGAATTCCTAATGCTGTAATTTTCCTTGATGACGGAAATCGAATTACGACGGATAAAGATGGATTGTTTTCGGTCGCGAATGTTTTGCCTGGAAGCCGATCTGGCGTTTTGGATCTCAGTAGTATTCCGTCTTATACCCTTGCACCAACTCCCACGTTTAGAGAGCGCCGGAGTCAATCTCGGCTAGTTCGTCTTGCTCCGGGCGGACTGGTACGAATGAATTTTGGTGTCGTTCCAGTCTCGCGTAAAGAGGGCAAGTCATGAAGTCGCAGTTTTTCTTGTATGTCTCTCTCTTCTTGGCGGGAGTTTTGCTCGCTCCAGTACAAGCTCAGGAGGCGAATTCTAAACAGCAATCAACCCCGACATCTCTTGAATCAGTTGATGCAGCAAAACCGAGTTCAACCGCAGTTGAGGTAAAGCCTGAACGGCAACCCAACCCGGAATTCTCTGTGCAAAGCACAACTGATGAAGTCAAGATTCTTTCACCTGCGATCGATGGAGTTCTAGATGTACCTGCTGCAACTGTTGTTGTTCAAGCTCCAGAAGGTAAGCAGGTAGAACTGCGAGTTAATGGTGTACTTGTCCCTGATCAACTGATTGGACGAACCGAAACAGATCAAAAATTAGGTCAGGTACTCCGAACCTACTATGGTGTTTCGCTACAACAAGGCAGCAACACTCTCTCAGCACAAATTGTAGGTGCTACCAAATCAGTTCAAGTTACAGTACAAGTACGCGGGGAAGCTGAGAAACTCTCTGTACAAGCCACAGAAGCCAAAATCCCTGCGGATGGACGATCGACTGCAACGATTCGAGGCGAGCTTCTGGATGGACAAGGCAATCGATCGAATCGAGACGCATTAATCACGCTTTCAACGACCGCAGGCGAATTCCTAGATACAGATGCAGCAGCGGATCAGCCTGGCTTTCAAGTCAAAGCAGAGCGAGGACAATTTACGGCGCGATTGAGATCGGGATTAGAAGCAAGGACAGTGACCATTCGTGCAGCTGTTGGAAAGCTGGAAGACTTTACTCAACTGCAATTTGAGACGAGCCTGCGCCCTTCGATCGCGACGGGGGTGATTGATTTACGATTCGGTAGACAAGGCACGGATTTTTACAGAAGCTTCCGTGATTTTCTGCCTGTGAATCGGGATAACAACTATCAACTCGATTTCGGTGCAGCCGTTTTTGCGACGGGGCGAATCGGAGATTGGTTGCTCACAGGTGCATACAACAGTGCTCGTCCTTTGAATGAGACGTGTGATGGCACGAATAGTTTGTTTCGACCCAATGACCAATCCTGTGATCAGAACTATAGTGTTTATGGAGATAGCTCTGAATCAACGATTCTCACGCCTTCGATCGATAGTCTTTTCCTGAAGCTAGAACGCACCTCACCTGTTGCTGGAGCCGGAACAGACTATGCCATGTGGGGTGATTACACCACTGAAGAATTTGCGACGCGATCGCAAGAATTCAGTGCGACAAATCGCCAGCTTCACGGCTTTAAGACGAACTACAATTTCGGCAATCTCCAAATCACAGGACTGTTTGCGAACAATATTCAGGGATTTCAACGCGATACGCTTGTTCCTGATGGCACAAGCGGATTTTACTTTCTCTCTCGTCGGTTGCTCGTTGAAGGGAGCGAGTCGATTTTTCTGGAACTCGAAGAACTTAATCGACCCGGAACCGTGCTCAAACGTCAGCAACTGAGCCGTGGAAAAGATTATGAAATTGATTACGATCGAGGCACGATTTTATTTCGTGAGCCGATCACTCGAACTGATGTTGGAGAGGTTGGAGAAACGCTGGTTCGTCGTATTGTTTCGACCTATCAATACGATACGCCTGGCTCAGATTCTCGGATGTTTGCGGGTCGAGTGCGATATCATTTCGCCCGTGGCTTAAATCGTGAAAGTTGGCTCGGTGCGACTTATCTTCGAGAAGATCAAGGCACGAGAGACTTTGAGTTGTATGGAGCCGATGCGTTTGTTTCCCTCGGTCAGAATAGTCATGCTTTAGCAGAATATGCTCGATCGACAAATCTCTCTGATGTGCTGGGATTAGTCAGCGGGTCTGCTTATCGGTTTGAGCTAGAAAGCAAACTTTCGCAAGGCATTGATGCGCGTGCCTACTATCGTCAAGCTGATACAGGCTTTGCAAACAATGCAACGGTTAGTTTTGTTCCAGGTCAAACTCGCTATGGGACTCAACTGACAGCACAAGTTGGTAAAACGACAAATTTACGATTTCAATATGACCATGAGGATAATCGCGGCATTGCACCGCGTCCGTTAACCACACTCGAAGATCTCTTTAGTCCTCGAACAGAGCCACTCCCAGGGACACAGGTTGACAATTCGCTCACGACGATTTTGGCAGGGATTCAGCAGAAAATTGGCACAGCGGATTTAACCGTCGATTGGATTCATCGCGATCGCGAAGATCGGCTGAATTCTGGTTTGGATAGTAACTCGGATCAATTGCGATCGCGCCTCAATGTCCCGCTGACTCGCGACTTGACGTTTATTGCTCAGAATGAGACGACGCTTTCTCAAGAAACAGATGCGATTTATAGCGATCGCACGTTACTGGGTCTAAACTGGCAAGTTGTTTCTGGTATCAATGTTCAGTTAGCCCAACAATTTTTCACTCGTGGGCAATTTGAAGGACAATCGATCACTAGCTTAAATGTGATTGGCGACTATAAATTGGCGCGAGACACGACGTTGAGAGGGCGCTATACGCTCTGGGGCGGTGCGAACGATTTAACGATGCAGGGCGCAATTGGAATTAACCAAGGCATCGTGATTTCTCCTGGGTTACGGCTTGACTTAGCTTACGATCGCATCTTCGGCGATTTTCTTGGTCGAAGTGCTGCTGGTTCTCGATTTGCTCAGCCTTTTGCGTTTGGACAAGGTGCTTCGGCGCTTGGACTTGAAAGTGGTGATAGTTATAGCGTTGGGCTTGAATACACGGGTAGTCCAGACTTTAAAGCGAGCGCTCGCTATGAGCATCGCTCGTCTTCACAGAGCCGAAATACGGTGATTTCAGCCGCAGCAGCCGGGAAAATTAGTCCTGAGCTAACCGCGTTGCTGCGATATCAGCAAGCGAATAGCGCGAATCAGACCTTGGTTGGGTTGCCAGACACAGCGAACTTGAAATTTGGTTTAGCTTATCGCAATCCACGCGACGATCGATTCAATGCCCTACTAAGGTACGAATACCGCAAAAATCCTGCGACGATTCCTGACAGTATTTTATTCAGCACTGGCACAGGCACAAAGGATCATCTATTTGGACTCGAAGCAATCTATGCCCCGGATTGGCGATGGGAATTTTATGGTAAATTTGCTCTGCGGAATAGTCGCTCTTATTTAGCAAGTGATTTGGCAGGAACAAGCACTGCAACGTTAACTCAGCTTCGAGCAACTTACCGTTTTGCAGAGCAATGGGATATAACAGGTGAGGCTCGTTGGATTCATCAAACTGCTGGATTTAGTGAAACTGGCTTAGCAATCGAAGCGGGCTACTACCTCAATCCAAATCTTCGGCTTGCCGCAGGCTATAGCTTCGGGCGTGCCCACGATCGCGACTTGACCGGATCGCGTTCTGCTGGAGGAATCTATCTTGGCTTAACCATGAAAGTGAATGAGCTTTTCAACGGTTTTGGACTCCAAAAAGTGCCGAGTCCCCAACAAACTCTCTCACAGCAGGCTAACTAATTACTCTGTCTACCCCTTTCCCAAAAGTCATGAAGTTCAATCGCCCCACCTCCTTCTCCAAGCTCTACCAGACATTTTGCTGGTTTATGGTTGCGCTGACGTTGACCTTTTTAGCCAGTTACCATCCTTTGCTGATTCCTGTTGAGCCTGCACTAGCAGCGGGAGTTTGTGCGATTCCTGGGAAAGATGGAGTCGTGAACCAGAGTACGATCGTCAACACCTACTTTCCTGGCGCACCTGACTCTTCAGCAACTGCTGGAAGTACATCGCTGTCGGTCTCTAATTATTACACCAGTGGAGCAAATACGCCGATCGCGCCGGGCGATTTGCTGATGGTGATCCAGATGCAAGATGCCACGATCGACTTTACGAATTCGCTTGCCTATGGTTCAGGAAACATTGCTGGTGGGGGAAGTGGACAAACGGCCTTAGGCGCTTCGGGTCAGTATGAATTTGTCTACGCCCAGAATTCCGTGCCCTTAAGCGGCGGCACCCTACAAATTCGAGGCGGTGGAGCTGGAGGGGGCTTAGTCAACACCTACGTTAATGCCAACCCTACATCCACGCGTGGACGCAGAACCTTCCAAGTCATCCGGGTGCAACAATATGCCAGCCTAACCCTAGCTAGCAATATCACTGTTCCTGATTGGAATGGAACTGTTGGGGGGGTTTTGGTTTTTGATGTTGCAGGTGACATGAATTTCAATAGCTTCACCATTGATGGCACTAACAAAGGATTTAGAGGGGGATACACCCCCTCTGGTGCTTCGGGTCAAAACGTGACCACCTATGTTGCTTCAGCAGGTTCAACGGTTGGTGGCGGTAAGGGTGAAGGGATTGCTGGAACTCCTCGCTATATGTGGGATGGAATCACTGCGGTTAACCTAGGGAGCGACCAATTACCCGGCGGTGATGCAGGACGTGGCGCACCAAGTAACGGCGGTGGCGGTGGGAACGATCACAACTCTGGGGGGGCCGGAGGAGGAAACGGCGGTCGTGGGGGTACGGGTGGAATTGGCTGGCAGGGTGCAGGAGGGTCCACAGGGCTGCCGGGTGGTCAGGGGATTGGTGGTTTTCCAGTATCTAATCCTGCGACCATCGATCGCCTGATTATGGGTGGTGGTGGTGGCGGCGGTGATGCCAATGACCAACCCAATGGGGTACGAGGTGGACAAGGCGGTGGTATTGTCTTGATCCGAGCCGGTCGATTTGTGGGATCTGGAACGATTCGCTCGAATGGAAGTGATGGTGAAATCAACCAATTTAACAACAACCCTGATGGTGCAGGAGGGGGCGGTGCAGGCGGAACGATTGCCCTACAAGCGCTAAATGGCAATTTGTCAGGGTTGACGGTTGAAGCAAGAGGGGGGAATGGCGGCAATACCCTCAATGACAATGGCAATGAACATGGACCTGGCGGCGGCGGCGGCGGCGGTGTCGTTGTCTCCTACAGCCCTGGTGGAACCGTAAGTGGAGCGAATTTGGCAGGAGGAGCGAACGGTCGGGCAAATAATGGAGCCGGAATTCCTCATGGTGCAACGGCAGGTACTGTGGGTGTCAGCAGCACCTTTGCACCAACCTCTTTGCCTCCGATCGAACCCGGTGCGAGTTGTTTCCCCACGCTCAATGTCACAAAATCCGAAGCTAATCCAGGAGGAGCCGGACAACGGTTTGCACCGAGTACAGCAACCTATACAATCACTGTTTCCAATACGGGTCCTGGTGGTGCGGCAGGGGTGCAGATTGTTGATCCCCTACCCGCTGGATTCTCCTATGCCTCAGGTGCCACGGCAACATTTGCAGGCGGAGCCTTGGGGTCTGCTTCTCCCACGAATTCTGGTACGGCAACGACCCCTATCTTTGGCGACTTTCTAATTCCGGCAGGTGGCAATGTTACGCTTACCTTTACCGTCAATATTGCTGCCGGAACTCCGCCTGGAACGTATCAAAATTCAGCCCAAGTTCGTTACCTTGATCCGACTCGAACCACGGCCAATCCCAATCGGCTCATTGCGCCTGCTACCTCTGCCCTTCCCGGAGCAAATACAACCTATGAAAATGGTGTTTTAGCCGGACAGTCTGTTCCCGGTTCAAACTATGATGCTGTCACTAACACGGCTGAGGATGTTGTGATCGCTGCAGTTCCGACTTCAGTGTCGGGTACGGTGTTTCATGATTATTCCGCCAATGTCGTGCTTGACAGTGACTTGGGCACTGATGTTGGTACCAATGCAGGTTCGCCAAGCTTAACCGTCTATGCTATTAATCCGTCAAGTCAGGTTGTCGATAAAGCGATCGTTGCGGCAAATGGCACCTACACGCTGGCAAATGTTCCAAGCAATAGCTCGTTGACGCTGCGACTCTCTAATGATAGTAGTGCGGCGATCGGTGCAACTGTGCCTAATGTGAGTCTACCCAGTAATTGGTATTACACGGGTGAAAATGTTAATGGCACGATCGATGCCGTCATCTCTACTCTGGGAGACATTGCGATCACAACAACGACTAGCGCTCTGACCAACCAAAACTTTGGAATTCGTCAAGGCTATGTAATTGCTCCCGATCCTGCTCCTACCACTTGTAATCCTGATTACACAGGAGCTTTAACAACTGGAATCAGTTCTACGGGTGGTCAACTTTCTCCTGGAAACTTTGATCTGAACTGGTCAGTCGAGTGGCTCAATGCAAGTCTGGGAGCAATTCCCTATGCGCCTGCTCGTCCAGTTGGACCCATGCCTGCGGTTGTTGTTGGAAATTTAGCCCTAGGCGCATGGATCAATGAGCCATCGAATGCTCGATGGATTAGTTATCCGTTCCGCCTGTCGAACAATAGCAATGGTAATCATCAAAACGCAGATCTCGATGGGATTGTCGGTGAGATTGCGACCCCCGGATCGTATACAGGCACGTCAGACACGATCCGTCTCAAGTACACAGCGAGTGTTACTTTGCCTGCAAATGCAAACGCAATTAGCGTCTCTTTACCGATCGGAGTTTCAGTTGACAACCAATTTGTAAGCGTTAGAGTCAATGGTGTTGAAAATCTATCGCCTTTGCCAGCACAAGATCCGCAAACAGAAGATTATCGTGCGACGCGAACTGTCAATATGACCCAAGGTTGGCAGCCAGGAGTCAATATCATCGAAATCATCACAGATTCAGGATCACCTTTGACAGGGTTTTTCCTAAGAGTAGAGGCTGCGACAATTCAGGTCTGTGCTTCACCTAATGTATCTGTTGTAAAACGCATTACAGCGATTAATAGTCAGACTAGCACTCAAGGCGGAGACAATCTGAGCTTGTATAAAGATGAGGCGAGTAATCCCTACGACGATAATACGATTACGATTCCCACTCAGCCAAATCCCACCGATCCACCCAAAGATACGGATAAATGGCCAAATCTGAGCACTTTCCTAGTAGGAGGGACAAACGGCGGATTTACCAAACCCGGTGATGAGCTTGAGTATACGATCTACTTCTTATCCGCAGGAGACGGAGAAGCTCAAAACGTTCTCTTCTGCGATCGCGTTCCCACGAATGTCACATTTAATCCGACTGCATTTAACACAGGCGTGCCTGCTGATCCAAATGGAATCAGTACAGCAAATCGCGGCATTGTGGTGAATGTTGGAGGCAATAGCCTAGCACTAACAGGTGTTGCCGATGGCGATCGTGCTCGCTATTTTCCACCCGGAGTTGAACCTAGCTTGGTTCCTGAATTCAGCGGAATTAATTGTAATGGAGCCAATACTAATGGTGCAGTGGTTGTCAATTTAGGCAATTTGAACAGCGCAACGGCTCCAGGTGTCCCTGCTGATTCTTACGGGTTTGTTCGCTTTCGAGCAAGGGTGAAGTAGGCGAATCCAGCACATTTGACGGGAAGATAGGGGATAAGCTGCATCTGAGTTCTCCCCCTTCTCCACTCGAATGTGCTGGACAAATTAAATTTATAATCCTTAGGAAAATGGCAAGAGGAGGTCAATGATCTTAATTGCAATAAAAGGCGCAACAATGCCACCCAAGCCATAAAGCAATATATTGCGTTTGAGCAGTTGATCCGCTGTCAAAGGGCGGAATTTTACCCCTTGTAGAGCTAGTGGAATTAAAGCAGGAATAATCAGTGCGTTGTAGATCAATGCTGACACGATCGCTGATTGTGCGCTTTTGAGTCCCATAATATTCAATGCTCCAATCCCCGCCGAAGCAAACAGTGTAGGGATAATTGCAAAATACTTGGCGATGTCATTCGCGATCGAGAACGTCGTCAATGCACCTCTAGTCATGAGAAGCTGCTTTCCGATCGTGACCAAATCGATCAACTTGGTCGGATCAGAATCCAAATCCACCATATTTGCCGCTTCTTTTGCTGCTTGAGTTCCAGAGTTCATTGCTAAACCGACATTCGCCTGTGCTAGAGCCGGAGCATCATTTGTGCCGTCTCCTGTCATTGCAACAAGCTTTCCCTGCGATTGTTCTTCGCGAATTACATGGATTTTGTCTTCGGGCGTTGCTTCTGCAATAAAATCATCGACTCCTGCTTCTTGGGCAATCACTGAAGCCGTAATCCGATTATCTCCCGTCAGCATGATCGTTTTCACACCCATGCGGCGCAACTGATCAAACCGCTCTCGAAGTCCTGGTTTGACAATATCCTTGAGATAAATCACGCCATAGATTTCATCATCTTGGCAAACCCCGAGCGGCGTTCCGCCTAACCGTGAAACTCTTTCATAGGCTTGCTCTAGTTCCGAGGGAATCTTGCCGCCCCTAGAACGTACAAAGCCCCGAATCGCTTCAATCGCTCCTTTTCGGGCTTCTCGCCCATTCGGAAGATTGGTGCCACTCATACGAGTTCGAGCCGAAAACTCTACCCCGCTTGCACTGTCCAAATCGAAGTCTAGTCTTGCGCGATTTTGTTCTGCTAATTGCACAATCGATCGACCTTCTGGCGTTTGATCAAACACGCTTGCAGCAAGAGCGACTTGAGCCATTTCCTCGATCGAATGACCATGAATTGGAATAAGCTGTGCTGCAAGGCGATTTCCTAAAGTGATTGTTCCAGTTTTATCTAGCACCAATGTATTGATGTCACCACAGGCTTCAACGGCTCGTCCTGAAGTTGCAATGACATTAAATTGAGCGACTCGATCCATTCCCGCAATCCCGATCGCACTTAACAATCCCCCAATCGTGGTTGGAATCAAAGCAACTAACAATGAGATCAAAATTGCGACACTCGTACCTGCTCGTACCTGATTTGCAGCAGTCACATCTTCAATGCCTCTTGCAACAGAGTGAACTAGAGGGGAGAGCGTCGAAACCACAATCAGAAAGACTAACGTCAGAACGGCGAGGAGAACAGTGAGGGCAATTTCATTCGGAGTCTTCGATCGCTCTGCACCTTCAACCAGCGAGATCATACGATCGATGAATCCCTGCCCTGGATCAGAAGTAATTCTCACCACTAACTCATCCGAAAGTAACCTTGTTCCCCCTGTTACTGAGCTTGAAATATCTGTTCCAGGTTGTTTCAAAACGGGAGCAGATTCGCCTGTAATCGCTGATTCATCAACTGATCCGAGTCCTTGAATTACTTCGCCATCTGCCGGAATCAGATCGCCTGCAACGACTCGAACTTCATCGCCTTTGCGTAAGCTTGTCGAACTCACTTCTTGCACTGTGCCGTTGATGATTTTTTTCGCAATCGTATCTGACCGCGTTGCTCTCAATGCATCTGCTTGAGCTTTCCCCCGTCCTTCTGCGATCGCTTCCGCAAAGTTAGCAAAGAGCACAGTAAAAAGCAGAATCACTGTGATCATGCCATTCAGCAATCGCTGTTGAGTCAGATCAGCTTGAATCGTTCCAAATAGATTCGGATCAAGAGTCACCAGTAAAGTCACGATCGTTCCGACCCAAACGATAAACATCACCGGATTTCGCACCGCAACACGAGGATCGAGCTTCACAAATGCGCCTCGAATCGCTTGCTGATACATCCTTTTGCGAGCAGTATTTCTCTTCATGACTCATCTTTTTCCAATTTGGAACGCTTCGGCAACACATCCTAATTCCAGCCTAGAGAAGAATGCCAACGCATTGAGACTTAAAATAACACTCCTGTAAGCAAGTCTGTATCGAGGCTTCGAGGCGCATTTGTGACGTGTAGCGCTCGGCTGTTGAGCGAATGCGATAAAATCAGCAATCGTAGATGCAGCGCGTCAATGCAAGTTATTTTTACCGCTTCTCCTGAGTTTGCTCAAACTGCACTGGCTGAGCTTCAGAGAATCGATCGTCAATCCAAATTTCTCCACTGGCTCGATCAAGGCATCGGATTGATCGAACTAAATGAAGTAACTTTCTCTGCGCTCGCTTCCCAAATCACAGCAACTAAAGCTGCATTCATTCGGCATCTCTGCCCTGTAATGGAGGTATTGCCCGTCGAAAGGTTGCAAAGCGCGATCGCATCTCAAATCCCCTTGTTCAATCGCACTCAACCCCTCTCTGTTCAGATTCGCTCAAATACTAAAGCGATTAATCGCACTGAGCTAAGAAATCTTTTAGTGGACGATTTGGTAGCAGCAGGTTTAACCGTAGCAGTGAAAGATCCAGTGCAGATTATTTCAATTTTCTGCGATAGTTCCAAGTCTTATCTCGGGTTCTCCAATGCCACTGAAAATTTGAGTAATTGGGCAGGCGGAATGCATCGGTTTGCCCATGAAGATGACCAAATTTCTAGAGCAGAATTTAAGCTACTAGAAGCGATCTCAGTATTCAATCTCGCTCTCCCAACTCAGGGACTCGCGCTGGATCTAGGTGCAAGCCCTGGCGGGTGGACAAGGATTCTAAGAAAGCTCGGTTTATCCGTTGTTGCCGTTGATCCGGGAAATCTCGCTGACTCGCTGCAATCTGATCCGAAAGTTTCGCACTATCGCCAACTGGTGCAGCAATATGTCCCAAACTGTCGTGATCGCTTTGATCTGATCGTGAATGATATGCGAATGGATGCGGTGGATTCTGCAAAAAATATGATTGCTGCGAGTCCAGTCCTCAAAGCTGGAGGACTCGCAGCAATGACGCTCAAACTCCCAAGTAAAGGTGTAAAGGGAGTGATCAATCAAGCGATCGCGATTCTGGAAAACCAGTACGAGATCATCGGGATTAGAAATCTGTTTCACAATCGTCAAGAAGTTACGGTCGTGATGCAGTCTTCGGCAAAGTGAGAATAAATGCAGTTTGACCGATCTGACTTGCATCCAGTTTGAGATCACCGTGATGCGCTCGCACAATCTCGCGCGCCAAACTCAAGCCCAATCCAATTCCTTCGACTTTGCGAGTTCGAGCCGGATCACCCCGATGAAACCGATCAAAAATGCGATCGCGATCGTGTACTGGAATCCCTTTAGAAGCATTCGCGATCGTCACTTGAATGGCAGTCTGACTTTGCCTGGCTCGAATCCGAATCCACCCCTTTTCAAGGTTGTACTTAATCGCATTACTTAAGAGATTCTGCAACACTTGTTTGAGCAAATCACGATCGCCTTGAACACTTAACCCCGGAGCAATATCAGACTGCACAGTCAAATGTGGTGCTAATAGCTCAATGTCTTCTAGCATTTCAAACAACAGTTCGGACAAATTCACTTTCACGCGATACAAGCTCATCTGCCCCGCATCAGCTAGGGAAAGTAAAAGTAACTTTCGCATGATGCTACTGAGTCGGCGTACCTCATCTAGTAAGCTACTTAATCGCTGCTGTACTTCTGAGCCAGGTTCTACTTGCTGAAGCGATCGCTCTAATTCCCCTTGTAAAATTGTCAACGGAGTTTTGAGTTCATGAGCGGCATCTGCACTAAATCGAGAGGCTTGCAGAAAGCTCCGTTCTAACCGTTCTAGCATTTGGTTAAAGACTTGAATCAGTTGCACAAATTCAACATCGGTTGTGCCGATGGGAATGCGTTGATCGAGTCCAGTTACAGTGACTTTCTGAATCACGCCAGTTAATTGCCGAACGGGACGAAGTGCCCGACCTGCGACAATCCACGCACCCCCTGCGACGAGAAGTAACATGCCTGGAATTGAGATCAGAAAGATATTGCGAATCCCGTCCATTTCTTGATCGATCGCGTGTAAGTTGATCGCGATCGCGACTTGAGTCTCTGGAAAGTTAAGCGCTCCGATTCGCCAAGTTCCTGTTGGCGTTTGTCCAGTCACAAGCTGCGGGCGAGGTGGAATCGGTCGAATAGGTGGGAGTTCTCGTCGAGGAGGTGCAGGTGGAGCAAGCTGAAGATTCCGCCGCAAGAGTTGGTCTAATGTCTGATCGGACAATGCGGCGCTTTGATAGCGTACATTTCCTTCTGAATCGAGCACTAACAGTCCTATTTTTGGATCATCCTCGAAGAAACGTTGTTCACGATCGCGCGGGCGGCTAGCTCGCATCAGTTGATTCAGCAAATCCGCATCTAATCGATTCACTTTCGCGCTGTAAATCTGTATCCAAGAGATTGCCCCAAATCCAAGCAGTGCGATGCCTGCAAGGGTCGCCGAGAGTAATGCAATCCGCAGCCGAAAAGAACGAATTTTCATCATTCAGGCTTGCGAAATCGATAGCCCACACCGCGAATGCTCTCAATCCAAACGGTTTGATCCAGTGGTTCTATCTTTCTGCGAATTCTTTGGATGCAGACATCAACCACGTTTGTATTCGGATTAAAATCGTACCCCCAAACATGCTCTAGGATTTGAGTCCGAGTAAATACTTGTCCAGGAGAACGCATAAGATATTCCAGTAAATTAAACTCTCGGCTCGTTAGCTCGATCACCTGTTGATGGCAAGTTACTTCGCGCGTGATGCGATCGAGCTTTAAGGTTCCGACTGATAGTAAGTTCTGTCTTTCTCCAACACTTCGCCTGACCACAGCATGAATTCGCGCACCCAATTCTTCTACAAAAAACGGCTTGGCGATGTAATCATCGGCTCCAAGATTCAATCCTTGTAAGCGATCGTCGAGTTCATTTCGCGCAGTGAGTAAAATCACGGGCACATTTCGCCCTGCATTTCGCAACTGTTTTAGAATCGCTAATCCATCTTTGCCAGGAACCATGATGTCTAGCACAATCACATCATAATCATTGTGAAGTGCCTGCATATAGCCATCATCGCCGTTGTCGAAATAGTCCACTACAAACCCTTGTTCTTTCAGACCAGCCCGAACAAAGTCAGCAATCTTGATTTCATCTTCGACAAATAGAACGTTCACGGCTATGTTATGTGACTCGAATCTTTTTATTCTAGGCTCAATTTCTCCAAGCAAAAATGACAAAACTGTAATTTAGAAAACGGGTGGTTTGTCATTTTAACGAACTGAATTAGAACAGTAACCGTTTAGAGGTAGCACGATGAGCCTTCGGAAAATTTTAGCAACAACTGCAATTTCTGTTCTCGCTGGTACATTAGGGGTGAGCGCTGTGAGTTCCCTAGCAACAGCACATTCAGCCCGCCAGATCGCTCAAGCTTCCCAATCTCCCAATGGTCAGCAATCTCCCAATGGTCAGCAAGAAAGACAGCGCCGTCCCCGAATTGATTTCGCTGCTGCTGCTGCAAAATTGAATGTAAGCGAGCAACAACTCAGAGACGCGCTCGGTGTGCCTGCTAATCCACCCGGTCAAGGACAACGCCCGCCGCGTCCTGACTTCGCTGCTGCTGCTACAAAATTGAATGTAAGTGAGCAACAACTCAAAGACGCACTCGGTGTACCTGCTAATCCACCCAGTCAAGGACAACGCCCGCCGCGTCCTGACTTCGCTGCCGCTGCTGCGAAATTGAATGTGAGCGAGCAACAACTCAAAGACGCGCTTGGTGTTCCACCCCATCGCCAACACGATCGCTCTAATCAAAATCAATAATTGATGGTGTAGCAGGATCTCAATGAGAGATCCTGCTGAACATTGTTTTCTATCTACCGCTCAGATTCTACCCATGCAAAGGTTTCTCAAAGCTCAATTCAGTCGTCGGACTGCCTTGATTGTTCTACGATCGACTGCTACTGCGCTTTTAGTGGGCTGTCTTCCCAGGCGAATGAGTTCTGCACAATCTTCGCCTCCGGCTTGTACGGTTCGACCGCAACAAACAGAAGGCCCCTATTTTGTCGATGAAAAGCTGAATCGCTCTGATATTCGCTCCGACTCGAAAAGTAGCGCAGTCAAAGCAGGGGTTCCCCTGCAACTAAAGCTCAATATTGTTCAGGTCAGCGATCGCAGTTGTACACCCATTTCAAACGCGATCGTTGATGTTTGGCACTGTGATGCAGCAGGCATTTACTCTGATGTTCGCGATCGCCGTTCTGATACAACGGGTCAGAATTTTCTCCGGGGTTATCAAACCACTGATGCGGCTGGAAATGTTGAATTTCTAACAATCTATCCAGGCTGGTATCAAGGTCGAACTGTGCATATTCATTTCAAAGTTCGTACTCCAACGGGGGCAGAATTTACGTCCCAACTGTATTTTGACGATGCGCTCACGGATCAAGTTCATGCAGGGCTTCCCTATGCCAGCAGAGGACAGAGATCGATCAAAAACGCCGAAGACGGGATCTTTCAAGAGGGTGGGAATCAACTCCTGCTGTCTCCGACTAAAAACATTCAAGGCTACACTGCAACCTTTGAGATTGGACTACAAACTGCATAAAGCGCAACATTAGTACCGCTTGAGGACTTCCCAATCAATCGTTTATTCCGAGAATGTCGCTCGACTTAAAGCCTGGACTGAGGCATATGAATCCAAAATGAGAAAAGCTTTAATTATCGCTGCCGATGCGGCTTTGGGATCGGCTCTAACAAACTGGCTCGCTTTAGATGAATTTGAGACGATAGTGGCTTGGGATAGTTTTATTGGCTTGAGACTTGCCCAGGATCACCAACCCGATCTGATTCTTTGTGATGTGAGTATGCCAGAACTCGATGGCTTTGGCATTTTGGATGAATTGCAGATCAATCCAGCAGAAAAGAAACCTTGGATTGTGCTGATTGGGCAATCTGATGATGCTTCACGGGCGTTTGCTGCCGGGGCAAATGGTTTTCTGTTCAAATCGATGGCATTGAGCAATGTGTTGCGATCGATGCAGTCATACACTTGCAAAATCCAGCAAGATTCTGAGCCAAAATAACGAAACCTCCCTTGTTGACGGAACAGGGGAGGCTGTCAAATAGATATTCAATTGCCGCGGAGAATATCGATTTTGAAAAAATTCTAAGCTTGACGTGAGTAGTACTCAACGACCAGCAGTTCGTTGATCTGAAGTGCGACCCACTCCCGATCGATGACACCATTCACCTTACCCGTCATCTTGTTCTTATCGAATTCTAAGTGACTCGGTAAGTTTGACAATCCTGGATATTGCAGGTTTGCTTCGACTAATTTGCGAGAGCGATCGCGATCGCGAACTGCAACCACATCACCTGGACGACAGTTGTAGCTTGCGATATCTACAACTTTTCCATTCACAGTGACGTGACCATGATTGACCAACTGACGTGCGCCTGGGATTGTCGGAGCCATGCCCAGACGGAAGACGGTATTATCCAACCGCATTTCCAACAATTGCAGCAGCACTTGTCCGGTCGAACCTGCTGCACGACGTGCTTTACGCACATAGCGAAGAAGCTGCTTTTCGCTCACACCATAGTTAAAGCGGAGCTTTTGCTTCTCTTCCAAACGCACTGCATATTCAGAGCGCTTTTTACGGGCTTGCCCATGTTGTCCAGGCGGATAAGCCCGACGAGCAGATTTACGGGTTAGTCCAGGCAGTTCTGTTCCCAGACGACGAACAATTCTAAGGCGTGGACCTCGATATCGCGACATTGAAAGTTCCTCGTTTGACTCGAAGATTTAAACAACTTTTCTAGTATAGGTTGCCTCACGGCGTTTTAGATCGAATTTGTGTGACTAAATGCACAATTTCCGGCAAGATTAATTTTTCCATTGCCAGCTTGACGGCATTTGAAGATCCAGGCAGTGAAAAAATCAATTTGTTCGTAGATACGCCTGCGATCGCTCTCGATGCGATCGCTCTTGAACCAATCTCTGCATAGCTCAGTGCCCGAAAAATTTCCCCAAATCCAGGCAGTGTCTTTTCTAATAATTGCTCGATCGCGTCGTAAGTCGTATCTCTCGGTGCGATCCCAGTTCCTCCGTTGAGAATGACGGCATCGAGTTCGGGTAAATTCGCAAGTTGATGACGGATCACATCCGGCTCATCCGGCACGATCGCATAATGCGCGATTGTATGTCCTGCATGGGTTAAAAGCTGTTGAATCAGTTGACCACTGCGATCGGTTTCAGCAGTTCGAGTGTCGCTGACCGTGATGACAGCACATGAGACTGCGATCCCGCCAGAGTCAGGATGAGGCTGATGAGACATGAAGTAAAAAAGCTAAGTTCAATCTGCCGTTAGGTTTCGACTTCGCTCAACTCCCGATCTTCGGGGGCTGAGCGTTAAACGGAGCCGAACCGTATTGGATGAGCATTTTGCCGATCGACTTATGATTTGGTGAATCCTAAATCATTTGATTCAGCGTAGCGATCCATAAACCGCATGAAGCGATCCCATGCTTCTACCGATTTCATCACATATAGGGCTTCTAAGGCAGCAGGCTGACCATTAATAAATTTTGCTTTCACTTCACGAGTGACCAGTTCGCCTTCCTCATCAATCATGTACATGCCCGTGATGCTATCTGTATTCTCAGCCTCAAGCGCTTTCGGTTTTTCAAAGATAAAGGTTGCAGTCCCGTTTGACCCGTCTTTCGATCGAGTTAAGCGAACATCGGGAATCACTTCTTCTGCAATGCCTTTTGCAAATTGAATTTCTGCCATGATTTTTTCGTGCGATTTACTTCTAGATAGATTTTCTCTATTCTCCCATCTTTGCGGAACGTTACAAAATCTCTCATTTTACCGATTGACTCGCAACCAAATTTCTAAAGTCACGAGTAACCATAGTTTCAATCCGTAGCGATGCCAGACTTGTCCGCGATAGTCGAGCCAATCTTTGACGATCGCTTGATTGATATACGGTGCAATTTCAGCCTTGCGGTCTAACAATAATGCTCTCGCTCGTCGTCGCCAAATGTTGCGAAACCATTGCTGCATCGACATGATCATGCCGCTTTTCGGACGATTCACAATCACATCGGGAAGCAAATCTGCCACTGCTGCTTTCAATACGGCTTTTTCTTCTGCTCCTGCCAGTTTGTACTGGGGCGGAATCTGTAAGCTCAGTTCCACTATGCGCGGATCAAACAACGGCGATCGACCTGTAATTCCCGCCGCGGCGGTTAACGCATTAACTTTGGTCAAAATGTAGTCCGCACCTTTGAACTTGAGATTGAGCAACATCAATCGATTCAGATAAGCCACAGGTGCATTCAGATCCGATTCAAACACCGAAGGAGCTTGTGCGATCGCGGCATAAACCTCCGGCTTCAACAAGGTCGGCAAGTCTGAAAAACATTTTTGAAACGAAGTCAGATAAGCCTCAACATCACGTTTACTCCCACCAGAGCCATAAAGCTGATTTAACAACATTGGCTTATTCTTCGGACCCGCGAAACAGGGATCGCCGCCTTCTCCATTCAGCACGACATTCACCGATTCTTTCGCCGCGCGCGCCAGTACCAAATTCGGAACCGTCAGCCCTTCCCCAATCGGATCATCCAAACTTGCTAACGTTTCCGGTAACATCTGCCAAATCATCTCTGGCGAAATCTCTAAAATATGGTGCTGAGTGTGACAATGTTTGGCGACGAGATTGGCAAACTCTAACTCGCTGGGATACTGTGCCCCAAAGTGAATCGAGTACGTATGCACCGCTCGATCGTGTAATTTTGCAGCAAGTGCTGTCACACAGCTTGAATCAATCCCACCCGAAAGAAATGCCCCAACTGGCTCTCCCGACGGCAACATTTCCTCAATTAAGCCTTCGAGCAGCGATCGTACTTTTTGCCCATGCCATTCGAGCGATGCATCTGGGTTGTGAATTTGCTCTTGCGGCGACCAATAAATCGTTTCTTCCTGAAAATTCCGATAAGTTCCGGGTCGTACCTCGCGCACCTGCTGCCACAAGGTCTGAGATCCAGGCACAAAGGCACAAGAAAGATAATCTCGCAGTGCGACTAAATCCAACTCACGTGAATGATAAGCATTCAGCGATCGCAATCTCGGCGAAATCCAGCGAGTTTCACCAGTTCGCGTGTAGTAAAGGGTCTTCTGACCCACACGATCGCGAATCATCCAAATTTGTTGAAGTTGGCGATCCCAGACGACAAAGGTTTTATCAAGCCGATCGAGCGATTCAAATCCTTTCCAGTCGCAATCTTCACCGATCACGACATAACGTTCCCCCACCGAAAAAGGTGCATCGACGATCGCAATTCCCGCTTCTTTCCAAGTAGCTTGAACCGACTCAACGTTCCCAACTGCGATCGTCCACGACATAAGCGATTCACCTGAAAAAATATCCCCTCTTCATGATGAAGAGGGGATATCTGAAGATTAAATCACAGTTATTCACGTTTCGAGGCTGTGATACCTCTCGGATACTCTCGACCGTTCTCGATCGCACAGCGTTAGTCTTTCTTGTTCTTCTTCTTAGAACGACGGCGCTGCATTAGAGCGGCAAACCCAACGGCTGCACCTGAACCCATGATGGTCAACGGTTCGGGAATCGGCTCACCGCCGCCACCGCCACCGCCGCCACCGCCGCCACCGACAGCACCACCACCGCCGCTGTCGCCGCTATCCCCACTCAAACCGACCGCTAAGCCCGCGATCGCACCTGCGCCTAACAAGGCTGGCAACAAGAACGAACCGCCCGACGCAGTAGGCACAGCGGCAACAGGCAACTGACCCACAGGTGTGCCACCCGGACCGACTGGAGAAACCACTGGTGGAGGCTCACCCCCCCCAACCGGACAAGCTGTATCCCGCATCCGCACAATGAAATCGTCATAATCTCGATCCTGTGCATCCCGGTTGCGAACAATCCTAGAGCCAGTATCATCCCAGCCCAACGTCATGCCGCCTGATTCACACAGAGAATTGATGTTCCCCGTAAATTTTACGTGCTGTTCAGAATTGGGGTTCAAGCTATCCGTGGAATACAAAATCCCAGTCGGTCGCCCATTATATGAAGACTCTAGATAAAACACGTAATCATTATTCGGCTGAAACGTGTATTGCTTGCTCGGTTCAGGAACCGCATTCCCAGGAGTGCCTGGAAAATCTAACTCACTTCCCGCGTCATCAATTTTGGTCGATGGGCGGAAAATTGTGTCTGGACTATCAGCAGGCTTTGTTTCGACCAAGAGAGGAGTTTTTTCCTTCGTGGTTAGGTTGATGACACCAAAGGTAGATTGGTAAGCACCATGCGACTCAACAAATTCTGATTGCAAGGTTGTGTTTTTGTTCGCCCGAATGCCTTCGTTCCCGATCGACATATCAGCAGCGCGTGCAGGCAGCACTAAACTACTCGTCAACCAACCGAGCGAAAGACCAAATGCGATCGAGGAAATCCGGCGATGCGGACGATTCGATTTCAGGTTCTCCTCTGGAGAACAGCAGGATGAAGGCTGTCTCCTCACACACTTGCTTGAGGTGGAAATATCTTCTGGCACCATCTAAAGCTGAACTCTACGAAAGGACTGAATAAACTAACCTCTGGCGCACCCATTTTATTACACTCAAGCAATTTATTACACTCAAGCAATAAAACAACCGATCTCAAAGCGATTCAGACAGAATCTCCCTAGCTTGGTTGGTGAGAGCGCAATTATTATGTTCCGCTAAGCATAAAAATCTTTGAGCAGAATCCACATCAATCCTACGGGAGATCAGATCTGATTTAAGGATTATGCCGCTGGAACTATCCAAGTCAATTCTGAGTAGTTAATAAGAACCATGTGCCAAAACTCAGCAGAGCCCAAGCTTTCTGAAACCATTTCGCCAGCTGAAATTCAACATTTCACCCTGGATCTTAATGAATTACCCTGCACTGCTTAAGTTGAGATTGGCATGCTGTCAATAGTTTAGGGAGATCCGAATGCGATCGCATCTGTCAATCGATAGGCATTGATAGATTTTTGTTGAATCGGAATCTAGTTGTGCGGGTGATAATTTGAAGAGATTACGTTTGAGGAGACGAAATTAAAATTATGGATAAAATTCAAGCGCAATTTGCGAAGCTGTGGAAGTTGCTGACTGCACCTGAAACATTTGATACCTACAAGTCAGCAGTGGTCATGACTTGGACCATCATCAAAGAAACGGCATTGCTGGTTTGGCTAGTGCTTTGCCTCGTATTAGTATTTGCGGACTGGTTCTGGAAAATTTCTGTGGGAGCCGGACGAAGTACACGCGCCTGGTTTAATGGGCTAGAAGGTTCGAGCGAACAGATTGCCTCTGAGACGGGAAGAGCACTCCTGAACGCAGGCAAGTCAAGTTTAGATTACACGCTCAATCAGGCAAGAGCACAGTTAGGATTTGAGATTCCGGCTCCTGCACCCGCAAAGGTTGAGCCTGTCAAAACTGAACCTGTCAAAGCTGAACCTGTCAAAGCTGAACCTGTCAAAGCTGAACCTGCAGTGACGGCTCCCCCTCCAGTAGTGACCAAAGCAGAAGCGATCGCAGACGAGTAGAGGGATAGGGAGAGATGGGGAGATAGAGAGGTCATTCCTGTCTCTCCCATCCAATGTCACGACGAAGTGTAACGATTTGTCAAGCAAAATGAGAACTTCCTCTTTCGCATCGTCCCCGAAAGTCGGTACACTACAAAGTGAATTCTGAGATACCGCAATATAAACATGAGCGTAGTTAGCCAAGTTATCCTACAAGCCGACGACGAGCTTCGTTATCCAACGAGCGGCGAATTGAGTGGCATAAGAGAATTTTTTCAAACCGGAGAGCAACGGACTCGAATCGCCGCGACTCTGTCTGAAAGTGAGAAAAAGATTGTTGAGCAAGCGAGCAAATTGTTGTGGCAGAAGCGTCCTGATTTCATTGCCCCGGGCGGCAACGCTTATGGCAATCGGGAGCGGGCGCTATGTTTACGCGATTATGGCTGGTATTTGCGATTGGTAACGTATGGGGTACTGGCCGGCAGTACTGACCCGATCGAGAAGATTGGGGTGATCGGGGCGCGGGAAATGTATAACGCGCTCGGTGTTCCGGTTCCTGGAATGGCGGAAGCAATCCGCTGTTTGAAGGAAGCTTCTCTTGGTTTGTTAAACAATGAGGATGCAGCAGCAGCAGCTCCTTATTTCGACTACATCGTTCAAGCAATGTCATAGAGACACTGGAAGTTTTTGAGTTCCCCGCTGTTTGCGGAGATGCGGTAGAGTTTGCGGCATTTCTGAAAACGGCGGGGAATTTGTTTTTAAATTATTCCGAAATTTTACGGAACCCATTGGGAGAAAGATTTATGAATACAGCAGAAGTGTTGCAGTTTTGGTTTGGAGAAACGCTCGAGCGGCGGGAGGCTTGGTTTAAGAAAGATCCTGCCTTTGATGCAGAGATTCGCTCCCGGTTTCTCTCACAGTATGAACAAGCGGCTTTAGGCGAATTGGAGGATTGGATGAATGCGGCTGAAAGCAGTTTAGCGTTAGTGATTGTGCTGGATCAGTTTCCGAGAAATATGTTCCGAGGAACGCCGCGATCGTTTGCCACCGATGCAAAAGCGTTACAAGTGGCTCAATGTGCGATCGCTCAGGGATTTGATCAGCACCTCCCACCGATGCAGCGCTTCTTTTTCTACCTGCCGCTAGAACACAGTGAAAATCTGGATGACCAAAATGAATCGGTGCGCTTATATGAGCCTTTCAGGGATATTCCTGAATTAGCAGATACGTACGACTATGCCATCCGGCATCGCGATGTGATTGCACGATTTGGACGGTTTCCCCACCGCAATCTAATCCTCAATCGACCTTCGACCCCCGAAGAACTTGAGTTCCTGAAACAGCCTGGATCGTCCTTTTAAGACCTTTTCGAGTAGAGAATCTGTATGAATATTGCTGCTGAAACGATCCCAACTCTTGAGCAAATTAATCAAACTAAATCTGCGATCGACGCGCATATTGCGAGCCTAAATCAGCACCCTGATCGGCGAGAAGGGGCAATGCCGTACTATTTGTTTCATGAACCTGGAAGACCGATTCGCGGCACAGTCATGATATTCCACGGGTTCAGCGCAAGACCCCATCAAATGTGGCGTTTAGCAGATTATCTCTTTCAGAATGGCTTTAATGTATATCAGCCTTCGATCGCAGGACATGCCTTGATGTATCCCGATCGCAACTGGGCGCAAGTCGATCTCAAACCTGAATATGCAGAGCCGCTCAAAGACAAAGTTCAGAAAGATCCGGTACTGCAAACTTTTCTCCAAAATTTTGCGCATAATCCAACGGCAACCCGTCCAGGGTTTATGCAGCAAATGGGATTGATCGCCCGCTTATTACTGATCGAACCGCAGTTGTTAGATATTGTGAAATCCTTGGAATCGAATAATGATCCTGATTTCGATCGCTATTTCACGTCTTCGCATTTGCGCTATCTGACTGAAGCTCAGGCGAGATTCGCAGAATTAGATGCGATGCCGGGAGCCATTTTCACAGTCGGTTTATCAGTGGGAGGCGCGGTGGCTCTGGGCTTGGCAGCATCGCGACCTGAGCGGGTGCGTGGAGTAGTCGCGTATGCACCGTTGCTGAAGATTTATGGAGAACAGCGGCGGCGATATGTGAATTTAGCAGGTCCTTTGGATATTAGTGAGTTGGGCTGGGATGAGAAGTTGCGGTTTCCAGTCGGCTGTTTGACGGCTGCCGATCGCTTCGGCTCTCAAGTCGTGATGAGTGATGAATCTGTGCGATCGCTGTCGAATATTCCGACGTTTTTAGTGCTGACTGAGAATGAAGATGCAGCGGATATTGAGACGAGCCAGGATTTTTATCAGCGGATTGGAGGAGAGGGAGAAGGGCATCGGTTTTTCTTATATCCGAGTGAGGATTTAGTGCCACATCCGATGGTTGATCCAACTGAGGTCAGCCAGAACATGAGTAATCGATTTTGGCAAAGTTTGTATCAGGAGACGTTCCGATTTTTGACGACTGGGCGGGCGAATATGACGAATCTGGGTCGGATTGAGCAAGATCCAGGTTTACCGATCGTGCCTGGGGTGTAGCAATTCTGCGGGAATTCTTCCAGGATTGACGTTTTCTCTGACTCAAAGATTTCTAACGGATAGGTGTCCACATTCGATCGAGTGAGTATCATGAATTACTTTCTCGTATTCCTGGAATTGTCTGTTTCGTGTTTGTTTCAGACCCAATAGCATTTATCACAAAGCTCTGACGTTATGGTTCAAGTAAGCTCCCCTGTTCTTTATGTCAATCCTGCAAGCGGCAATGATAGCGCTGCTGGAACTCAAGCCGCTCCCCTCAAAACAATCGCCCGCGCGCTCCAACAAGCAAAATCTGGGACAACAATCCAACTTGTTCCCGGAACTTATAATGCCGCTAGCGGCGAGGTGTTTCCGCTGTTCGTTCCCGCAGGGGTGACGGTTGTCGGTAATGAATCGACAAAAGGCAAAGATATTCTCGTACAAGGCGGTGGAACTTACCTGAGTCCAACTTGGGCAGGGCAAAATGTGACTTTCCGACTCGATACCAATGCTCAGCTTCGAGGCGTGACCGTGACCAACCCGAACACTCGTGGTAGTGGAGTTTGGTCAGAATCGACTGCGCCGACGATCGCAAATTGTACGTTTACTTTATGTAAGCGAGAAGGCGTTTTTGCGACCGGAACTGCAAACCCGGTCGTGTCAGATTGCGTGTTTCTGCAAAACGATGCGAACGGAATTGCAATTTCTAGAAATGCAAAAGGTGAATTGCGCCGTAACGTCTGTCAAAACACAGGCTACGGGATTGCGGTTGGCGACAATGGCGCACCCTTGATCATTGAGAATCGATTGTTTGAAAACCGCTCTGGAATTGTTGTGAGTAATTCAGCACGTCCAGTTTTGCGCGGCAATACGATCGAGCGAAATACCGATTCTGGACTGACAATCGTGGGCAGCGGTTCGCCTAATTTAGGCAGCAGTCAAGACCCAGGCGGAAACATTATTCGCGACAATACAGACATTGATGTCGAAAACGGAACGAATGTGTCGATCGCTTCTGTTGGCAACCAAATCAATCCCTCTAGAGTCCGAGGCGTAATTGATTTCATTGTGAGTCAAGTTCCGACTCCCACACCGACACCGACTCCCACACCGATACCAACGCCAACGCCGACTCCAATTCCGACTCCCACACCGATACCAACGCCAACGCCGACTCCAATTCCGACTCCCACACCGATACCAACGCCAACGCCGACTCCAATTCCGACTCCCACACCGATACCAACGCCAACGCCAACTCCCACACCAACGCCAACGGCTGGAGTTACTGATATTCGGGGGCATTGGGCTGAGGCATTTATCCAGTCATTGGTGGCTCGCAATCTGATTACGGGCTTTCCAGACAATACGTTTAAACCAGAAAGTCCGCTAACTCGTGCTCAATTTGCAGCGATCGTGGCGAAAGCATTCAATCTGCCTCTCAAGCAACCTGCCACGAATTTCTCAGATGTGCCCTCGAATTTCTGGGCAGCTGAAGCGATCGCCAAAGCAAATCGCATGGGCTTTATTACTGGCTTTCCAGATGGAACCTTCCGTCCTGGCTTGAATTTAACCCGTACTCAAGCGCTCGTTGCATTAGTCAGCGGGCTAGGCTTTACAGGTGGAACTCCAAATACTCTGGCACTGTATAGCGATCGCGCTCAGATTCCGAGTTTTGCGAGCGAGCGAATTGCGGCTGCAACTCAGCGGCGATTAGTCGTGAACTATCCGAATGTTTCACAATTGCGTCCATTGCAGGAGATTACGCGGGCTGAGGTCACGACTTTTATCTATCAAGCTTTAGTCGCGACGAATCAGGCACAAGCGATCGCGTCTGCTTACATCGTCAATCCTGATACTGCGACGACTGCCTTTGTTGATGTCACGAATCACTGGGCAAAGGATTTCATTTTGGGCTTATCTGGTCAGAATTTTATCCAAGGATTTGCCGATGGCACATTCAAACCCGATGCCCCAATGACTCGCGCTCAGTATGCAACTGTCATTGCGAGAACCTTTAATCCGGCTCCGCGCCGCGATTTAGCCACTTTCCCAGATGTGCCTGGGGATTTCTGGGCAAAAAGCGCGATCGAGCAAGCGTATCGAGCAGGCTTTATTTCCGGGTTCCCAGATGGCACATTTAAGCCGAATCAGAACATTACACGGCTTCAGTTGGTGCTCTCTTTGGTCAGCGGATTTAACCTCTCTCCTGCAAATCCGAATGTGCTAGCAGTGTTAGACGATCGCAATGCAATTCCGCAATCGTTCCAAGATCGAGTAGCAGCAGCGGCTCAAGCAGATATGATTGTGAACTATCCGAATCAAAAGCAGTTCAATCCAAATCGTGAAGCAACACGGGCGGATGTCTCAGCCATGGTTTATCAAACCTTACTTCGAGACGGGCGAGTAGCAGCAGTAGATTCGGGGTATATCTTGACAGCCTAGAACCGCAGAGCCGGGAGATAGGGAGTAATCCAGGTCTGGGTTCTCCCTATCTCCCACTCTCCACAGTCAACGCGCTTAATTACTAGATCGACTTAGAAAAAGTTTGAGCTTTCCGATCGCCCAAATAGGTATCAAACACCGCTGCAATATTCCGAATGAGTAACCGTCCAACTGGCGTAATTTCAATGCCATCACTCCAACGCTTGAGCAGTCCATCTGCTTCGAGCGCATCTAGACGTGAGAGTTCATCCGCGAAGTAATCATTGAAATCTTGATCGAATCCCAAATGATATTTTGCTTCTAAGTCTGCTGCTGAAAGTTGGAACTGACACATCAGTTCCATAATCACAGTGCGTCGGATCAAGTCATCTTGGCTTAAGAGCACTCCTTTCTCAATCGGAAGCTCAGAGGCATCGATCGCAGTGTAGAAGTCTCTTAACCGCTTGTGGTTCTGGATATAAACATCTTGCAACATACTGATAGAAGTAATGCCAAAGCCGAGTAAATCTGACTCAGGCTTTGTGGTGTAACCTTGGAAATTCCGATGCAGTTGTCCGGCTTGTTGGGCGATCGCTAATTCATCATTGGGCTTCGCAAAGTGATCCATGCCAATAAACACATAGTTACTTTGTGTAAGTTGAGCGATCGTGTTTTGCAGAATCTTGAATTTTTCAACAGTACTAGGCAGCGCCGATTCTGGCATCCGTTTCTGAACGGGTTTGAGCCAGGGAATGTAGGCAAAATTGAACACTGCAATGCGATCGGGATTAAGCGCTAACGTTTTCTCAACTGTTTGCTGAAACGTGGCTGAAGTTTGGAACGGTAAACCATAGATCAAATCGACGTTCACACTTTCAAATCCAGCTTCCCGAATCCAATCCATCACATCAAAAAGCATTGCTTCAGGCTGTACCCGATTGATTGCGACTTGCACTTCAGGATTGAAATCTTGAATTCCAAAGCTAATTCGGTTAAAGCCGAGTTGCCTTAGAGAATGAATATAATGACGATCGACATAGCGCGGATTAATCTCGATCGACAGTTCGGCTGTGGCATCGAATCGAAAATAGCGATGGAAGCGATTCCAAAGAAATTCAACCTGTTGTAAGTCAAGGTAGTTTGGTGTGCCGCCACCCCAATGCAATTGATGAACTTGACGGTCAGAACTGACCGATTGAGCAACTTGGCGGATTTGACGGGCAAGATAACCTAAGTAGGGTTCTGCGACTTCTCTACGTTGAGTAATGATCGTATTGCAGCCACAGAAGTAACAGGGTGTTTCACAGAAAGGGATGTGACAGTATAGGGATAAGGGCGTTTTTTTGTGATTGCCGAGGTCGATCGCTCGGTTGAAGAAATGAGGATCGAAGTCGGGACTAAGTTCTGTAGCAGGCGGATAGCTGGTATAACGGGGAAGGGGCAGGTTGTACTGGTTCAGGAGCGCCGCGTCAAACTCGACCGTTTGGGATAGTTGTTTCATTGGAAAGGATTTTTAATGGGTTTGGATGGGCGAGCCGTTTTGCAGCAGCAGGGTTGAGGGACGAAATTGCCTCTGTTAGCGTGAGGTTGCGACTTTACACAACAATCGTTGCGGGTTGTGCAAGTTGAGCATTTGCTTAGAGGATGCTTTAAAAGTAATCGTTGAGACGCATTCACCCGCCCCGGAATTCCATTCCGGGGCTAACGGTGCGAAGTCCTTAAAAGGACTGCATCGCTCAAACCTCTGTGTAGTCCAGTTTAGTGGACTTCGTTTTACTAGCCCTGGAATTCCATTCCGGGGCAGGAGGACAACGTGAGCGAAGAGGCTTTTTGTACTTTTAAAGCGTCCTCTTAAGCAATCGAAACTCCACGCATCAAACAATTCTTCGAGTTAAGGAGCTAGGACAGGTTCACGATCGCTACCATGCGATCGTCGTTCTGTACTTCCAGGACGATCCTGCCGAGTAAGTAAATCAAAGGTATGTTCCCCGATCGCTGCTTTCACATCGGGTTCGAGTTCATGCATCACATCTTGATTGAGCACAAAGGCAAGGTTTGCTTCGGCAACAATCCGTTCGATTGTGTTCTCGTCTACAGGCAGGCTATCTAGCATCTGACGGTAACACTCTTTGAATTCTCGTCTGGCTTCAGGAGTTGAGATTTGCTCAAACTCATAAAAATTTGTTCCCTGATTCGGAGGCAAAGATAATGCCGATCGAATGACATTCTTCAAACTCTGTCCTCCTGATAAATCGCCCATATAGCGGGTGTAAGCATGGGCAACCAGCAAGATTGGATCAGTAGCAGCGAGCGTTTTAATTCGAGCGCAGTATGCAATTCCCGCAGATGATGCAACGATCTGATTTTGCCAGTCTTCACCGTAGTAGAATGCGAGATCGCGCGCCAGATTCGCAGCTCGATTCAACCCTGGGAAGTAGAATGCACCAAACACTGGATCTTGAGCGTGCTGCTGTAATGCTGCTTCTAAAGTGCTGTAAACAAAGTACAAATTTGCAAACAGTTTCCGTAGAGGTTCGCGTTCTACAATACCTTTCACAAAGCATTTCATAAATGCAGTGTTTTCTGCTGTGGTGTGAGAGCGTTGGGTTCCTTCTCGTAAGCGGACAGATAAAGTACTCATGAAATTGTTTCCTAATGAATGACAGGACGAGAGGCTTCTGCATCAATTGCAGGTAAGAAATAGAGGCGGAGAAGTTGCCAAATGATCACAGCAATCCAAGGCAATTTTTGGAGCGTTTGAATGAATTTCGGGCGCGATTGACTCGAAATCTCTGCTAGTTTCTGATTCGCGATCGCGCATTTTTCGAGCCGAGGGAAGAACTCTGGATGATCCGTATCAAGCACACTCGGAAAAGCTCGCTTCGAGGTTTCGTTCGTGTTTTGAATTACAGCCTTGTTGTACTCTTGCGAATCAATACCAATCGAGTCGTAAAACGTCGATCGTTCTAAAACAGTCAAGGTGTGAGTTGCAAAGACAGTCAGCAGAAAGAATCTTGCCCACAGTCTTGCTTTCCAGCAATTCCAGAGTTTGGGCTGCGATCGCAAGAGTGCTTTAAAGAAATCTCCGTGTCGATTCTCATCTTGGCACCAACTCTCAAAGTACCGAAACAGAGGATAAAACCGATGTTCTGGATGCTGTTCTAAATGGCGGTAGACCAAAATATAACGCCAGTACCCAATTTTTTCCGAGAGGTAAACGGTGTAGATCACCCATTCTGGCGGAAAGAAAGTATAGGTTCGATTTTTCGTCAGATAGCCCAGATCAAGAGTCAAGCCAAAGTCTGCCATTGCTTTATTCAGGAACCCGGCATGACGAGCTTCATCGCGCGCAAGTAAATGAAACGCTTCTGATAGTAAAGGTTGCCGATTTTTAAGCTTGCGAGAGAGTTCTTTAAAGAGCAAAAAGCCCGAAAATTCTGAAGTACAAGAGCGCTCTAGAAAATCAATAAACGCGTGCCGGGTTTCACCATCAATCTTTTCCCAATCTTGCTGAAACTCTTCATTGCGAACAAAATGGTGGCGATTATAGTCTGCTCGCAATTCTGCGACGACCGATTCTAGTTCTGCTTCATGCCCGGATAAATCCATTTGGGCAACCGCATCAAAATCAGTGATGTAAAACCGAGGAGTTAAGAGCGTTTCTTGAACAGGTTTTTTAATGCCAGGCGATTGTTCTGGCAGGTCGGATCTCGAAACTGTGCTGACCATAGAGCGAATGATAACGACTGAAATTACTTTCCCCGAATCTGCGATCGCGGCACAAGTGAGTTACCTGCTCTGCTCTATAGTTACCACAAGTAAAACATTGAGATGAGCACAAGGTTAGAGGGCTTTCTAACAAATTGTTAAAACATCCGCTGAGATTGAAGCAAGGCATCACTCCTAGAAGCCTTCCACCTTTCATCACTTAAATTTGCAAAAGATTTTGCTTTCTCTCATTCTGCTTGTCTACTCTTGCAGCAATCATTACTAGCTCAAATGAAAAGCTCGATCGTAAGTGCTGTTTGCTTTACTAGGATGTCTACTTCGAGGTTAGGGCCAGTAGTTACTGCTCAAGTTAGTTTAGGATCTGAATCGGTTCTGTCTCGCTCCTAAACTGCAAGCTAGAACAAGACAGAACACGGATTTTTTTGCGCTCACCCTATCAAGAAGAACGAGTTCAGACGCTCAGCGAGAATTCTGGACGGTTAGCGAACCGCATTCTACTTATACCTTCGTATGCGTCACTTCTACTACGGTATGCACATTTCCTCGGGGCGTGTAGTCCGCCTTAATCGAGATTTCTAACGGATCACACGCTGCCACAATGTCATCTAGAATTTGATTCGCCGCTTCTTCGTGAGAAATATAGCGATCGCGATAACTATTGATATACAGCTTAATTGCTTTCAGTTCGACGACGCGCTGATCCGGAACATAGCTCACATAGATCGTCGCAAAATCGGGATAGCCAGAAAACGGACACTTACAGGTAAACTCTGGCAGCGTAATATTGATCGTATAACGCCGTCCGGGTCTAGGATTCGGGAAAGTTATTAGACTTCCCTCTTCGATCAGGCGTTCGCCATACTTTACTTCGGGATGGTCTTGCGCTTGCGTCATAGCCTATGAAATTGAATGAACTGACTGATCTTAGCAATCGAATTTGCACGGAGGCACGATCGCGTCTCAAGTTTTTTGAGTACTTGATCTCCGCAATCCCCGAAATTCGTTCACAAAATCGTTTCTTTTTGAAAAAATCTTGACTAAAAATGCGTTGCTTGATTCAATTGCAGCTATTCTGAGGGCATCACAATTTCTCGCTGTTTTGTCAGATTACTCTCGCTGTTATGAACCCCATGATGCAGAAAACACCTAATCGATCGATCAATTTGCCGCCTCAAGCTCCTGCAACCGGATATGCCCCTTCTGTACCGATTTCAGTTTACCGCGAGGTGATTGCTGAGCTTCAAGCTACAAAGAACTCGGTGGAAGCCATGAAGATTCAAAACCAGCAATTGGCAAAACAGAATCAGCAATTGCGGCAAGAAATTGAACGCACGGTACAAGCAGCACTCCAACTCCGCCAAGTCTCCAATGCAATGCCGGGAATTAATCCTGCTGCACCACCCGCACCTCGTCTCGACTTGATGCCCGAAGTCGAAGCTGCATCCTTCCAAATCCCGGTCATGCCACCCCGCATCCCCGTTGCTCCCAAACCAGAACCCATTCCAGCGAGTCTCGAATTTCCTGAAGAGAAGCTGGTAATCGAAGAAGATAGCAAGCCCCGGCGCAAAATTAAGCCAGAACAAGACACTCATTTTGAACTCAGCGGTTGGATGTTGGGCTTGGTCATCGCTTTGATCGTCGTGACTGCTTTCGGCGCTGGCTTCTTGCTGGTGCGTCCTTTGCTGAGTCCTTCATCAAAATAAATTCTCGAATGTAACCAATAGCAACCCGAAATTACGAATTACAACTGATGAATTCCGATTTTGAGTGGCTCATGCGACACTCAAAAATACTATTACAATCGGCGAGGCGGGTAATGATCGGTAGCGATCGTTACAAAATTCTCTTCACCAGAAATGATAGATAGTCTCATGCCCGAATTATAGAGATCACGATTAAGGAGTGTAAGCGCTTGAAAAAGGTTGAAGCGATTGTTCGCCCATTTAAACTCGACGAAGTCAAAATTGCATTAGTCAATGCTGGAATCGTGGGAATGACGGTTTCTGAAGTCCGAGGCTTTGGACGGCAGAAAGGTCAGACCGAACGGTATCGCGGTTCTGAATATACGGTTGAGTTTTTACAGAAGCTCAAAATTGAAATTGTGGTGGAAGATGATCAAGTAGACATGGTGGTTGACAAAATCATTGTGGCGGCTCGAACCGGAGAAATCGGGGACGGGAAGATCTTTATCACACCTGTTGAACAAGTAGTTCGGATTCGTACCGGCGAAAAGAACTTTGAAGCGGTTTAAAAACACGAACCTTCCGAGTTTTTGAAACACTCAGAAGGCTTGCTTCGCTGTGAAGGCGATCCGAATCTGGATCGCCTTTATATTTATTGAACGGGTTTCAGCCGAGTCAATTTCAACTTAAAGGGGCCGCCCGCCGTTTCTCCGAAAGCTTTGACTCGAACGATGTAATTCGCATTGCGCGTGATGCGAGTAAATAAGAGCGAATTCGTTGTCCCATCTGGACCATCATCATTCTCGGCAACGGTTGTCCCTTGTGAGGTCATCAGCGTGACGATCGTATCAAAACTATCCGAAGACAAATCGATCGCCACTTGTTCTCCCGCCTGCAAAGTCACCACATAATCGCGTGCGAAATTGCCTTGCCCGGTGGGAATATCGGCATCCGTTAAGCGATCGTTAATCTCTTTTCCAGGAGCCAGCGGGATTGGCGCATAGGAGCGAGTCGATTGAGCCATTGCGGCGGTCGTCATCAAAACCGCAATTGGAGCCGCACAAAGCCAAGCCATCCATCCTTTCATAACCGTTCCTTTCCTTACTGTGCTTGGTTTAAGTTTTTCTCTAAGGTAGCAAGATCGACTGCCCCTGAAAATGCACGACCATTCATGGCAAAGAACGGAGTACCAGAAATTCCAAGCTGTTCTGCAAGTTGAAGATCTTTTTCAATCGTGGTTTCTGCCGCTTGAGACGCGCGATCGCGATTAAACTTCGCCACATCCAACCCCAGAGTCTTGGCAATCTCTGGATAAATCGCCTCATTCAGCTGTTTCTGCTGCGCAAACAAAGCATCATGATATTGCCAGAATTTGCCCTGTTGCTGAGCCGCCCAAGCCGCTTTTGCTGCCGGTAGGGCTTGATCATGAATACTCGTCAGCGGCAAATGTTTATAAACCAGAGTGACGCGATCTTTGTACTTGTCTACAAACTGGCTCACCGTGCCTGCTGCTGCTTGGCAGTAAGGACATTGAAAATCAGAAAACTCCACCAAGACAGCCTGACCGTTGCCTTTCGTGGGAGACTGAGCGATCACCGATTTTGGATTCTGCTGGAGATCGCGGAGAAACGACTGTTGAACTTTTTGTTGTTCTTGTTGTTGTTCGCGTTGATAAGCTTGTACCGAATCCAGAATTGCCTGGGGATTTTTGCGAATCACTTGCAGGACTTGTTCTTCAAATTTTGGATCAATCTTGCTATCTGCCTGCACTGGCAAAGAGCAACTGATTAACATCAGACACAATATAACCAAGCCCGCGAATTGTTTCAGCCTTCTCATCACGATTCCGTCTCAAATCTGTCCTCGCACTATAGCTTAACTTCAGACTTCCGAGACGCATGAACCCGCAAAAGTTCGAGATTCAATGTGTCATTAGGCTCAACTTGAGTAACAATAGTAAAGGTGCGATCGCATTGGCGGTCAGGCTGTCGTGTAACTATGAGCGACACTCGACCTGTCAACATGTTCGTACAGGCGCTTTTCGAGACTTGAAATTCCGAATCGATTGATTTTGGTCAACTTCGGGAGTTCAACCTCATAGAGCCAATGCTAAGTGCGCAGCTTCCTATCTGTTAAAACTGGGAATCGGCTTGTTGATTAATCGGAACTGATTCGAGCTTCGGTTCCGGTGAAGTGACGACTTCAGAGCCATTTGCACACCCCACGCAGAACACACGAGGACAAATCGCTTCATGGAATTCTCGATCGCTGAGTTACTCGCTAACTTCACAGATGATAAATTAGTGGCTCCAAAAGCTCTCGAAAAAAAGCTGGAATGCCATGATGAACCGAGCCTAAGACGCTTACAGATCGCACTAGACGCACTCGAAAAAATCGGAGTGCTCGTGAAGGAACGGGGCAAATATCGTCGAGTGCCAGAAGAAGGCGTAGTGGAAGGAAAGTTACGCTGTTCAAGCAAGGGATTCTGCTTCGCGATTCAAGATGTCGAAGGATCAGAAGATATCTACATTCGCGAAAGCCAACTGAATCATGCTTGGAATGGCGATCGCGTTTTGGTGCGAGTGACGAAGGAAGGCAGTCGTCGTCGCAGTCCAGAAGGCGAAGTCAGATTAATTTTAGAACGGGCAAATCCCTCGGTTCTGGCTCGCATTAAAAAGAGCGAAAGTGGAGAATTTCGAGCCGTTCCCCTCGACGATCGCTTATTGTTTGAACTGCAAGTCAATGAAAATGGCATCCAACTCGATAATGCGATCGATCATTTGGCACATGTGCAGGTCAAACGCTATCCGATCGGGCAACATGCCCCCCTCGGTAAAGTCGCAAAAGTCTTAGGCGCAGATGATGACGCAGCCGATATTGATATTGTCTGCTGCAAACACGATTTGCCGCGCGAATTTCCTGAAACGGTTTTAGCCGCAGCAAAAGAGTTGCCGACTAAATTGACCAAAGCGGAATTAAAAAATCGAGTTGATTTACGCAATTTGACCACGCTGACGATCAAATCCAGCGACGAAGATAGCGCCGATGATGCGATTACCTTAGAGAAGACGAAAGCAGGCGGCAACTGGCGCTTGGGCATTCATATTGCAGATGTCGCGCACTATGTTGGATCAGGTTCGCCGCTCGATCGCGAAGCTCAGCGTCGAGGCGCTTCGGTCTATCTGAGTGAATTAGTCGTCCCGATGCTGCCCGAACAGATCACCGATAATCTCTGTTCGCTTCAGCCTGGAAAAGATCGACTTGCCGTTTCAGTGCTGATTACACTCGATGATCAAGGTGGCGTGCTGGAATTCGAGATTCAGCCCACAGTGATTAATGTCGATTACAAGTTGAGTTATCACCAAGCAGAAGAAATTCTCAAAGACAATCACACAGAAGAATTGAAGCAGTTTGAGCCAATTTTTGAACTGTTGGCGCAGCTCGATAAGCTGAGTCATGCGATCAAAGACCAGCGGCGACAACGAGGCGCATTTGAACTCAATCTGCCAGAAAAAATTTATGCGCGTCCTGACGGTTCAGAATCGCCAGAAGAAACGGATAAATTTACGTTTAGCAAGTTTCACTACGATGATGAAGGCGTATTAGGTGCAGTGGTTGTTTCTGCAACGCTCCCGATTCACTCGATGATCGTTGAACTGATGTTGCTGGCAAATCAAACCGTTGCATCTCATTTGATTGCACTCGGAGTTCCTAGCGTTTACCGCGTGCATCCCACCCCTGATCCAGAAGAGGTGCAGGAATTGGTGAAACTAGCAGTCAGCATGGGCATCGAACTGAAGCTAGAAAACGAAGAAGAAGTTCGCCCACAAGACTATCAGAATTTCACTCATGCCTTTGCAGAATCGAATGCAGAACGAGTTTTGACTTACTTGTTGCTTTCGACCATGAAACCTGCATTCTACAGTTCTCAGCCGAAACCACATTTTGGCTTGTCATTAGAGCAAGGCTATACGCACTTTACGTCTCCCGTGCGGCGCTATCCTGATTTGCTCGTGCATCGCGCCTTACATGCGGTCTTTGAAGCAGGACGCGATCGTCGGTCTTCGCGCGTGAAAGATAGTGTTGATTTACGCCATAGCTCTTGTCACGGAGAGATTAATTGGAACGTGCTGCCGACCGATGTGCATCAAGAGTTGGAAAGCCATTTCGGTGCAGTCGTTGTGCATGTGAGTGAACGCGAGAAAGTGGCTCAAGACGCAGAAAACGATCTCGAAGGTTTGAAGAAAGCCGAGTTGATGAAAGAGCGCACAGGCGAAATCTTCCACGGATTGATTACGGGTGTTCAATCATATGGATTGTTTGTCGAACTCGAAGAATTGCTCGTCGAAGGTCTCGTGCATGTGAGTTCGCTCAAAGATGATTGGTACGAGTTTCGATCGCGCCAGCAAACCCTGGTAGGACGCAAGAATCGCAAGCAGTATCGACTTGGCGATCGCATTGAAGTTCAAGTCAAGAGCGTCGATTACTACCGCCAGCAGATTGACCTGATTGCAGTCGGCGGTGGCAGTGAGGCGACCGACGAAGAATTTGAATCCGAAGAGCGATCTGAGTTTCAACCTGAACCTGCCCTCCCCGATGAGGAGTTTAGTGAGGAATAATAAGAGATGCGGGCATGTCCCGCATTTTTTATTTAGGTATTCTCTGTGGTCAATCGTCCTATCATTCTTGGTGTTTCTGGGGCTTCAGGCTTAATTTATGCCGTCCGAGCTTTGAAGTACCTTTTGTCAGCAGATTACGCGATCGAGCTTGTCGCATCGAAAGCAACTTATATGGTGTGGCAGGAAGAAACAGGAATGCGGATGCCACCAGACCCAATCCAGCAGGAGCAATTTTGGCGCGATCAAGCGGGAGTCGAAACTGCTGGAAAATTGAACTGTCATCCTTGGGGAAATGTCGGTGCGAATATTGCCAGTGGGTCGTTTCGGACATTGGGCATGTTGGTTATGCCTTGCAGTATGAGCACCGTCGGAAAATTAGCGACGGGGTTGAGTTCAGATTTGCTAGAACGCGCAGCCGATGTGCAGTTGAAAGAGGGACGTAAGCTAGTCATTGTGCCGAGAGAAACCCCGTTTAGTTTGATTCATTTGCGGAATTTGACGGCTTTAGCAGAAGCAGGAGCGCGGATTGTTCCGGCAATTCCAGCTTGGTATCATCGTCCGCAGACGATCGAGGATTTAGTCGATTTTGTGGTAGCACGGGCGTTAGATCAGTTTGAGATTGATTGTGTACCACTGGAGCGGTGGAAGGAAGAGGGTGGGGAGTAGGGAGTGGGGAGTGGGGAGATTGTGCAAGAACAGTTAATTGTTTTCACTCGGTATCCTGAAGCGGGCAAAGCTAAAACTCGTCTCATTCCAGCACTCGGAGAAGTTGGAGCTGCTGAACTGCATCGACAAATGACCGAAAGAACGATCGAGAAATGCCGCAGCCTCAAGTGCCAGCTCTGCATTTATTTCACAGGTGGGACTTTAGAACAGATGCAAGATTGGCTTGGATATGATCTTTGCTATTACCCACAGCATTCTGGAGATTTAGGCGATCGCTTAACTCATGCATTTCAAACGGCATTTGATCAGGGTGCAAAATCAGCGATCGCGATTGGCACAGACTGTCCTAACCTCACATCCGAACTCTTAACGCTAGCATTTTCCAATCTAAAAACTCATCCGATCACGATCGGTGGTGCAACTGATGGCGGATATTACTTGATTGGATGCAATCGGTTTGTGCCTGATGTGTTTCAAAATATTCAATGGAGTACAGACATCGTATTTCAACAAACGATAGAAATTGTCAAACGATTGGGATTGTCGATCGCTGAACTTCCCATTTTGCACGACATCGATCGTCCCGAAGATTTGCAATATCTCACATGAAAATTTCGATCGTCATTCCCGTTCTCAACGAAGCTCGTCACCTGCCAAACACGCTATCGATCCAAGCGACAGATATCGAAATGATTATCGTAGATGGAGGTAGTCAAGATGAAACCGTTGCCATTGCTCAATCTTTTGGGGTGAAAGTTCTCCAATCTCATCCCGGTCGTGCCACTCAAATGAACGCTGGAGCGAAGGTCGCATCGGGCGAAATTCTGCTCTTTCTCCATGCAGATACCAGGCTTCCAGATGGCTTTGATCAAATGATTCGAGACGCTTTAAAGACGGCAATTGCAGGAGCATTTCAACTCAGCATTGATGCCCATCAACCCGGAATTCGTTGGATTGAGCAAGGCGTAAATTGGCGATCGCGTTATTTACAACTTCCTTACGGCGATCAAGCACTCTTTTTAAGAACCGAAACCTTCCACAAAATCGGCGGCTTTCCTGACCTACCCATTATGGAAGACTTTGAATTTGTCAGGACGCTGCAACAATTGGGAAAGATTGTGATTTTGCCCAAACCTGTGATCACATCAGGGCGACGCTGGCAGAAACTTGGCGTTTTCAGAACTACGATCGTCAATCAAATCGTAGTTTTTGCCTATTTGATCGGCATTTCACCCACGCGAATTCAAGCTTGGTATCGATCCGGTCTGAGAACAATTCGCTAAACTAAGCACCAGTAGCGTTGTTTGCACCTATGCCAGTTCGCAAAGATACCCTGTTTGAGCAGTACCTCGCCCCGATCGTTCGTCTCTTCATCGATGAAAAAGAGATGAAACGCCTTCACGACAGCATTGATTGGAAAGCAGGTTGCGATCGCTTGACCGATCCGAACCTGAGCTATCCCAGCTATTACAAAGACCAGAATTTTCATGGTATCGAAGGCGGCTATCTCACGATCGGTGCAGCAACCTCTTACGATCCGATAACGCAATACGCCTTACCGCCAAATGAAACCTGGGTGCGACAAGCCGCGATCGATGCGATTCAAGGTGTACCGTCGAGAATTCTCGATCTTGGTTGCGGCACTGGCTCAACGACACTCATGCTAAAACAAGCATTTCCGACCGCAGAAGTGATTGGATTAGACCTTTCGCCCTACATGCTCACGATCGCAGAGTACAAAGCGAAACAAGCGAATTTAGACATTCAGTGGCGACATGGAAAAGCAGAAAGCACAAATTTTGCAGAGGGTTCCTTTGATCTCGTGACTGCGTCGTTATTGTTCCACGAAACCCCAACGCAAATTTCCAAACGCATCTTGCAGGAATGCTTTCGATTATTGCGAACAGGTGGAGAAGTTCTGATTCTAGACGGCAGCCAGAAGACCCTGCGACAAACTGAATGGCTAACACAGATTTTTGAAGAGCCTTATATCCAAGATTTCGCAAACGACAGTATTGAAGCATGGATGGGAGCCGCCGGATTTGAGGCAGTGCAAAGCCATGACTTCTGGTTGATCCATCAAATTACGCATGGAGTCAAACCCTTACCCCATAATGAATCTGAAAACTTCAGCGATGTTGAACAATCGGCTTGGGCGATCGCTTGAGCAAGCTTGGGTGTAAGGTAAAAGATGCGAGAATCATCTCTACGTGTATGCTGAAAGCCGTTCTGTTTGATTTCAATGGAGTGATCATCAATGATGAACCACTTCACGATAAGCTTCTCGAACAAATCCTCATTGAGGAAAATCTGCGTCCTAAGTCTGGCGAATTTCGCGAATTGTGCTTGGGACGGAGCGATCGCGTGTGTATTCAAGAGTTGCTAGAACGGCGCGGACGAGTGATCACTGACGAATATCTCGATGAATTAGTTGCTCGTAAAGCCAAAGCTTATGTAGCGCAGATGAGTAGCTTAGAAAGGCTCCCTCTCTACTCTGGCATTGAAGATGTAATGTTCAAACTGCCCAATTGTAAGTTTGCGATCGTCAGTGGTGCTTTGCGATCTGAAATCGAGCTAGTTCTAGAACGAGCAAATTTACGATCGCGCTTCCACGTGATTGTATCGGGCGATGATTTAACCGTGAGTAAGCCTGAACCAGATGGATATTTACTCGCGATCGAGCGCTTAAATCAGACCTTTCCTGACCTTCAATTCACCGCAGAGAACTGTTTAGCGATCGAAGATACCTTTGCTGGAATTCAAGCAGCAAAAGCTGCAAAAATTCCAGTCGTTGGGGTGGCGAACAGCTATCCGTTTCATATGTTGCAGCGGTGTGCAAATTGGACAGTCGATTATCTGATTGATTTGGAATTCGATCGCATTCAGGAACGCTATCAAGCTGCAATGGTTTAAGGTTGATTGACTATCCCTGAAATTGTTCGGCTCCTAAATCGCGCAGCTTAAATCGCCTGCTCTTTGCGTAAATCGTAAATTCTCCCGATAATCGATCGGGCAATCAATCACTGCCGGAACCTCTTGCTCTAGCGCCTCTTTCAAGGTCGGAATTAACTCCTCCGCTGATTTGATACGATAACCCTTCAATCCCATGCTCTCGGCAAATTTGACAAAATCGGGATTCCCAAACTTGATAAACGAGGAATGCCCAAAATGATTTTCCTGCTTCCACTCAATCAAGCCATAGCCCCCATCATTAAAAATGATCGTGACAAACGGAGTACCGACCCGCAGCGCTGTCTCTAACTCCTGACAGTTCATCATAAAACCGCCATCTCCCGTGACTGCTACAACCTTGCGATCGGGATGCACCAATTTCGCCGCGATCGCACCCGGAATCGCAATCCCCATCGCTGCAAATCCATTTGAAATAATGCAAGTATTCGGACGATGACAATGATAGTGCCGCGCCATCCACATCTTATGTGCCCCGACATCTGAGATCACGATATCTTCTGCGCCCATCACTTGCCGCAAGTCATAAATTAGCTTTTGTGGCTTAATCGGAAACTCTTGATCATCAGCATATTGAGCATAGTCACTGCGAATATCCGCCCGTAAATGCAGAGCTTGCGGTTCCGGTTTACCATCGCGATCGCAGCGATACAAAATCTCTTGCAATGAATCTGAAATATCTCCTACAACTTCCGCGATCGGCACATAGCTACTATCTACTTCAGCCGGAGTACTTCCAACATGAATCACAGGGATCGTCCCTTCTGGATTCCATTTTTTCGGCGAATACTCGATCAGGTCATAGCCGATCGCAATCACCAAATCTGCTTGGTCAAACCCACAGCTAATATAGTCTCGCTGCTGAAGCCCTACCGCCCAGAGGGCTAAGGGATGCGGATAAGGAATCACGCCTTTTCCCATAAACGTATTCGCCACAGGAATATTTAATCGAGTCGCAAATCGGGTGAGCATCTCACTGGCATCGCAGCGAATGGCACCATTTCCGACCAAAATTAATGGATTCTTCGCCTCATTAATGGCTGCCGCCGCCTTCTCAATACTCCGAAACGAAGCAAAGGACTTTTCAATGTTGTCAGGACGTAAGGGACTGCCCTCCACTGCCATCGCAGCAATGTTTTCAGGCAAGTCAATATGGACGGCTCCGGGCTTCTCAGTCTGAGCGATCTTAAAGGCTTTACGAACAATCTCAGCGGTATTACTCGGGCGAACAATCTGAGCATTCCACTTGGTCACAGGCGCAAACATTGCCACCAAATCGAGATATTGATGCGATTCAATATGCATCCGATCGGTTCCCACTTGTCCCGTAATAGCGACTAAAGGAGCGCGATCGAGATTTGCATCAGCCACACCCGTCATCAAATTTGTCGCCCCTGGTCCTAACGTAGACAGGCAGACCCCCGCTCGTCCAGTCAATCGTCCATACACGTCTGCCATGAAAGCTGCACCTTGTTCATGGCGAGTCGTGATAAACCGAATTGATGAGCCTTGTAATGCTTCTAACACATGGAGGTTTTCTTCTCCTGGCAGGCCGAAGATATATTCAACTCCTTCAGCCTCCAAACATCGAACGAGTAACTCTGCTGTATTCACCGATCATCCTCCTCAGTAGTTTTTGACTTGTTATTGATAGCTCAGATTGATCGATTTAATTTACTTCACCCAAACCGATTTGACATTGACAAACTCCAAGATGCCTTCGCGTCCAAGCTCCCGCCCAAAGCCCGATCGCTTAATTCCCCCAAATGGCATCCGCACATCCGATTTGACCATACCGTTGATAAACACAGCCCCCGCTTCAAGCTCTGAAATAAATCGATCTTGCTCGGTTTGATCCTGTGTCCAAGCACTCGCACCTAGCCCAAAAGGTGAATCATTTGCCCGCGCGATCGCACTCTCTAAATCCGGCACGCGAAACACCAGTGCAACGGGTCCAAAAAACTCATCATGCTCAGCCAGACAGCCTTTCGGAATCTCACTCAGAATGGTTGGCAGGTAGAAATTGCCCGGTCGATCGCGCAGCGCATGACCCCCAATCAGGACTTTTGCACCTTGCTGCACTGAAATCTCAACTTGCTGATCCAAGTCTTGCAAAATTCCAGGAGTAGCAAGCGGTCCAATGTCAGTATCCATTGACATTGGATCACCAATTTTTAGCTGCTTGTATTGTTCAACTAAGCGATCGATAAATTGATCTGCAATTTCTTCGGCAATAATAAACCGCTTGGCTGCAATACAAGACTGACCATTATTGATCATCCGCGCCGTTACCGCAGTTTGAACCGCTTGATCCAAATCAGCACTCGGCATCACAATGAACGGATCACTGCCCCCGAGTTCGAGAACAACTTTTTTAATTTGCTTTCCAGCAGTAGCAGCGAGACTTGCGCCAGCAGGTTCACTTCCGGTTAAAGTCGCGGCTTTCACGCGATCGTCTTCAACAATCGCAGCAACTTTGTCAGCACCCACTAACAAAGTTTGAAACGCTCCTTCCGGGAAACCAGCACGAGTAAAAATCTCTTCGATCGCTAAAGCTGACTGCGGCACATTAGAGGCATGTTTGAGCAGTCCCACGTTCCCCGCCATCAATGCAGGAGCCGCAAACCGAAACACTTGCCAAAATGGAAAATTCCAAGGCATGACAGCTAAAACGATACCCAACGGCTGATATTTGATCAGACTCGTTGTGGCATCAGTTTGAACCGAAACATCCGCTAAATATTGCGCCGCATGTTCCGCATAGAACCGACAGACCAGCGCGCACTTTTCTACCTCTGCAATGGCTGCCTTCAAAGGTTTTCCCATTTCTAGCGTCAGCAGTTTACCAAAGCGATCGCGCTCTTGCTCTAAGATAGTTGCGGCTTCGGATAACCACTGCGAACGCTGACTCAATGGAATCGTTCGATACTTCAAAAATTGCGCCTGTGCCAAGCTAAGCTTCTGTTCGATCTCGATATCACTCAAGGCTTGAAATGTCTTCACTGTTTCCCCAGTGAACGGGTTAACTGTAGCGATCGCCATACGTTCCCTCCTACAAGTCGTGACTTCTTTTACGACTTGCACAACATATTCTGCTTCAGTTCTAACAGATTGATGCAGCGATAATCACTTCCGCACTGAAGAAGCTATTTATTATTCTGTGATCAGAAGCATTCTCCGATACATTAAGTTTTGTACTTATTGTTGCAAACTAAATATACTCAATCAATATAAATTTGGAATTCCCGCCAATCTAAACCTCATGTAACTAAATATTATCGTTCATGCATTTTTCGCTATCATGAGGACAGCGACAACCAGATTAATAAAGCGCCCTTTCATTGCCGCTTTAGAAATGCTTCACTCAGCGCTTAGGAATGTCTAAATCAGTAGAATTTTGCCGTGGCGTGAGTTTCGTTCAGTCGTAACTTACGAGTTTTGAGGGCTGAGCGCAGTCGCAGCCTGCTCCACCAGTGATTCTCTTGAAGTGAGCTTTTCTTACGGTTACAAAAGAAACCTGAGTTGGACACCGTTTTTCATGAATTCATCAAAATTTTCCGAACAGCCGATCGTGCTTGCTGTGGATGACAGCATTGACAATCTGACTTTGATGGAGTGCCAGCTTGAAGCCGTTACGTCTTGTGCAGTCGTCACAGCCACAACAGGTCAAGCTGCCCTTCAGCTAGCACAGCATCAATTGCCTGATTTAATTCTGCTCGATATTTTACTGCCTGACCTGAGTGGGATTGAAGTCGCTCGCCAGCTTCGTCAGTTTGCACTGACTGCTAAGATTCCGATTGTGGCGCTCACCGCCCTCGCCAGAGACGAAGATCGCGATCGTATTCTTTCCGCTGGGTGTAATGACTATCTCAGCAAACCTTATGACCTAGACGATCTCTTCGAGATCGTTACTCGTCACTTACCCCAGCATTCTCTTCTCTAGAGCGTTTTGGCTGTGATTCCCGTAGTTGCGGAGCTTCTTCTAACACCACAATCGTGCCACTGCGCCCCGTATCAAACGTCGCATCGCTGAAGATATCCACAACTTTAATGCCAACGATCTCTTGAATCATCGTACTCAACTGCGGATGCAGTGCTTTATCGAGGTCACTTCGTACTTTTTCTGCAAGTTGCTCTTGTCCGTTTTCCATTAGCAACTGTTCAGGCTTGGTAATCGAGTCTTCTAGCACGATCGTAATTTTGCCGTCTGCGATATAACACTGGACTCGACTGGGCTGATGTCCTAACTGAGTCCGATAAAACGCCTGAACTCGTTGCGATAGTGTCCTTTCTAACTGCCCGCGCGTCGGTAAAGCCGAAGAATTCATAGTTGCTAAATGTAAACGATCAAGGTCTGCATATTAGTCATTATTCTGATCTTGATCGCTTTACTAATCTCTCTAGAGAAAGGTTCTTATCGGACTTCGATCAACCCATTCACGATCGTCAAAATAATCGACAGGAAAATCAGAATCCACAAAACGAATCCTGGCAAGAAGGCAAGAAGTCCAATACCGCGCAAGATCCATACGATCGCGGTCATCGCTAAAACTACGATATAGACTGTTGCTCTAGAGTTACTGGGTTGATTCATCTTCGTTCGGGGGAGAATTTTTACAATCTTTATAGAGTTAATGCACTTATTTTATGCGTTGCCTGTTATCGTAACGAGTGATCGATCCTTTGGTGTGGGAGTGACGCTCATGATGACGTTAACACGCGACGTAGTTGCCCTGATGCGCGGCGAAATTTTGCTAGAGACTCGCGCTCATTCGGCTTGGGGTGGAGCGGTGACGGCACAGATGTATTTACCGATCGCATTACCTCAAGTGTGGCAGCAGGTGACTGATTATCCACGTTGGACACAGTATTTTCCGGACGTGACCCGGAGTGAGATTCGTCAAGTGTTGTCTCGCCAAGGTGTAAAACGGCTGTACCAAGTGGCAAGTAAGGCATTTATGATGTTTACAGCTCAGGTCGAGATTTCGCTGAGTGTGTTAGAAACGCAACAACAACGGATTCAGTTTTACCTAGAATCTGGTAGCTTTAGCGAGTTTCATGCCGATTTGAAACTACAGCCGCATGGAGAAGGAACGATCCTGACTTATTCAGTGCAGGCAATTCCAACGATTCCAGTTCCGAGTTTTCTGATTGAGCAAACGATTAAGCTTGATTTGCCCACAAATCTACGGCAAATGCGATCAGTCATCTGCTCAGGACAATCTTAGAAAACATCGGCTCTGACGAAGTTAGGCACAAACCAGCAACCGATACAATGTATCTCTCTGTGCATAAGGTCGATCGAGAGAACGAATTGCAGTCTGCAACGTCTCTACCTCCATACAAGTCCCTCCGATCGCTCCTGCCATTGTCGTGATATGTTCCTCCATCAAAGTTCCGCCAATGTCATTACAGCCCCATCTCAGCGCCTCAACCGCTCCTGCCAGTCCTAGCTTCACCCAGCTTGGCTGATGATTCGGAATCCAGTTGCCGAGAAAAATTCGAGCAACAGCCGTCAGTAACAGCGCATCAGCAAGAATCGGCTGATCATGTCCAACTCTGCGCCGCAAAGGTTTCGGAGCCTCTTTCCCGACAAACGGCAGCAAAATAAATTCAGTGATCCCAGTCAATCCAAGCTGCTGAGCCGACTGTTGAATCGATCGGAGTTTCTCTAAATGCTGAATCTGTTGTTCTGAAGTTTCAATGTGTCCTGATAGCATCGTGCTAGTCGTGGGAATTCCTTGCTGATGAGTGGTTTGAACAATCTCAATCCAAGTTTCAGCATCAATCTTCTCCGGACAAAGAATCTTACGAACCTGATTATCTAGAACTTCCGCAGCAGTTCCCGGCATCGAATCGACACCCGCATCTCTCAACCCAACAATGACTTCGGCAATTGTCGATCGATCTTCTCGCGCAATAAATTGCACTTCTTGCGGCGAAAACGCATGAATGTGTAGCTCAGGAAACTCAGACTTAATCGTCTCAACTAGCTTTTGATAGTACTTTAATGAACTCTCTTGAACCTTTGCTGTCGGATTCAACCCGCCTTGCATACAGATCTCAGTCGCGCCTCGCCGGACTGCATCGGTTGCTTTTTCTAGAATCTGTGACCAATCTAGCCAGTAAGATCCTTCGTCGCTTTCATCTCGTCGAAAAGCACAAAAGCTACAATGCTGCTCACAGATATTAGTGTAATTAATATTACGGTTGATCACATAAGTCACTGTCTCGCCTGCCTGTTTTTGTCGCAAGCGATCGCTACTCTGCCGAATCTTCTCAATCACATCCACATCTGTCTGCTTCAGCAGTAAAACCCCCTCATCCACAGACAGATCTAACCCAGATTCTGCTTTGTCTAAAATTGCATCAATCATCCTTCAGCCCTTCATTCAAAGCACCTAAAATTTTTAAAACTCGATCGACATCCTCCAAATTCCCCACAATGCGACGAACCGGAGGCGGATATACCTTTACCAGTGTAGGCGTTGCAGAAACCTGATCAGCTTCTGCCTGCTCAGGATGCTTAAAAATATCAATCACTTTCAACGTGTAAGGATGTTCCAAGGAATCTTCTAGTAACTCATGTAAATTCTGCAAAATCCTTGCTGTTGCAGCGCTGTAGCCAGAGACAAACAAGCGCAACACATAACCTTGCGGGTAAGGAGAAGCAGGCTGCTGCACAGTGACAGGCGGAGTGGGATCACATCGCATCACCAGATCATGATTCTCCCAAAGTTCGGGAAACCGATGACGATACGTTTCTAAAACCATCGGATCACAAATCTCTTGAGAAGGCGCAACCTGCCAATGCAAATCACCCGCCTCGAACACCGTATTCAATAATGCTCGATATCGAAATACAGGCGGATACGCTTCTGCAAAGATCCGAATTTGATTCGTTCTCGCATCAAACCAGCGATCGAGCGTTGCCGTATAGCAAGGAACTAGAAAATGAGGCGGTTCCGAAAGCTCTAAAACCTCTTGCAGCGCCATACACAAGTTAAGATGCCAGCGCCCTTGCTTGTCGGGATCGATACAGTAGAGCAGATCACCGCCTGGCGTGAACAGCGCAATGCCCTTAAAAATGCTAGGAATCGATCGATGAAAGTGAGGATTCAACACGAAGCCACTGATCGAGAAGATTGCCCTCAGTGTATCGCTGTTTGCCAGAAATCACCATCGAATCAACTGCGCCTGTGCATTGAAGAACTTTCGCCAAATTCCGGATGTCACAAGCAAGGTAACAAGCAGTGTCGCAAACAAAACCATAAACAAAATCACAATCTGAAATGCGATCGCTTGAATCGGTTCCGCACCGCCCAACAGTTGCCCACTCACGATCTCTGGAATCGTTGCCAAACCCACGATCGACATTGCATTGATCACAGGCAGCACTCCCGCCCGAATTGCGTCTTTCCGATACGGCTCAATTGCCTGTGCCGGAGTCGCTCCCAAACTCAATCGCGTCTCAATTTCTAGAGGATTCGACTTTAATGTATTGAAAAGACGTTCTCCCGAAATCGCTGCTGCATTCATTGCCTGAGACAGCACGATTGCCCCTAACGCAATCAAAAATCTCGGTTCATACCAAACTTGAGGCTGAACCACAATCAATTGAACATACGCTACTGTAACCAGCGTTGTGATCAATAACGATCCAACAATCCCTGGCAATGGCAATTTCTGGCTAATCCGATTGCGCGTCACGATCGCGCTAATCATCACCAACACCCCCAATACAAACAAAATCAAAATCGGACTGAGCGGTGGCGCAAAAATGACAGCCAAGACATATCCGACCACAGCAAGTTGAATCACCGCTCGTCCTGCCGCCAAAATCAGACTGCCTTCGAGTCCTAATTTTTGCCAAGACGAGAGCGCAAATGCCGCCCCAACTAGCCCGATCGCCCAAACTGCCTGCGTCGCAAAATTCATTGCCCGATTTTCCCCTTGCCTGATATCTTTAGATCCAATTGAGAAACCAATCTCAATCCTTTCCGGTCTAAAGCATAAGACCAAATTAACTACAGGTGTGGTAAAGCTGAGTGAATACAATTCCCCCGTTTGATCTGTCTGAACAATTTAAAGCGATCGGTTCAGAAATTAATCAAGCTGTTTTAGAGGTGCTGGCTTCCGGTCGATACATTGGCGGAGCCGCGATCGAGAACTTTGAAAAATCATTTGCTCAATATATAGGCTCTGAGATCGCGATCGCGTGTAATTCCGGTACAGACGCTCTATTTCTCGCGCTTCGCGCGCTCGACATCGGCGCGGGCGACGAAGTGATCACCACACCTTTTACCTTCATCGCAACCGCAGAAACGATCAGCGCAGTCGGTGCAACACCTGTATTTATCGACATTGATCCACAAACCTTCAATCTGGATCTCAATCAAATCGAAGCAGCCATCACTCCAAAAACGAAAGCGATCATTCCCGTACATTTGTTTGGTCAGCCTGTAGATATGACAAAGCTGATGGCGATCGCAGATGCCCATCAACTCAAAGTCATCGAAGATTGTGCTCAATGCACTGGGGCAGAATGGGCAGGCAAACGTGTGGGTAGCATTGGACAGATTGGCTGTTTTAGCTTTTATCCCACAAAGAATTTAGGCGCATGTGGAGATGGCGGTGCGATCACCACGAACGATCCTGAAATTGCTTCCAAGCTAAAAATGCTTCGAGATCATGGACGCTACAGCGGTTATTACCATGAAGCACTCGGGGTGAATAGCCGTCTCGATGCGGTTCAAGCTGTCATTCTCCAAATCAAACTTCGCTATCTCGACTCTTGGAATCAGAATCGGACGAGAATTGCCGATCGCTATTTCTCTTTCCTCTCTTCAATTCCTGGCATTACACCTCCACAAGCGCTCGCAGGTGGTCAGAGTGTTTGGAACCAATACACGATTCGAGTTCACGAAAACCGCGACCAACTCAAAGCTGATTTGCTCTCGAAAGGCGTGAATTCGATGATTTATTATCCAATCCCGCTACACTTGCAGCCCGTTTATAAATCGTTAGGCTATCAACCCGGACAACTTCCCGAATCCGATCGAGCGGCTGCCCAAGTCTTGTCACTCCCCATGTTCCCAGAACTGTCTGAAGAGCAGCAAGATCAAGTCATTTACAGTTTGAAAGACTGCTTGATTCGATAACGGATGCCTGAAAAGACTACAGAATCTAGATTACAGCCGCTCACAATAATCAAATTTTGGGCTGTAAAGATGTAGTTTTGTATACTAGAATAGGAGCAAATAACAAAAATCGTAATCATCACAGGGCAGCTAAGCCAGCGGAAAATCCCGGAACTTCCAACAATTTAATGTTGTTAAGAAGCGGAACAAAGACGATGATATTGCTGCAGGTGGTTGCGTTTCATCGATCGAATCAAGAGGCTAAAAAACTGTGGGTCGAACTCCGCTTTTTCAACTCAAACGTTACGACTTCAACGCGATCGCAAATCATTACCGCTTCCGCCCCTGGCAAGTCATCTGGCGAGCACTGCAAGTCACACTGCTATTTACGGGATTTGTCTTTGGTCTGAAATGGGACGACTGGCGAGGCGTTGCAGACCGCAACAAATTTAAGCGCGCCGCTCAAATTCGGCAAATCTTGACTCAACTGGGACCCACGTTTATCAAAGTCGGTCAAGCCCTTTCGACCCGACCCGACTTAATTCGTCAAGATTACCTGGATGAACTGATCAAGTTACAAGATCAGTTGCCTCCCTTCCCGACCGAACATGCCTTTCGCATCATCGAAACTGAACTCGATGCAGACATCGATGAAATTTTCGCGCAAATCTCTACAACTCCGGTCGCAGCAGCTTCTCTCGGTCAGGTTTATCGCGCTCACCTCAAAACAGGCGAAGAAGTCGCCGTCAAAGTTCAACGCCCCAATCTTCTCCCCACATTAACTCTCGATCTCTACATCATGCGCTGGGCTGCGGGCTGGTTAGCCCCGTGGCTCCCATTAAATCTAGGACACGATCTCACCTTGATCGTCGATGAATTTGGAACCAAGCTCTTTGAAGAAATTGATTATCTTAACGAAGGACGCAACGCCGAGAAATTCGCTACGAATTTCCGCAATGATCCTTCCGTCAAAGTTCCTTCAATTTATTGGCGTTATACCTCGCAGCACGTGCTCGTCTTAGAGTGGATTAACGGCTACAAATTAACTGACGTAGAAGGCATCGAAGCGGCTGGAGCCGATCCAAACGCCATCATTCGCATCGGAGTAACATCCGGGCTGCGCCAACTCTTAGAATTTGGCTTCTTCCATGCCGATCCTCATCCTGGCAATCTGTTCGCTGTTCCTACCGAAAATGGCGGACAAATGGCATACATCGATTTCGGAATGATGGATCAGCTCGAAGAAGAAGCAAAAGAGACGCTAGTCGATGCGGTCGTTCATTTGATCAACAAAGATTATGTTGATCTCGCTCACGATTTCGTCAAACTTGGCTTTCTATCGCCTGGAACTGATATCTATCCGATCGTTCCCGCCCTTGAATCTGTACTTGGAGACATCATGGGCGAGAGTGTTGGCAATTTCAACTTCAAAACGATTACCGATCGCTTTAGCGAACTGATGTATGACTATCCGTTCCGGGTTCCAGCTAAGTTCGCATTGATTATTCGATCGCTCGTCACCCAAGAAGGCTTAGCCCTCACGCTCGACCCCAATTTCAAAATCGTTGAAATTGCCTATCCTTATGTGGCGCGCCGCTTGCTAACTGGAGAATCTCCTCGCTTACGTCGCCGCCTGATTGAAGTTCTCTTCAAAGATGGCAAGTTCCAATGGCATCGGTTAGAGAACATGATTTCTATCGCTCGATCGGATTCGAGCTTCGACATTCTTCCAACCGCCCAACTCGGTCTACAGTATTTGCTATCCGAAGAAGGACAATTCTTACGGCAGCAAATTCTAATCGCTCTCACAGAAGACGATCGCTTACATACCGAAGAAGTTCAGCGCCTGTGGGAACTCGTCAAAGACGATATCAAACCGGCTCGAATCTGGACAGCAGCGCTAGGAGTCGGAGCAGCACTCTTGCCGAAAGCGATCGCAGACTTATCCACTGCAGGAACAGCCGCATTAATTCCAACCGTCTCTTCTTTGACGGGCATCAAGCTAGAACGGTAGGATATGGGGAATTAGCGAACTTTGAACCCGTCCTAAAAAACTGTGCAATACTTATTTCCCCAACCTCCTTACCTCTTATTGATCGTTGCTCTCCTAGCAAGCCTTGCTTCTGGGTCAGCCTTTCAAGCGGTTTTAAAACAATCGGTGAAAGAATGGTCAGAAAACAAATCGACTCGCAGCTTAGCGACGATGCGTGGATTATCTTTATTCACCCCGTTTCTAGGAATGGCAGGCGGTGCGTTTTTCTTTCTTTCAGCAGGTGTTGAAATCTTTGGTTTTCCAACTCGATTAGCCTATGCAATTTCGCTTCCTTTAACGATTGGAACAGCATGGCTCGTCTGGTGGCAACTCGGTAAAATTCTCACCCAAATCGAAGAAGGCGGTTCAGCCGCGCTCGACCTCGATTCTTGGGGCTAATTTCATTTCCTTTTCGCAAACAAGTGCTTGATCTTGCCTCAGATCAAGCGCTTGTTTTTGACACCAAGCATCAGTCATTACGGTTGTAAGAGTGCCACACCTTCAATCCAATTGCCAACTAACACTCGTTCACGGCTGCCATTGGGCGAGAGCATATAAATCGCACTTCCATTGCTATAAATCACTGTTCCATCTGCTGCCAAATCATAGGATAAAACCCCTTCAGCCAAAATTTCTGGAACCCCTTGTGTTCTCTGTCTTACTAATTGCCAAGTTTTGGGCACTAACGACGGGGCATCTGGCTCATCTAAATTTCGATCGCGCAACATCTCCGGTGTCACCCACTCTCCCCAAGCCTGCAACTGCTTCTGCTCTATCTTCTGCTTCGTCACTGCATTCATCAAAGGCTTCCCAGTGTAAATCTGTGAAAAGAAATTCAACCACTGGAAAATTGCGTGCAGCAGTCGGCCTGGAATCAGGAAAATTTCCTTCAAAAATTGTAGAAAGTTGAACGATCGCTGTCTCGCTGAGTAAGGTCTACGAATGTAGTACAGCCACCCATCTGCATCCAACTGAGGAGATAACAAATCAGATTTTGGATCAGATGCCAACGTTAAAACATCCTGCTTCTCAAAGTCCAACTTCTCAATCGTAAACGGCGCACGATCACTCACATACCCCTGATGATCTCGTCCAATTCCCGCCGATTGATACACTAAAGCTTTTTCTTTGCCTAAAACCCATCTTGGAGCTAAATCGATCGAATCTCCTTCCGTCACTTCACGTGGGCGAGGCGCATCAATCTGCATCACGGCAATGTTGGAGATTCCCGTTTGATAGTTCGTCGTACAGGCAATTAATTTGCGATCGCGATCATAGTTCAAATGCCCAACTTGAAAATCTGCGGTATGAAATAATCGATCTTCTCTCTGTCGCTTTGGCTGAAACAAAAAGATACCGCCTACATCTCCAGCATTCAGCGCATAAAGTAGCTGTTCAGTATCACCTTGACACAAGCTTGTAATCTCAACTCCTACAACCGACTCTGGTTGCTGTTGTAATTGAGCCTTTAGACCCGGCGGAAGCATCATTTCTTGCAGCCCACGAGGCTTCCAAGCCTTATTCCGTTCCATTCTCAGTTTTCGCTCTTGAACTGTAAGCCCGAACTGGCTTTCAACTTCTTGAACCGGAGCATCTTGGTACTTAAGAAAAAGCTTTCCCTGACTGATATAAGCAAGACTAAGGGTCATGAATGTACATCTGGATTTTTTGCGCCCAGTATACCCAAAAACCTCTCAGCAAGCTTGATTTTCGAGTAGAGTTAGAGAATATCAAGTTTTGTTACGCTACTTATTTGTTTAGGGCTATAAATCTATCTCAAGATATACTTCTACAAAATCACGCCTGTTGTAACGACATATTGCTGATTCTGTAGGAGAATAAACAACCCGTGCAAGATCATACCAGCTTAGACCTTGAGCAAGAATTGAGCCGTTTAGCCTGTGCCTTTGCTACTCGAAATACTGAAATCGGCAAAGCAGTCATTGCGAATTTGAGGAGCCGTCTCACCCTCCGTGATGTAGCAGGAATGGTGATTGTAAGCCTGGAACGCTTAGTTTGGATAGATCCGCTTGCATTCTGTTGGGCGATCGAGAATGTGATTCCAGGCTACGTGATGCGTGAGATTCGCCGAATTACTTCTGTAACGCTCTATCGCCGTCTGATCACTCAAGGTTACGAACCCGGACACGACTTTAGTATGGATGGTAAAGGACAAGTTCTTCTAAACGCGCAAGCAAAAAGCGCAATGTTTGCCGGATAGCTTACTCAAGCCACAGTTAGTAGAATAATCTGACTGTGGCTTGAGCAATATCACTTCTATGAATGATCAATCAACAAACATTTGGCAATACAAACCTTGGTGGTGTCAGCCTTGGTCAATTCTACTCACAGGAATTTGTATAATTGCTGGCAGTTGGTTTGTGTTCACAAAACTATGGCTGACCACTCTCGTCGCAGTTCCAATTTTAGCCTGGATGATTTTTTTCTTGATTATCTATCCTCAGCAGATGCAGGCTTACCTAAGGAAGATCAATAGCTCGGATGATAGTTCAAACTAGCCTAGGCAAAAGCTTATCCCTGTGTTCGGGCACCTTTTTGGGCACTTTAGGGATGTCATGCTTCTGAATTAGGCAAGCCCTCTATGGTACGGATAGATTTTACAGTCGCGATTCGAGCGTACAATGCTGCTCAGCGTTTGCCACTTTTGCTTCAAAAATTACAATTACAGCAAAATACTGAATCAATTCGATGGGAAATTTTAGTCGTTGATAACAATAGCACTGACAATACTGCTGAAGTCGTGCAAACTTATCAATCGCAGCTGAGCCAGCTTCGCTATATTCTTGAGACTCAGCAAGGAGCTGCGATCGCTCGAAAACGAGCCATTACTGAAGCCCAGGGTACTTGGATCGGCTTCCTTGACGATGACACCTTGCCCGCTCCAGATTGGGTTGCACAAGCTTACAAATTTGGACAAACGCATCCGAAAGTAGGAGCGTTTGGCAGTCGAATTCTTCCTGAATATGAAATTGAGCCACCGAAGAACTTCGATCGCATTGCTCACTACATGCCCATTATGCTTAAAACGCAGTCCTTCTGCTATGACACTCATCTCAAAGGAATGCCTGTTGGTGCAGGTCTGGTGATTCGCAAACAAGCTTGGCTCGAAAGCGCGATCGGCGACCAAATTATCCAAGGTCCAGTCAAACAAGGATTTGCCCTGAAAGGCGAAGAAACGGAAGTCCTTTGGAAAATGAAATCATTCCATTGGGAAATCTGGTACAACGCCGAAATGACAATCGCTCACAAAATCCCGCAATGGCGGCTAGAAAAAGACTATTTATTGAACTTTCTAAGTGTGATCGGACTAAGCCAGCATCGCTTTCGGATGCTTCGCTACCCAGTTTGGAAACGCCCGATCGCTTTCCCTTTTCTCCTCATTAACGATTTACGCAAAGTCGTCCTCTCCTGGCACAAACATCAGCGATCCAACGATCTGATTGATGCCTGTGAACTCCAGTTCTTTATGGGTAGACTTCTCAGCCCTTTTTATATCTGGAAGACACTTCTCCTCCAGCATCTTGCATCGAAACAAGAGCATTTATCCTAGAGAATTTTCGGATAATGCAAGGACACGCTTCATCTCTAGTAAAAAGATGGCTAGCGTTGCCTTGCCTTGAGGTAAAACCACAACATGGCTAGCAATACTTAAGGGATGCCCCTGACGATAGGGAGCAGGCAACTGCCGAATCGCTGCCGCATCAATTTCGATCAAATCTGGGGGTGCATCGACTCGAAGCGCGCAAAGCTCCGTTTCAACCTGTGTCACCACTAAAAATTCTGCTTGCGATCGCGTGCTCACTGCCTGCGCTTGCCCTTGTGTCATACTCAACTGCGATCGCAAATTCAGCACAGTCAGAGTATACTCACCTACCGGCACCACCTCCAACATCCCAGAAGCGCTTGATTTCAATTCTTCTGGCACATTCACAACTCGCAAAATGCTCTCCAGTGGTAGCCCGAATCGATATCCAGCAATCGTAAAAACAACCAACCGCATCATCTGCCGCGTCGTTTGAGAATGCTCTATCACTTGAGTCATCGCACCACCTTTCCTGCCATCAATTGATGAACGAGTTGGACTAATTGATCTGAATCAAACGGCTTCGTTAAATAAGCTGCTGCACCCAATTGCTTTGCTAATTGTTGATGTTTCTCATTACTGCGCGAAGTCAGCATCACTACCGGAACGTGAGGAAGCTGAGATTCCTGCTCATACCGCATGAGAAACTCGAACCCGTTCAAGCGTGGCATTTCTACATCACAGGTAATTAACTGAATCTCAGGATGACATTGCAATTGTGCGATCGCATCGAGTCCATCCTGTGCCTGCACAACTTGGAATCCTGCATCTTCTAAAGTCATAGCTAATGCTTGCCGAACTGTGATCGAATCATCAATGACTAAGACTGATTTGAGGGATGTCTCGTTTTGAGCAGGGGGCGAAATTGCAACCGGGGCTGAAAGTTTACCTTGATTCTGCTCGACTAAGGTCACAGCATCGATCGCGAGGAGTGATCGACCATCTCCCAACACACTGCACCCATACACGTATCGAGGTGCAGCGATCGTACTTCCCATTGGGCGCAACACTAATTCCTGCTCACCCAGCACTCGATCGACCTCTAGCCCAATCCAATGCTGTTGACGACGAATGATCAGAATTGAAGTGGTCAAGGTGGGAGCAGCTCCGAAAGTTTCAGGAGATTGGGCTTGCATCCCGAACAACCAATTCGTATAAGTCACCAACTGCCCCAAGCTGTGAATCGTAATGGTGTGTTCTTCTCCTTCATATCGCCAGCGTAATGTGCGCTGGTTGCCAATCTGATCAATCTCAGCAGCATCTAATGTCACAATCCGCTCAACGTCATCTGAGGGAAATCCATACGTTGCCGAACCTGCCTGACAAATGAGCAACCGAGTACTCATCAACGTTAAAGGCAATCGCAAAGAAAATGTTGTTCCCTGGGTTGGAACTGAATCAACCGTGATATCGCCTTTCATCGCTCTGATTTGCGATCGCACAACATCCAGCCCTACCCCTCGCCCTGACAATTCTGTCACTTGCTCGGCCGTCGAGAATCCAGACTCAAACAAGAGATCCAATAATTCAGACTTCGAGATTTGGTCAATTTGGTTAGAAGACAATCGATGTTGTTCAAATCCACGTTGGCAAATCTGCTCTAAATCCAACCCCTTGCCATTATCCGAAACTTCAATCAAGGTTCGATTGCCTTTCTGATAAGCTCGAATCTCAATTTCTCCAATGCCTTTTCCTTGTTGTTGGCGAATTGCGTCACGCTCAATTCCATGATCGAAGGCATTACGCACCAGATGGAGCAATGGATCGTAAAGCTTGTCTGCCAATGCTTTATCAATCATCACCTGCGTGCCAGTCAACTTCAGATGAACTTTTTTCCCATAGGTTTCACACAGCTGCTCAACAACTGGTGGGAAGCGATTTAGAACTGTTCCGATCGCGATCATCCGCACATTCATCAAATCATCGCGCAGATTCGTCAATAATCGACCTTGTTTGCTGCGCGATAGTCGTGACTCCCTAGCTAAAAAGTCGATCGCCTCAGTCGATTCATCAATCCGTTCTGCCTGTTCTACGAGTATTTGTAGCAGTACATGCAAGTCATTGTATCGATCCAGTTCCAGGGTATCGAAGTTCTGTTTCAAGTCGTTCTCAACAACGAGAGAACCGCTTCTTCTGGAGAATCGCTCTGGAGCGAGCAATGACCACTCACGCAACTGTGCTAGAGCACGCTGATGTTGCTCTACCTGATGCAGCAATTCTGCTAGCATCATTTGGAGTCGCTCATCTTGCAAAAGTTGCTGGTTTTGATGAATGAGCAGTTCACTGGTGATAAAGTTGAGCGATTCCAAGTGGGTAAGCTTGACTCGAACTGTATCCTGAGCAGGCTTTTGAGACACGTTTTGCGCTGACTCTTTCAGGTGTAAAGGCTCAGATGGTGGCTCAATCTCGGTTTCTGCGATCGGGGTATCCCATAATTCAAATCCTAGATCTGCCTTGGCTTCAGGCAATTCGGTCTGCCATGCCTCAAACTGATCCGCCAATGCTTCAATCTCAGGATCAACCGAAAACACCGCTTTCGGTTCGTCAAAGCTTTCGGCAACTTGAGGTTCAGAGAGTTCATTTCGTGAACGCTGGAAGAAGTTTTTGATCTTTCTCCAGGCGCGATGAGAGAGTTGCTGGCTATTTTGAATCGAATTTGATTCTACAAAGCTCTGGAGTGTGGATGACACCTTTCCACCTGAGACACGATCTCCTGACAACACTGCAATTTGCCCTTGTCTAAAATCAGCTAATGCAGCTTGGGCAATGTCACGAACCTGATGAGGCTTCTGCTTCATTGCCTTTAATGCCGTGTGTGCAATTTCCCCAAATCCCGGCAAATTAAGCGACTCTGCTAATCCCAGAAATACCTCGGACTGAGTATGTAGCGTCAGCGCGATCGTGTCGTCATCGTTTTGAGAAATTGCGATCGCTAATTGTTCTAGTCGCTCCGTCACTCCCGTTTCAAACAGCGATTGAGCAATATCAAATCCCAAATCTGCTGAGGTTGGCAAAGCTGCACCTGGATCAAAGTGTTTGCCTAACTTGTTCCGAATTTTAGAAAAGATAATTTCAGATCGATCGAGCACTTCCGCATCCTGAGACTTTACTCCTGAGACAACAGTTGTCAAAGGTAAGCGTAAGCAATCATATCCCTCATACAGTAAGGCTTCTAACTCCGCATCAATCTCAACTTCTGGCTTGTAGAACGCCTTGAAAACATCCTCAAATGCATGTGCCATTGATTTCATGCTATCAAACTGAACGCTGGCTGCTGCACCCTTCAAGGTATGTGCCGCACGCATCAGTTCATGCACTTTCGCAGCAGAACGCTCTTTGCGCAGAGACAGTAAATTTTGCTCGATCGTTTGCAGCAAATCTTCAGCTTCAGCTAAAAAATAGGAATAAGTTTGTTCGCGAAGTTTAGCATCAGAAATCATAGGGAACTCACAGAATTGCAGATGAACAAAACAATTCAAGGCATTGAGGTTCAAGCCGGATTTGGCTCAAACCTCCCACCTCATATTTCCTAGCTGACTTTGAATTGTCCAACACTCGTTTGCAGTTGTTGAGCTGTATTGAGTAGCTCTTGGAAAGATGCAGAGATTTGACTCGACTGAGCAGAGTTCTTACTTGCTAGTGTTGCCACGTCTGTCATCGATTGAGTCACGAGTTTCGACTGCTGCGTCTGTGCTAGCGTTGCCTGGGTAATTCCTTGTACCAGTTGGCTAATCTGCGCGGTTGCATTGATAATCTCAGTCAACTGCTGACGAGTTTCATTCACCAGCCCTGTTCCACTGACAACCTGTTGAATTCCTGTATCCATGGCTGCCGCAACAGCACTCGTTTCCGATTGAATCTCTTGTGCAAGTTTCTCAATTTCACGCGTCGCGTCTGCCGATTGTCTCGCGAGCGATCGCACTTCATCCGCAACGACTGTAAAGCCACGTCCATACTCTCCCGCACGCGTTGCCTCGATCGAAGCATTCAGCGCTAGAAGTTGCGTCTGTGTTGTAAAGCTCCCAATCAAGCTAACGACCTTAGAGATCTTCTGAGAAGATTCACTTAAGCGTTTAATCTTCTGACTGGTCTCTGCAACCGTTTCCCGAATCGCCAAGATCCCATCGACCGTCCGGTTCATAGCAGCATCTCCAGATCGAACCGTTTGATTCGCCTGCTGAAGTGCAGTTTCAACTTGACGCGCATTTGTCGCAACTGCTTGAGTTGAACTGACCATTGCTTGGAGCTGATCCAAAGCCCGAGTGACTTCCTGCAACTGCTCTTCTGCTTGTTGTGTCAGCTTTGCGATCGCACCACTACTATTCTTAGAAGTACTTGCAACTTTGGTCGATGTCGCTTGGACTTGAGTTACAATCTTCCGCAAACTTTGAATTGTATTGTTGTAGGCATCTGCGATCGTTCCAACTTCATTTTCTACGACTGGAACTCGGATGGTTAAATCTCCCGAGAATACAGGTTTAATTGCACCCAACAGTTGAATCACCTGCATTTGCAATTGTTCTTTCGCAGTTTTCTCACGTTGAGCCGCTTGAGCAAGCTGCTCGGACTGTGTTCTTAACTGTTCAAGTGAATCCACTTGTTCTAGGGCAACACCCAATTGTCCTGCAATCTGATTCAGCAATACAACCTCTGCTTCTTCCCAGTGACGGGTACTTCCATTTTGGTAGACTGCCAAAATTCCCCAAAGCTCTTGGTGCTTAAAGACAGGAACAAGCGCATAAGCTTTCGCCTCAAACTGTTCTAGAAGCTCAACGTGACAAGGGTCATGACCTGCATTGTAAATATCATCGATCGCTAAGCTTTCTCGATTGCGATATCGTCCACCCTGGGTTTCCCGCAGATACGTATCTTTGACATTGGTACCAATTTCAGTGCCAACCAGCTTACCCCATCCACTATTAATCGATTCATAAATGAAGTCGCCACTCCAGTCTGGATTGAACCGATAAATGGCAGCCCGATCGACTTTCAGAAGTTGCCGAATATCTTGCGTGATCACTTGGAAGACTGAACTGATGTCAGCAGATTGGCGCACAAAGTCGATCGATTGACGAATTCGATCACTTACTTTTGCCAAGACTTTCTCTCGGTCAGCTTGCCGTTGAATCTGAGAAACGTAATCAGCTTTCTGAATTGCAACCCCTAACTGTGCTGCCAACTGAGCGAGAAGATTCACTTCTGACTCTTCCCACTGACGCGGAGCCGAGTTTTGATAAGCACCCATCAATCCCCAAAGCTTCTGCCCCGAAAAAATTGGAACAATCGCATAAGCTTTAACTTGAAACTGCTCCAAAATTTCAAGGTGGCAAGGCAAATGCCCAACCTGATAAATGTCATTCACAACAAAGCGTTCATTATTTCGGTATCGCCCGCCTTGAGTCTCTTGTAGATGAGTATCGTCCCAAGCGGTTTTGACATCTGCTCCAACTAGGCGCACCCAACCTGGGGCAACTGACTCTGAAACAAATTCACCTCCCCAATCTTGATTAAAGCGGTAGATGGCAATGCGATCGGCTTGCAAGAACTGACGAATCTGCTGAGTGGTTTGACCAAAAATCGTTTCAGTACTTTCAAACTGCCGCATCCGCTCTAGCACTGATTTATTCACCTGGTCAATCACGCGAATAAAGTTCCGTTCCCGCGCCGCTGATTTTGTCAATTGCTCAGCTTGATTCTCAACTTTCTCTAGATATTCAGCTTGCTGGATTGCAACTCCAAGCTGGGTTCCGATTTGAACCATCAAAGAAATTTCTGACTCTTCCCATCGACGCGCCTCAGAGTTTTGATAAGCTGCCAGCAGTCCCCACAGCCTATCTCCTTGCATGATGGGAACGATGATATAAGCTCTTGCTTGAAACCGCTCCAGTACACCGAGATAGCAGGGAGAAAAGTTTGCTTTATAAATATCCTCAACGGCTCTAAAGGTTTCTCCTCGCGTATAGGCTCCACCTTGAGTTTGTTCCAGATACGTGTCGATCGATTTTGCAGATTTACCCATCGATCTGATGGTGCAATCGCTCGCATTCTCTCGAAAACTTGAATCGCTGAGTTGCTCTTCCATCACTGAACGCCAACCCGCTGTCACAGATTCCGCAATAAATTCGCCGCTCCAATCTTGCTCAAAGCGGTAGACCCCTACTCGATCTGTATTTAATAACTGTCGAACTTCTTGGGTCGCAGTTTTGAAGATGGTATTGAGATCCAATGAAGTGCGGATCTTTTCGATCACTCGTGCGCCTGCTCTTTCACGTTCAGTCACTTTTGCAAGTTGCGCTGTACGGGATTTCAATTGATGTAAGTTCTCAGCTTGCTGAAGTGCAACTTCTAACTGAGTTCCAATCTGCATCAGCAGGGCGATTTCTGCTTCTTGCCACTGCCGTGGACCTGAGTTTTGATAAGCTGCAAGCAATCCCCAAAGCTTCTGATTCTGTAAAATTGGAATCATCACGTACGCTCTTGCTTGATATCGCTCCAGCATCTCAATGTAGCAAGGCGAAAATCCGGTTTGATGAATATCAGTGACAGCTCTAAAATTGACGCCTTTCGCTAATCTTCCGCCTTGAGTTTGCTGCAGATAAGTATCTGTCAGCTTTCCTAGCGATCGCACACTACATTCGCTAACATTCTCTTTCAAAACAGGATTATCAATTTGCTCTTGGAGCAGCGAAGTCCAACCTGGTGCCGTGGATTCTGCAACAAATTCACCACTCCAATCTTCTTCAAACCGATAAATGCTCACCCGATCCGCTTTCAGCAATTGTCGAATTTCTTGGGTAGTAGTACGAAAAACAACATCTAAATCCAGCGATCGACGAATCCGATCGATAACTTTGAAAACGGCTTTTTCAGTTTCACCTTGCTGAGCCAGCCTTAATGCAAAGTCAGACTGCTGAAGATTGATCGTCAATTCTAGGCAAAGTTGATACAGTAAGTTAATTTCAACTTCTTGCCAGAGGCGCGCTCGAGAACATTGATGAACCACGAGCAATCCCCAAGCCTCACCGGCAACACGAATCGGTAAGCTTAAGCTCGCTTTAACTTGAAGCTGATCCAGAAGCTGATGTTGATAAGGCATCAAATCGACGCGCGTGATATCTTCGATGACGACGACTTGATTCTTGACATAATCTTCAGGCTGATCAAAGCAAAAGCAAGTTAACGCCGGCGCTTCCCCAAGTGCTGGGGTCCATCCACGCTGAACCGATTCTGCCACGATCGAACCGCCTTCTTGTGCACCAAAGCGATAGATGATGGCTCGATCGACTTGCAAGGTTTCGCGCGCGACTTTGACAAAACCTTTGAGCAAAGCATCTAAGTCAGGCATTTGGCGCATTTGAGCAGAGATTGCGTTTAATTGCTTCCGCTGATACCGAAGCTCACGCGATGCACCTTGCTGGTTCGTTTTTTTGGGTTGAGTCGCAGCAAATTCAGCAACTTGACGGAATAGATTTTGGACATTCGGCTTGTCCAGAAGTCCAGCCCGTTTGAGTTCTGATTTTAGACCTGTCAAAGCAGTCACAACTTGCTGAATGTCTCGCCCTGCATCTTCAGGTTCTGAACGACTGACCCCATTACCATTGGAGTAGCCTGGAGATTCGGAAACCTCGATCGATAAATCCGCACCGTTGCTTGATATCTCAACGGGAGTTTCTGAAAGGAAAGCAGTAAATTCCTCAAGAGTGGGTTCTGAAGACATCATAGAAGACATATCAAGCGTGGGTTCAGTACGACGCGATGCGGACATAGGGAATCTCCTGGAGGCAATAGAAAAAGAAAATTTATCAAGAATTGAAATGATGCAATTGTAAAGACGGATCTTGTACAACCGCCGCCGCATCTAAAACCAAGCTGCGATCATGCTTAAAATATCCTCTTATAAATGGAAAAAATGGGCTCGTCTGAAGATCAGCAGGAGGATTGAGCAACATTTTGGGGTTGTATTCCTCAATTTCGTAAATCTCTGGAATAACAAGACCGAGAGTGTTGTCATTAATTTGCACCACGATCGTGCTTAAGGTGGTGAGCTTTTGCATCCGATTCAAGCGAGTTTGAACTCCCAGTTGTTGTGCGAGATCAACAAGCCAGAGGGAGTCTCCGCGCCAATTTGACATGCCTAAAATACAAGCATTCATCTGGGGCACAGGCAGAATATCTGCGATCGCAAGGATCTGAACAGCTGCAATACCCTCCACTGCAAGGAGCATCGATTGAGTTCGATCCAGGCGAAATCGCAGAAATCTCTGCATCGGTTCAGTGCCAGCAGGCGGACTGAGAAGAGATGCCAAACTAGTCAGTGAAGCCGTTGCAATTGGAGTTCGCGTGAACTCAGACAATTTGGTCATAGTTCCTCCGAGCCTAATTCACCATCAACTGGCGAACCGTGTTGAGGAGTTCTGTCTGATCAACGGGTTTTGGCAAATATGCATTTGCACCGAGCAAGTTGCCCCACATCATATCGACATCTGTGCCTTTGGTAGAGCAAAGGACAACTGGAATCTGGCTGGTTTTGGGGTCAGCTTTCAATTCTCGACAGAGTTCAAAACCACTCTGACCTGGCAAAATTACGTCTAATACAATCAGGTCAGGCGTTTGTGTCGAGAGTTTCGTTTGGGCTTCTTCTCCACTAGTTGCACTGACGACTGTCAGCCCAGCTTTCTGCAGATAGCCTGTGAGAAGTTGCATCTCAGTGATGCTATCTTCCACGATGAGTACGGTTTTCATATGTTCCTCCGGGTTACTGAGATGAGAAGCTTTTAATGATTTAGTCAAGAATCGGTAGCATCTTTCGCGCGATCGCTAACACGCGATCGGCATCGACTGGCTTTGCGAGAAACCCTGATGAACCCACAAATTTTGCGCGAACCCGATCTATGATTCCGTCGTTACTCGTCAAAATAACAATCGGAACGTCTTTGAAAGTAGACACCCGACGAATTTGGGCACAGATCTCGTAGCCATTCGCAATTGGCATAACTAGATCGAGAAAAATTAGTCCTGGCTTTTTCTCAATGAGTGTCGGTATTGCCTGCACAGAATCTTGAACGCCGACAAACTGATACCCCGCTTCAGTCAAAATGCGTTCCATAATTTGACATTCGCGGAGACTATCATCAATGCAAGCGACGACGGGTGCCTGATTTGAACCCGTTAAGGGGAGAGAAGGCACGATCCCAGAAACAGGTGCCCCAGAGATCGGTGGATCAGAAGTGTCAGAGATGGGAGTGCTGCTTGATCGGGATGCACCCGGAGGGGGTAAGTCAGGAATTTTAGTTAAGCCAATCAGTCCTTTCCGATACAGGGGAACGAGAACGCGCGTCATCTGAATGAGGTCTTGCTTCATCAGCATTGCTAAATCTCGTAGAGTGCGCCGACCATCAACGAGTGATACCAGCATTTTGTAAACTTTCTCAGGCGCATACTCTGGAAGTTGTTTAGGATTGCGTAGAACTGGGGCGAGATTTGGAGAATGATCGGCAAGTCCAAGCGATCGCCAAATATTCCATTGCTGTTGAACCTCTGCAAGGAGTTGTTCAGCATTCAGAAGCGCTAACGATGCCTCCAACATCGCTGAGGCATCCGATCGGAAAGCAACAGGTTTAGTTTCCTCCTGTTGAATAATATCGAATAAGACATCAATAACGGTGCTCCGAATCACCGCAACTGCGTGTTCAGGGCTAATTTGCTGACGTTTTACTAAGACCGCTAAAGCATCATAATCCTGGCATGGATTTTCATCCGAGGGAGGAAGCGTGAGCAGGTTGGGGCTGAGGTGTGGGCAGTGCTGGGTTAAATAGCGATGCCAGCGGCGGCGAGGATGAGGCCCACCCGTTGCCCAAATCAGCCGACCCATATAAAGATATAAGCTCCATTGCTGTCCACGGGTCGAAACGTCCAGCCGTCCACTAAAGTGCATCCGACTACGGAGACCTAACAGACCACTAGGAGAATCGGTTGAGGAATCGTCAACTAACATTTCCTAAAGTTCCTTAGATTTGGGCTTTGAGCATTTACCCAGGTTTTTCTAAGGTTATCTTTCCCATGTCGAAATGAATCTTCACTATCTCCAAGTAAGAAATTTCATGCACGATTCAATGAATGTTGACAATCCCACCTACCAGAAGCTGATGGGCTAAATTCCTATATCGGAGGGGATAGTGTAATCTACGGGACTGACGGGGCTCGAACCCGCAACTTCCGCCGTGACAGGGCGGTGCGAAAGGCAGACACCACTTATGTCTTAAGTCACAGTCAACCCTTTTAGGACAGGACTTAGGACAGGTGAAACAGATCAACCCTATCAACAACCACGGATCGATCCAACTTAAGGTTTCGGTCGGTGGGAAGCGGTACAGTTTCAACACAGGCGGACAGTACGACAACAAAACAGATATCCACTTGGCACGAGTAACAGCAGCACAGATCGCGACAGACATCATGGCAGGTTGCTTCGATCCAAGTTTGGAAAGGTATCGAACACCAAGACAACCACAAACACCGTCTCAAAGTAAGACACAAACAAGACAGCTTAAGACAACCTCAGTGCAAAGCGCTCACACCTTGTTGGAGCTTTGGGATCGGTGGGTCAGTACACTTGAACTGTCAGAGCAGACAAAGGCAGATCACTATGAGATGATCCGTAGGATGTTGGTAAAAGCGAACCCTAAGCTTGACGACACAACATGGATGGTGACTAGTACTCTTGCACCAGCAACTTACAACAAGCGGTTAAGCTACGTGAAGAGATGTTTCAAGTGGGCAGTCGAGACTGGACTAACAAACACAAACCCGTACGCAGCACTTAAGAACAGAAAAGAAGTACGAAGACCAGTGAAGCCCTTTACTGAAGACGAGCTACGAAGGATAGTACAAGGGTTCGACACATACGCACCACACTATACACACTTCGTCAAGTTCCTGATACTGACTGGTGTACGGTTGTCGGAAGCTATCGGGTTGCGGTGGGAACACGTAGACTTTAAGACAAAACAAGTACTCATCCATGAGTCCTTAAGTAAGGACAGAGCAGGAGACGGGTACAAGCGGGTACGCAAGGAGCGTAAAACAGGAAGCATCACCTACCTTCCCATGAACCAAGCGCTTTACACTTTGTTGCAACAAGCGCAGAGCAACTCGCACCTGCCAAAAGGTAGCCTTGTGTTTGTGTCACCGACTGGGAAACATATCGATGGTGGAAACTTTCGTGAAGACTACTGGATACCGATACTAAAGAAGATGGATGTACCGTACCGAAACCTTCACAACCTACGCCACAGCTTTGCGTCTCACGCACTGGAACAAGGCATAGCTATAACTGGTGTGGCGTACCTGTTAGGTCACACTGACACACGCATGGTGATGAAGACTTACGGACATATGGTGAACAGACCAGATCTACCAGATCTAAAGTTATAAAAGTACTACGTGTACAGACTATCTATACCCAAACTATACCTTGAGTATGACGTATGTGCCAGATGATGTGACAGCCAGGAGTAACATACTGTAACACGACTGTAGTGCGTGTTATATCATGTTTAAGGTTAAGGACGAGTTGCGAGAAAGGGCAGCAAGTATATCGAGATAGTGGAGTTAGCCATGTATCTAGTGTTGCGTATGAAGTCAGGTGAGGTAGTGAAGGCACAAGCAACAAGACAAACAGCACCCATGCTACTGAAACAACTGCTTGAGGTATCACGAGTGCAACTTGTACGAGCAGATATAGACCCTAGTGATAAGTACTTAGTGGATGAGGTTGTTACAGTTGACACACGAGATATCCAGTTCATATCCGTAGTGTTAGGCGATGATGAAGATCGAGGACTTTAAGGACAAAAAGAGGACAAGACATGAACAGAACCATAACAAACATATGCCTTATCTTTCTTGGTGTCGCTCTCTGGCGTATGCCTCAAGCTTACGTAGAGGAACAGGCAAAGCAGAAAGCACGAGAACAAGCAGAGTTACAAGAGAAGATGAAACCTGTCTTAGATAGTATACAGAGACAGAACGAGCATAGTGATCAGATAAGACGGGAAGCCTTAGACAACCACAAGAAGTTTGTCGAACAGAACCGACAGAGGGAACAAAGCATACCAAGTACAGACACACCAAGTACAGCACCACCGCGAAGCGAAGCTTCCACACCGTAACCAGGTTCATCTATAGATAGTAAGCACACGTATTATCTAGTATAAGTCAAGGGGATGCTCGTGTGAACATCCCCCTTGTTTGTCTTATAACCAACCCGTATCTAGTCCGTGCTGCATAACCTTCTGTTTAGACAAAGATAGTTGCTTCTGCGCTTTCGTCCCACCATCAAGCCACTTGATAGGAACTGACTTCACGACTTCCCAACAGTACTTGTGCATACCTGTTACCGAACCCATGAACTCGAAGGACTCTTGTGTGATGTAACACTTGTTCACGTACTCTTGTTTCAGTTTCGTATGGTCAGACCGAAGTTCAAGACCACAGAGACGAAGCAAGTTACGTAGTAGTCCGGTGTCTTTGCTTGGTACTTTGCGTCCAGTAAGTACACTGATAAGTTTCTTGTACTTAACACGTAACTCTGTGAGGTCAAGTTCTACATCGTAGAAGGTACGAGGGGTTCCAGTTTCATCGAAACATAAGCTGGTAACTTCAGACATGAGGTCATGTAGCTCAGTCCAGTTACTACGGTCGTAAGCTAGTAGGCTGTTCTTCTGTTCTAAGATGTCACTGAACTCACACATATCACGGTTATAGACGAAGGCATAACTAAAGCGCAGTACCTTCTCATATCCACGGTCAACATAGAAACCAACAGTATCCTCATCGACACGACCAAGCAGCTTCATGACCATGTGTCGCTGGTGTTCGTAGCTTTCTGCTTCGGTCAAGGTTTGACCCCGGTTGACCTTAGCTTGTAGATATGCGTGTTGTTCGTGGCTTAGTTCTCGTGCATCGAGTACGTGGTTGATGTAGTCTTGTCGTGCTTCGTGTTCAGCGTAGGACAGTGCTTGCATCATGTCGCTATCGGTGGGTTCACTTGCTGGTGTCAAGGTGTAACCGTAGAACTCAGTCAAGTAAAGGTAAAGGATAGACCGGGTATGTTGTGTCAGTAAGTTGTGGACTTGTCTTAGTTCCTCGACTGTGGCGAAGAAACTTCGCAAGTATATAGTATCTTGCCCAGTTTTTTCGCCAAGGTCTTGCTCATAGTCTAACACTGACTCGGTATCACCAGCCTCAAACTTGCGTGGATACAGGAACACATGCGCTTCACTAGCCTGTCTAGCTCTAGCCACAGCCTGAAGGTTATCAAGAGCAGTAAGACCACCCCAGTCTTTTACCACCAGATATACACGAGACACATCAGGTGTGTTGATGTCGATGCCTGTGTAGATACTCGGTGAACCGATAACCACGTCGTACTGTTTGAACACCTCGACTGGGTTGTTGATGAAGTCTTGCTGTGCTGTTTGCTGGCTGTTCTTACCGTGTACCGACAACACACGTAACCCACTGTGCCATAGTTCAAGGTGCTTCCGTAAGGTATCCACCATCTTCTGTGTGTCGCACATGATAAGGACTTTACGACCAGTTTCGATGTCCTTGTACAGACTCTTAAGCAGTGATGTCATGTTGTTATGTGTGTAACATACACGCTTTTGTGGTGCTTTGTACAGGCTGTGTACAAGTTTCACATCGATACCCAGACCACGGATAAAGTCCATCGTGGTTGTGTCTAGGTTAGCATCAAGGTAGTACGTGTTCTTTGCTGTCGTCAAAAGTTCCCGTAGTACTTCTACTGTTTCTAGTCTGTGATGCTTCACGTCTGTATCACTGAAGCACAGATACTTAACCGCTTGACTAACCTCATCGATGATCACCGTGTCAAACACACGACCACGGAACTTATGTAGGCTGTCTATCGTCGTCACTTGGTTGTCTGCTGTTACGGTGTCTTGGTAGGACGCATGACCAAACTTAGATGCGATAGCCTTGACGAGGCACGTACGAAAGGTGATAGTCAGTGATGTATCTTGCTTGGTCACTTGCTCCATAACAGTCGTCTTGCCTGTCCCCATCGGTGCTTTGATAGCCAGATGTGGATGAAGCTTGGTGTGTTTAGGTAACAGATACTTACCCTTATCAAGTTCACTGATCTCTAGTACGAAGTCAGCTATCGGGTTCAGGTGTTTCGTGATAGGCTCAGTTAGTGTCCAAGTCGTCATGTTATGGATACCCTTAGCCAACCCCAACAAGAAGCAAGCTTGTAAGGTATGTCGTGTCTTGTACGGGTTATCCCAGTGTGCTACTGCGTCAAGTGCTTGGTCGAACACATGATACATATCCAGTCCAGTCTCGACACACAAAGCACCAAGATAGTGAGAGGTATCTACAAGTGTGTGGTGTCTACTGCCTGGTTGTGTCTCACGTAGTTTGTTCAGTGCCTCGGTAACTTGTTCGCTTTCGGTTCGATAACCCAGTAGGTTAAGTTCTTGTAGTCTATCTTCTGCGTCTTCAAAGCAGGTATCGACATCAAGTGTTATCTGCTTGGTGTGTGGTGTCAGTTCTGGTACAAGCTCACGAAGCTCATGGTACAGGTATCTCTTGCCGCAGCCACCATAGATGACAGCCATGTTGCCTGTCGCTGGATGTTTGAACCCTGGTAGCCTCATACATCTTGATGCATCAGTCAAGCTACGGTCTGCATCCGCGTACTCCAGTAGGTCAGCTTGTAGCCTGTTGCGGTCGTCGATGTTAGTCGGAAGGTCAAAGCAGTAGTGAAACTGTAGTGACTTGTTACCTGTGAAGATGATGACTGTCGGTTCAGGTAAACCGAGCTTACCTAACATCTCCATCTGAACTTCAAGCGGTATCGTGTTACCGTCCTTATCGTAGTCATACTCGAAGAACACGGTCGTACCCATCGTGATGTCACTGGACTTGTGCCCTTGGCTGTTGACCACAAAGGCTATGTTGTACCCGTCCTGGTTCAGCTTGTCTAGTTCAGTCCAGTTGATACTGTTCTTCTTGTATGTCTTGTTGATACCCTTCGTCTTACCATCTTCTGTCTTCTTGTACGCTCTGAGGTGTACACACTCATCTACGTGTAAGAAGTAAGACAGAAACTTCTGTGCTACACTGTTCATATCTGACATAACTTGTCTCCTTTGGTTGTGTCGGCTCTTACATCATCTTTTTTGTCTCCCTCACCAAGTTGGTAGCTTAGTGAGGGATGTTTGTTTTTGTTAGTCTTGTTTAGTAGATGTCATCTTCTTCACTGAGGTAAGGGCTGCCTGGATAGTCCCATGTACCGTCGTACTCGAAGCCCTCGTCACCTCTGTACTCACTTGCTTCTGGATGTAAGTCGAGGTAGTACTTTGTCGTGGCTGTTAAGATGTACTCGACAACACTTAGGTTTAGTTCCTTTGCTTCTTCGTGTAGGTCGTCACGCTCTTGTTCAGTCAGTCGTAAGTTCAGTCTTTTGTCTCGTGTTCTGTTCATATCTTTTCCTTTGAACTCTGTTCTGTCTTAAAGGGAGTAGTGGGATGTCCACATACACATCAACTCGACCGCACCACCGATGTAGTGATGACCGAACCACCGCTAGTCCGCTCCATATACTGTGTAGTTCTCGATCTACAAGACAACCACCAAGGGTTTACCTGGTGGTCTTTTCATGTGGATGTTTGCTCAGTGCCCTCTACCGCAAACACTTCATGTTTCGCACCTAGAAGCTCCAGGAAGACCCCTCTAGTTTGTCTCACTTCCCTTTCATGCCTCGACAACAAAAGACCCACCTAGAGTGTCTAAGCGGGTTATGTAGTGATGTGTGTTATATCTATGCTGCTGTTACGAGTCTGTGTACTGTGTACTTGTTGTCTTCTTTCACAGAAACCCAGAAGCCATCAGTTGCTTTACCTTGGAAACTCAGTAAGTCAGTCGCTTGGTCTTCGTGGTACTCTGCGTACTCCTCTGCTTGTTCCTTGCTTGTCAGTTCTTTGATAGACGTACAAAGCTCGTACCTCTTAAGTAGATGCTTTAGCTCATCAGTACTAACTGGCTTGACTGTCATAGTCTCCCTCCTTTCTGTAGTGCCTTTGTTATCTTATGCACCTTCGCTTGTGTGTCTAAGTCATAGTCTTCTTCAAGTTGTCCGACTGAGATGCCTAAGTACTGTGCAAGTGCTTTGATCATCAGACGCTCAGCGCTCAGCCCTTCGACCTTAGCTGCGAGATGTGCGTGCTGTTTGAGCTTCTTTGGTACTCGTATGTTTAGTTGGCATCTGGTGTTCGCTTCTCTCACTTTGTACGTCCTCCATCACTGCTGGCATGAGCAACAAACTTAGACATAAGTTACCTACTAAGTTCATCACTGCACATGCTTGTTGTTGTCTCGTCATCTGTGATACCTCCAAGTTGCTATATGCTTTGTTGTCTGTTTGTTATAGCAGGAGTCGTACACTCGACCAGAGAAAAAAAAAACCACCAACCAAAGGGTAACTAGGCTGGTGGGTAGAGGTATCATACGTGTCGTGAGTAGGCTCTGGTGTGACCGGGAAGATGTGTCTAGGTTGTCTTGTCTTGATGTATACCCCTAGCTTATCTCGTGCCTTCTAAGGGCATCTACGCTCGACTGGTGGAAGGTTCTATGTCAAACAGTTAGTATATATATAAGATAAGCGTACGGGGGAAGATGACCTACACGCGCTCGAAGACAGGGTGGGTGTGGATACGTGTAGTTGCCTTTCAAAGCGTAGTTCGGTTGAACAAGCTGTCCAGACGTAGTAGCCCTAGAGGGTCGCGAGGCACTACCTGTTGTACTTTCTTAGGTTGCATCTTCTGTTGTTTTGTCTTTTCATCTGGAGGTGGTTGCCACAAGTTAGACAACAAAGATGTGATAGGTGTCACAACACGTGGGTTGAACAGTGAAACCGAGGGTAAGATGTTGTTCATGGTAGTTTTGATAAGACGGGTTTGGGTGTACGTAGTGGACATGTCAGGTAGTTCATATGCTGGTCTAGGCTAAGCTTTCATGCGGAACCCAAGTACCAGCAGCAAGCATCTGACGACACAGTGTACAGTCATGGTTAGGCTTGTTGTCTATCTCTCCAAACATGCGTGATACTCGGTTACTGCCTTTGTTGTTATAGTACCTGCGACCAGCATGAGAACCAAGCTCATCAAGGTACTCACCCATCGAGATATCACCGTCAGACGCACTGTTACTTAGGTTGGGGTCGTAACCAAAAACAGCACCTAAAACATGACGGGGTTCACGCATCTTACCCTTAAAGGGTACAAGGTACTGTTCAACAAGTTTCATCTGCTGTGTTCGTGACATAGCTCGTAGCTCGCCGAAACTGTACCAGCGACCACCGATAGTCTTACCACCTGGTCTATCCTCATCCTCATAGAACTGGATAAGTCCGTACGCTGGTGCGCCTCCTTTGTTTTGGACACTAGGATCAAAAGTGCCGCCTGTCTCATAAGCCATGACATCAGCAAGCCACTGAGCAGGGATACCGAGTCTATCACTTGTTTCAGCAAGAGTACGAGCAAACTGTTTGTCTTGTGCTAGTACAGCATACCCATAGTTGGCGGTTGGGTTGTTCCGCTTTGGGTAGTCTGCGATGTTTGTGCTGTTGTTGTTCGCTCGTAGTGGAGAGGATGCCTTGTAGTTTGTGTCTTTCTGTTCTGTCGAACCGTAGGGAACATACTTAGACTTACCTTGACTGTCACGTACGAGATATCCACCCTTCACAGGGATAGCGTCTTTAGGTATGTTACTTGGTCGCTCTTGTCTGTTGTCTCCGCTTCGTGCTGCTTTGCTCGGTGTGTTTAGTTGTACGGTGGTAGCCCATGCATAGGGATCGATAACCCGCTCAGACTTATCTCGTACTTCCCAGTGGATATGTGCCCCAGTAGTACGACCAGAACCCGGTTCACCAGGTACACCACCAGACTTAGCGATGACTTGACCTGGTACAACCCTTTGACCTCTCTTAACATCGATACTGCTAAGGTGAGCGAACAGGTGATAGGTTCCGTCGTCAAGCTGTACCTCGACAAAGTACCCGTAACCGTCAGGATCACTGGTCTTATCGACACGAGTTACACGACCACCCATAGCCGCGATGATAGGTGTCCCCTTAGACACTGCTAGGTCTTCTCCTTGGTGTCGGTGTGTGCCTCTGTCTTGCCCGTAGTTATCCCACGTCGTGACCTGTGTACCTTGAGGTATGGGTAGTACCGCTTTCTTTCCACCTCGTACTGTTGCGGTGTGCAGACGAGGGGAGTTAAAACCCGGTTGTTGCCCTCCGTAGGTGCTCTGCTCTCGTGCCCTTCGTGATGCTTCACGCTTCATCATCGCTTGGTTACGCTCGTCAACTGCACGCTGGTAGGTCTGAGGGTCAAAGGTTCCAGTCTTAAAGCCGTACTGCTCAAGTTGTTTTTCACGCGCTTCGACATCACGGTACATAGCGTCACGCTCCCGATCGATACCGTCCATGATGTCTCGTCGTCTGTTGGTAAGGATACCTCGTGCTTCGGTTAGTCTTGCTTCCCACTCGCGTCTTGCTTGTTCATCACCTGCATCCGCCTTAGCTTTAAGTGCCTGTGCTTCCGTAGATAACAGACCACCTAGACCTACTGTATCAGCTACCTGTTTTGCTGTCTCTGGTTTAAGTGTCTTCAGAAAGCTGTAGAACTCCTGAGCGTCGTCTAGGGCTATCTTGTTCTTTGCTGTCTGCCATGCTGCTTCTTTTTCAGCGAGTTCCTGCTTACGCTTCCTGTACTCTTTGTATGTGTCTACGATAGCCAGCACTGCTTTACCTTGTGCCGTGTCACCCATCTGAGCGCGGTACTGTGCCTCTGCATCTGGAGATACTGCTAAGTCCCAAGCGATAGAGCCACGAGCCATAGAGGAAAGCGGGGTGTTGTCATAGTCGATAAGGTCGCCAGTCTTCCTAAGCTCGTACTCCTCTTGCTCAGTTTTCATGATGCTGTTGGTACGCTTACGCATCTCAAGAGGGTCATACGTAGATGCGATAGATGCCGGGATACTAAGACGCTCAGCAGCGATAACACGCTCACGGTTAGCTTGTGCTTCGTCTAGTTCACCCGCTTGTTTACGTCTTTCGATATCGACTGCTGCTTTACTGAACTCATCCCAGTTCTGCAGTTGCTTTTGGGTTTTCGCCTGTGCATCTGTGGACTTCCAAACACCACCAGCGATGACCTTGTATCCGTGTGCTAGTAGCTCTGCTTTTGTCCGTGTATCCAGGTTCTTGTCTTCATAAACTGTCTGAAGTACTTTGTTTAGTTCTTCTAGGTTTTTGTTGACTTCACCTGGGTCAGTCGCGGCAGCTACTTGAGACACTTTGTTAGATAGTAAGATCTCAAGCTTTGCTCGTGCTTCTTCTCGCTGTGCGTCTTGAACCTTGTCCATCTCACTTCGCTGTCTACGTGCGTACTCTCCATCTATCTCTTGTACTTTCCCGTACCAGCTACCATACAGTTTTGCTGCATCTTCAGATCTAAGTTTACGCTTGCTCAGGATGTTCTGAAAGTCACGCTCTAACCCCTGTCGCCCTTCCGGTGTGCCCATAGCCCGTGACGATGCGACTGACTTAAGTTGCTCTACTTCTGAACTAGCTTGCGCGAACTCCTGATCATACTGAGCTTCACGCATCGCTTGGTCACGCTTATCCACGTACTCAAGAACCTTCGCAACACCGGAAGCCGTGTTACCTAGACCAGCCAAAACAGTACCAAAGTTATCTTTGTTTGTCGCTGCTTGTGTTGTCTCAGCTTGTGCTTGTGCTTGTGTCACAGCGATGTTGCTTTGAGTCATCTGGTTCGTCATCTGTGACTGCTGCTGTATCGACTGCTGTAAAAACTGTCCAGTGTTTTGTACTGCTTGTTGAGCGACACTAAAGCTTGCTTGTGCTGTGTCTACACCTTGAACTGGTTTAACACCTGGTTGAGGTACTGAACTACTTGTTTGTGGGGTATCCACCCCTACTAGCCGTGCCATATCTTTGTCGTCTCCATGTTTGTTTGTACCTCTTCTTGAGTTGGATGTAGCAAACCTTTGTATACAAACCTCCACTCCTACTAAAGGGACAACAAAGAAAGGTGATGTATCGTGGTTACGTGGACTGAGCAACTAAGACAGGCAAGGGATATCGAACAAAAGGTAAAAGAGTTACTACGAGGGCGTGGGCTAGATGTACGAGATGGTACAACACGTAAACACCGTGTTGGTCTGAGCATCAAAACAACCGACGAAGACTTACATCTATACGACAAACAAGGTAACTATGTTGGATGGGTATCTGTAAAAGCTACTGGTGTTACTGACAGACATAAACTACCAGAAGCATACAAGCGCAGTGGTCGAGGGTACATGGTAGGAGAAGTTCGTAGTCTCCAGTGGCGAAACCCTCCCATCTGTTTTGTCTGGTACAACAAGCTAACTGGCTATGCTTTCGGTGCTTTGTGCCTTTCGCTAGACGAACTGCTTGTCTACCCAGAAGATGGTGAACCAGTAGTAGATACAAGAAAAAGCGCTTTACGCGGTGAGACGGTTTACTGCCACCCAAGTTATGTTATCCCACCGCAAGAAACACTAGACATCGACGAACTAGCAAAACAACTAACAACCGCAACAGCAGTACCAGGAGACAACTAACATGAACACTGACTTAAAAGAAGTAAACATCAGAGATGCAGCGACCTACGGCATCTTAAAAAGACACCAGTTAGACTTTGCAGACTACGCACGTATCCGTCACGATATGAGTCCTGAAGAGTTCACATACTATGCTCTTACACTAGCCTACTGGAACCCATCACTTTTGTCTGAACTACGCGACCGATACGAGCAACTACATGGAGGGCAGTCAGTATGCATCAACTAGTAAACCCCGTCCGTGAGTTCGTAGAGCCGTACATGAGTCAGCTTAACCTAAGTAAGCGCTTATACGTGCAAGTGACACCAGATGAAGGTGTTGTCTGGCATCGGTTCGCTGACATCCACGGGTTAAGCACAGCTAAGTTTATCCGGTTAGCTGTGCGTCTCGTCATGCTCAACCCACACTTACTTGAAACTATCCTGAAGGAGGAGCAAGCAGATGAGCATCGATAAACCTTTGTTGTCGCCTTCTCAAGATGACCAGCGCATAGATGTACCCAACATCAAGGTGAAAGAAAAAACTACACAAGCAGAGTTCACTAAGGTACTTGAAGACGCGGCACGACAACAACCAAGACCACAACCAACATCAACACCAGAACCACTGCGAAGCGAAGCAGCGACACAACCAGAGCAGCAACCTCCCGTAGGTGCGAACAGCGAAGCTGTTGCGGTAGACCCGAACAACCCTGATAGTTTTCTTACACCAACTGAACAGGTTAACCCACAAGGTCGTGTCTACAACAAAAGTCAGACTGACCCTGATGCACCGCAAGTAGTGACCCCCATCTGGGATACACCGAAACCGATCAGTATCCTTAACCCACCGAACACGCAGCGTAACCCTGACTATAAACCAGTTGGTGAAGGCTATCAAGTACCAGACACCATGCCTCAAAGTGTCTGGTCAAACCCTGAACCGTATGTCTACGGTGAACCTGTTTCAGCAGCACAAGACAGACAGCGACTTGAGGAACTTATACAAGACCAACAAGAAGCTAACAGAAGTAACAGAGCAAGACTTGAGGCAAGTATATATCAACAGCGACAGTTAGATACATCAGTACGAGGTTCGACAACACAAGACAAACCTTGGTGGTCTATCCTTATGTCTCCTAACCCCGGTGGTGAGTTCAACCCACTTCAAGGTAGGTTTGGCGAGTTCGGTTCTGGTGTTGTTCCTGGTGTACTCGCTACGTGGTCAACTATAGGAGGTACGCTTTCAGGTGCGATGATGGATGCAGGACGAGTAGGAAGTACAGCAGGCAACTTTCTTGGTGTACTACTTAACCGTACTGGTAAAGCAACATGGGAAGCATACAAAGGGGACTTCTCAAAAGCAGGTAACATACTTGGTCGTACTTGGGATGACGCAACACAAGAAGGTGGAAAGGCTTGGAACAGTAGCACACCACAGGCATATGGGCGAGTTAAACCAGACAACAACCCAGTACAGCAACTACGCGGTGGTTTCTGGACAGCAGCAGGTGCTAGTGGTGTCGATGTCAGTACGACTAACAGCACCAAGAAACAACCTATAGGGTACGGTGTTGAGGAAAACAAAAAAGACCCCTTCAACAACATCAAGCGTACTGGTGGGTTTGTGTTCGGTTTAGCTGTTGACCTAGCGCTAGGTGGTAAAGCAGATGAGATAGCACGAAAGGTACTACCCAAACAAGCAGCACGTGTAGTTACTGGTGATATCCTTGGAGACGCTATCGGTGTTGCAGTACGTCCGGTAGCGCGACCAGTAGGTAAGGCTGTACAAGATGTACGTGGATGGGTTCGTGAGTCTGTTCTGTCTCGTAAGGCAACAGAGGTATCAGCACCTAGTACGGTAGCCAAGCAAGCAACAAGACCTAGACAACCTGACTTAACATCTGTCGGTGTTCGTCCAAGTTCTCAGCCTATCCCGACTTGGAAACCAAGCACAGACATACAACCACCAAAAGGTATCACCACTATCGACGTACCAGATATCAAGATAACTGGTGAGGTAGTCCAACCTACACAAACATCTCGTGTTGTCGAAACTCTTGCAGTCAAACCACAAGGGTCACTAGGTGATATCGGGATGGTTGTCGCCAAAGCGGAACCAGGTGAACTTATCAACACACAGGTACTTGTCCGTAGTGAAAGACCACTAAAGGACGTGGTTGAGCTTGGTAGTCAGATAGTTCTCAGTGACGGTAAACCTCTTGTGTTGTCTCCCTCGACTGTAGACAGTTGGGCAAAACTAGACGCACAGCTATACGCACGTCTCAACAAGCTATCGATCGAAGAACAAGAGGCAGTACGAAACATCCTCGGCAAACACGGTATCTCGCTGCCGAAGGGTGAAGGTGAGTTCTTGGTCAAGGTAGATGACAACACGTATGTCAAGGTAGCTAAGGGCAGCGACGACACAGAAGTAGGTAAGGTTATCGGTGATACTGTTGAACCTGACCTAGTGACGAACACCCAAGCAAGACAGGCATACCAGAAGCAGCTACCAAGCAACCTCAAAACTGAGACACAACAAGGCATCGAGCTAACTAACCAGCGACTACGGACACAGAACAGCCTTAGTTATAACCAAGATGTGTTGTCTCAAGCAACACGAAGCAAGCAGGTACTTGATGACCTGTTAGACAGCGCAGTTCGTAAGCTTGACGAAGTGCCTGATATAGGGGCGCGAACACTGCTCGACAACCCAGGACGACCGAAGCCGAGTAACCTCGAAGTTAAGTCACTACCTGATGTTGTTGTATCTCCGAACAAAGACCCCTTCTATCATGGCACTCGTGTACAGAACCTTGAACTATCCAAGGTTGACCCTGTACAAGGTGCGTCAAGATCTGAGCTAGGCACTGCACTTTATCTCACACATAACAGTGATGAAGCAGTAGCCAAGGGGCTTACAGACGTAAACAGACATCTACCACCTATCGAAGGTCGAAGCTTCGGTGATGGCAGAGTATACGAGACACGAGTACGACCAGAAGCAAAACTACTAGATGCAGATGCACCACTGTCATCTGAAGCGAAGCAAGTGTTTATCGATGCCTTTGAGCGAACACTGAAGGACACAGATACCCATATGAGTGAAGCTGCTAGGGTTTACCGTAAAGTACTTGAGACAAAACAAGTCACTTTATCACAAGCCTTTGACCTCGCAGACAGAAGCATCATGAAGTCTTTTAAGAAGAACTTTCCTGGTGCTGATACCGAGACTATGTTCAAGGAAGCTGACCTACTGAGCTTCCAGCGTGAAGTGGTAGACGGACTAAGACAGCGTGGTATCGATGGTGCTGTCGTAAAAAGCGACAAAGGAGCGGTAGATATGCTTGCTGTCTACAACCCCAGTGTACTTGAGACGCAAGGTATCCGTGGTCTACCTGAACTTGAGGACACACTACAACACGCAGCACACAGGTTCAACAGTGACAGCCTAAGTCTTGCACGTAACCCATCTAGCAGCTTCCTAAAGGCATCATACGAAGAGTCTAAGGGCAGACTACTTAAGCGGTTACAGCGTGTCTCAGAGGACGAGCTAAAGGCATCTCAGAGCGCGGTACGTGACGATGTAAACCGACTACTGGACATCGACGAAAAGCTTGAAGCTGAGGCACTGGATACCATGAGACGTAAACAGCAGTCAGATGCGCTGAAGACTGAAGAAGCATACCAGAAGTTCAAGCAAGAACTTAGCAAACCGATGGACAACCCGTGTCTGTAGTAAAAGGTTGGCGAAGAAACTTCGCAAGTATATAGCAGTTTGCGCTGTTTTTTCGCTAAAGATGACATACACACCTAACAGGAGACGACACCATGACACAAGTACCATGTAAGACCGCAACAACCGCAGTAACACAAGCAACTACAGGAAGACGTAAAGCAAGCTGGACACCAGATGAAGTGTCTGATATCCGTAAGCGAACACGAGACAGAGCCAAGACACTTAAAGCACTTGTACCAGACAACCCAGTAGCAGTTAAGTCAGCACAACTTGAAAGCACACTACGCGAGTGGGAAGCAACCACGGCAGACCTTGTAAACCTGAAACCACGTGAGACATACAAGATGCAAGCATGGTTGTCTAAGAAGCTTGGACTTAACCAAAAGGTACTAGGCTTAAGTGACGAGCTATCTACATCTGCATCTGTCAAGTTATCAGTGGGTGAAGCTAAGCGCGTAGCAGAGAACACGGTTGAGAACATCGCTAAGTACAAGAAGGTCGGTATGTTGCGCGACATCCGAAGTGAACTCGACGACATCGCCAAAACACACAGCCTAAGTAAGCGCGAAGCAGACGAGTTGTTCGTAGACCTTGTTGAAGTTGGAGCTATCCCACGAAGTCAACTTGCGTACGGTGACACTGAAGCGGTAAGACTGTTTCAACAAAGACGGTACGAGAAGTTCCTAGACCGTCTTGAAACCATCGGGTTAAGTGACACAGAGGTAGAACAGCTACTTGAACTGTCGATGAAACACGCATCCGTGTACGACGACGTACTGTATGCGGCTAAGGCTTTTGGTGTCGATGTAGACCCTATCAACAACCTTGGATACTTTACCCGTATCGCGACAGAAGATGCAAACTTCAAACTAGGTAAGCTCAGTCAAGCTGATGGTGGTCTGTTTCCTGGTGTTGTAGGTGAGACATCATATGCACGTAGTAGAAGCACATACTTGTTTATCCCTGAAGACTACGAACTGCTGAACAAGTACTCAGGTCTGAAGTACACACAAGAACAGTGGGATGAACTGCTGGATGAACCTCTTAAGTTAGTAGAAACACTAGACGCACACTTCACAGGTAAACAACTTGACGACCTTGTAGATGCTGGTGTGTTGTCTAAAGTGCCTATGTCCAGTCGTGAAGTGTTTGACTACATGGTAAAGCAGTACAAGCTACCGTACACGAACATGAGCGAACTGTTTGTTACTGACCCGATGGAGGTCTTACAGAACTACAGTAAGTCTCTTGGTCGTGCTGCTGGTGACAGTGCGATGTTCATGAAGCTCTCGACTGAAGGTAAGCAGTCAGGGTGGGTAGTCACTGAGCTTGAGTACCAAAGTAACCGAGAACTGTACAAAGACTTTGTGAACCTCGGCGAAGCTTTCGGTAGTCATCCTGCTGTTGGTCGGTTCTTCAAAGACGAAGGTGGGTATGTGCATCCAGTAGTACACGACATGATGAAAGCTTATGTGTCTTTAAGTACTGACGCTGGACAACTAGGGCATCTTGCTCAGATGTATCAACACTTTAACCGCTTTGTTACGACACAGGGTATGCTTACCCAGGGTGGTCTACCGTGGCTTGGTGTCCCTTATGTAGCGAAGCAAGTACTTGGTAACTCGGTGATGCTTCTTGCTGGTGGTGGAAACCCTGCGCGAGTCATCCCAGTAAGTCACGACCTTAGCACTATCATGAAGTTTGGTCTTGAAGCTCTCGACGACACAAAGCCCTTCCTTAAAGACGGTGATAAGTACTTAACCAAGCGTGGTTGGTGGGACAAGTACCTTAAGCTCGTAAAGGTAGACCTGGTAAGTCAAGGTATCGGTGAGCAGGTGACACAGAAAGGTTTCAAAGCTGGTGTACGTGACGTACTTCGACTTGATAAGGGGGTACGGAACACAGTCGAGTACTTCAAACAGACAGGTGATGTACTGGGTACAGGTGCGTACGTGGTTAAGGGGATGAAAGACACACAAGATAAGTTGTTGTCTGTCTTCAGTCGTGCTGCTTCGTACACTGATGCGGTCTTCAAGGCAAGTTTAGTTCAGTCCCGTATGCTTGGCTATGGTGCTAAAGACGTACTAGGAACTGAGGTTAAAGGCACACTGAAGGACTCACTACGACACGCAGATAACTACTTCGTGGACTACACGAACATCGGTGAGCTACAAAGCACCTTTGGTAAGTGGGTGAAACCTTTCGCGACATGGGCACTGTACAGTACACCGATGGTGCTAAGACACGCTATGAGAAACCCATCTCAGTTTGTGTCTTATCTGCGGTTGATGTCCTTCTTGAACTCAGAGCTTAACCACAAAGACATCACACAAGCAGGACTAGGACAGTATGACCTTGATCATATGCCAGGTGGTGCGGTATATGACCCCTTCACAAAGAAGGCTTACGTGTTGTATCCCGGTAACTTTGACCCCTTCAGCGACAGCACTAGCTATCTCGTGAAGATGGGTAATAACTTTGGTGATGCACTACGAGGTAAGGACGACAAACAGAAGCCGTATAACTTCGGTGACTTCGTACAAGAACTGTTACTTGGTGACAGAGGCGACGATGTACAGCCACTAGCCAAGCTTGCTCTTAAGGTTGCTAAGGATGCAGCGATACAAGACAGATACGGACGTGACACAGTTCGGCTGTTTGGTATGGATGTACCTAAGTCTGTCGCATGGGCTACTGATCTCTTTCCGCTTATCAACACACTTAGTAGACAGTCAGGGGCACGAGGTCAAGTGCTTGACTACGCTGGTCGTGAAGTAACACCAGCAAAAGGGGCATACGGTATCCTTCCACCACCAACCGGAAAGGCAACACCAGCAGAGCGAGACAGATACTTCACACAGCAAAAGCTTGGTTGGTTTGAGCATATACGTGCTGCTGTTGGTCTGAAGGTACGAACCATCGACCTGTTAGACAACAACCAGTACACCTTTGAGCAACTGATGAAGACACAAAGTGATGTACGGTCTGCTTTGAAGCGTAAGGAACAAGACATCCTTAGTGTTGGACGACAACCGACACAACAAGAACTAACCGAACTTGACCAACTACGAAGCACATACGTACAGCTACAAGTAGATGGTATGCGTGTCGCTTCGTGGATGAGACAACAAGGTAAGTCCGTGGGTGAAAAGAAAGTAGTTGAGGACGCACTACAGATGATGCGAAAGAAGGGTATCCCTGTTCGTAGTATCCCTGTACCATCAGAGGGTGAAAGCTTCATCACGGAACAGACACAAGAGCGTGACAAGTTCCTTAAGCAAGTCATCAAGTAGTTGCGTCGTACATAAAACTTAAAGCACCAGGGTTGAGTTCCTTGGTGCTTTGTTGTCTTAAGTATATATGCTTAGATGTCAAGCAGCAACCAGCCTAGTGATCAGTTCTTGGTAAGCCTTCATCACACGATGGTTGTCTTCTGGGTGCTGACTCGCGTAAACATCTAGCGCTGTCACGTAGTCATCTTCGATCAAGTTCACACCTGCTTCGACATCCAACCTGGTAACTCGGATCGCTTCTTCAAAGGTAAGTTCCATACGTGATCCTTATGTAGTATGTCCGATCTTCTTAGTATATCAAGAGTTTCAGCAGACGGTTCTAGAAGGATCAGGAAGGTGGCTCTAAGACAGTTAAGGTACAAACCTACCGTGTCTCTTGTGTCGTCTGTCATAGACCGTCCTCGACGGAGTATAGAGTAAACTAGATCTTAGTCCAGTTTATGATCGAAAAACTCAAGTGGCATAACCGATCGATGAAACAAAGGTTGTTTAGTTAGTCCAAAAGTAGTCCAGCACCAAAAGCACACCAAGGTTAAACCTCTGCTGTGTCTAACTTTGATCGATGCTGGTTAACTGCTCAGTAGGCAGAAGTTCCAAAACAGTACAAGCTATGAACTTTGTTGCATATAGCTAGACAAGATCAAGTGATGCTAGGGTTAGGACAGACTTAAGACAGAAGTGATGTCTGTTGATACCTCTAGATGTCTCAGATCTACGGGACTGACGGGGCTCGAACCCGCAACTTCCGCCGTGACAGGGCGGTGCTCTAACCAATTGAACTACAGTCCCAGATTTGCGCGTTTGGTGGCGCGATTTCTATATTGCAGTGTTTCAGTAGATTTGTCAAACAAATTACAAAGATTTTTTTGGCGTGCTTCTTCAACCTCAATAAAAATTTCTGCCCCGATCTCAAATTCCCTTGTTATTACTGAAGTAGGAAGATTGACACGAGCTAGGCACAGGTGATGAAAGAAATAAAATCGGGATCTCGTCCGACTGAGAGAGTTGCACTGCAAGTTGCTTTGGCTGCGATCGTTTTGATCGGAATTGTGGGCGCGGTTCTGATGAAATTATTTGCAATCGAGATTTCGATCGCGCCCGCTGCGCCAAATTCTGTGCCGATGATCACAACGGATGAATCTCCTTCAGGTGAACTAGTTACACCTGTAAAAATTGAGAAGCCTGACGCGACAGCAATTGCTGCAAAACAAGGCAATCTTAGAATTCGCAATCGATCAGATTATCCGATCCGAGTTGCGCTGCTTTCGCGACAACCAAAAGAGGCAAATCTCAAGTCGGGTTCACCGCAGAGCGGTTTTGCACTTCCGGCGCACTGGGATTTTGCGCCGCAAGAAGGCAGCCAAACCGGATTATTAGTGTCGTTGCCGCAGCGATCAATTCGACTGAAACGAGGTGATGTCGTGGTTGCCTTCGCTCAGGATGGCTCACAACGGTATTGGGGGCCGTTTGTCGTCGGAGAGACTGAGCGACCCGATTGGAATGCTCAGACAGGGGAATGGGAGCTTGTGATTGAGAATTAAGCGTAGAGGGTCATGACCTCGGATAGTGGCAAACGGGACTGTGCTGCGATCGCAAAGTCTGATGTATGCCCCCGATCAAAATGCTCCGCTGCGGCACATCCAATCATGGCAGCGTTATCTGTACAGAATTTCATCGGCGGAAATAAAACTTTAATCTGATGCGGTTCAGCCGCCGCTTGAAGTTCTGCTCTCAATCCTCGATTGGCTGCAACACCCCCGCCGACTGCAATTGTGTTTAGTCCGTAATTTTTAGCGCAGGCGATCGCTCGTTTCGTCAAGGCTCGTACCACGGTTGCTTGAAAACTAGCCGCGAGATCGGCAATGGGGATCGGTTCACCAGTTGCCTGCAATTTTTGAGTCAGCCGCAAAACCGCTGTCTTTAAGCCGCTAAAACTTGAATCATAAGGATGAACGCCACCTTCAGGTAAAGAGATCTGACCTTCAGGTAGGGCAAAAGCGCGTGGATTGCCCTCTGCCGCCAACCGATCAATAACTGGGCCGCCTGGATAGCCCAGATTCAATAAGCGAGCAACTTTATCAAACGCTTCACCTGCGGCATCGTCCCGGGTCTGTCCTAACACTTCATATTTGCCGCAGTCTTTGACGTAGATTAGGCTGGTATGTCCGCCAGAGACGAGAAGACAGAGAAAGGGCGGTTCGAGATGGGGATCACTGAGGTAGGAGGCGTAAATGTGCCCTTCTAGGTGATGTACACCAATAAAGGGCTTTTGATGGACGATCGCTAAAGTCTTGGCGGCAGTCAATCCCACTAAAAGTGCACCGACGAGTCCGGGCGTACAAGTGCCCGCGATCGCATCGATTTCTGACCAGGTTATGCCGGATGCTTCAAGGGCTTGAGCGATCGCTAAATTGACCATTTCCACATGTTGCCGTGAAGCAACTTCAGGAACAACCCCGCCGTATTTCTGGTGAATCGCGATTTGAGACGACACAATGCTGCTGAGAATGTGACGATTTTTTACGATTGCCACCGCAGTTTCGTCACAACTTGTTTCAATTGCTAAGACCGTTGCCATTTGCTGGTAGGTTTTGGGAGTAGGTGACTTTAGCAGTCGCTCGAATTAGAGTGAGCTAAGCTGATTTCCTAGTTTAGCGCTCTGTTGGATTCACCCCCATTTGTGGAAAAATCAACTTCGTTTTTGACACAACTTTTCTTTGTAATTCGTAAATAAAGGGAAACAATTCCATGCAACGATTGTTTGCTCTAGTTCTCGTTCTTTTCCTAGGATTGGGCTTTGCCAACCCTCAGCCTGCTCACGCCTACAATTTGACTCGGTGTGGCGACAATCCTGTGTTCGTTCAACGAATGAAAGATTCGACTAGCGCCAGCGCGCAGCGTCGTTTTGAGCAGTATTCCGATTTGCTATGCGGTAAGGATGATGGTCTACCTCACTTGATCACGGATGGCAACCTGGCACATGCTGGCGAATTCACCATTCCTGGCATTCTGTTCTTGCTGATTACGGGCTGGATCGGTTGGGCAGGTCGCTCTTATCTCCAAGCCGTTAAGAAGACAGGTAAGCCTGAAGAAAACGAAATCATTATCAATGTGCCTTTGGCAATCTCCTGCATGTTGGGGGCTGCTTTATGGCCTTTATTGGCAGTGAAAGAGTTGCTGAGCGGCGAATTGACCGAGCGTGACGGAAATGTTCCAGTTGGAGCAGATTCTGTCCTATTGGCTCAAGCGAATAAGCAAGCACCTGCGGCTTCACAAAACCGAGCACGCTAATTTTCTTCACGTTTTGGAGGTTCATCCATGTCTGGTCTTCTGAGATATCTTTCATCGGCTCCTGTAGCGACTGCACTGTGGTTGACTTTTACTGCAGGTCTTTTGATTGAATTTAATCGGTTCTTCCCTGATTTGCTGTCTCATCCGAGATAAGCGGATTTGGAACTTTTTTGAATGCGCGATCGACTTCTGTGATCGCGCATTTTTGTTGAAATCTATCCATTAGTAGAGTGAGGGGTCTTCATTGGGTTGATGATTCGTAGTCGCAATTTTTTTAAGGTGTAAGCGTCCTTAATATATTGGAGCCGCTTATGTCTTCTGGTTTTCTCAGATTTCTCTCGCTTTCCTCAATTCTAGGGATTGCAACTGTTAGCTTCTTTTTGACTTTATTTATTTTGATTAACTGGGTTTCGCCTGATCTGCTGTATTTGATGCATTAGAAACTTACAGGCAATACGCTGATTCGCTTATACTTTGAGGCGTGTCGCGTATTGCCTGCCGTTATGAATCCTGAGCTTGAGATTAGACGATTGTTAGACGTGATGCCTGCATCGGGTCGGATGTTTGTCAAGTTGGTCAGTAAGCCAGATCAGCGATCGTTCATTGATACTCCTGCACCGTTACCCTGGGGCAGGGATCGCCCGGTTTATATTAATTTCGACCTTTGGAGTCGGTTGTCGCGATCTCAGCGTGATCTCCTGATCTTGCGAACGGTCAGTTGGAGTAGCAATATTAAATGGTTTCAACCGACCCCAATGTTAGGACTGACCGCATTAGGCGCGATCGGATTGGGGGTTGAACTTGCTCAGCAGGATTTTGTGGGAGTTGCAGCGGCAAGTGGATTAAGCGCGATCGCACTCTTTCAAATTTGGCGGAATAACCGCAGCTCGCGGATGGAACTCGAAGCGGATGAACAAGCGCTGAAAATTGCTCAACGACGAGGCTATACAGAAACTGAAGCGGCACGGGCTTTGTTGAGTGCGATCGAAGCTGTCGCCCAAAATGAAGGGCGCATGTTGAGTTTTGTGGAATTACTGCGATGTCAAGGTTTGAGAGCCATTGGGGGACTTTCTCCCGTTGGCATTCCTGACGAGTTGAGAAGCGAATGATCTACCCAATGACTGGGAGAGTTAAATTGCGGTGAACTCCGGGAAATCACTTAGGAATTTGAGATCGGGGCAGGGAACTTTAGCAATACGACCCCACTGGAAATAAAGACTTCATGATTGAAGGCATGAATTCACGGACTGCTCCGAATTCAAAGTTTCTGGATACTATGGGTTTGTTGCGGAAATGACGGACAATCGCGCCGTCAGTGACCCACGATCGCAGGGCAGCATATTTTATGTCTCACATGGCAACCCAAACTCCACCCTCTCGCAGCATTGATGTCAGCTTAGATGTCGAGTTGCGAAACGTCACCAAAGTTTATCACGGTGAACCTGCGGTTCGCAGTATTGATTTGGGCATTCGGCGCGGCGAGTTTTTTAGTATCTTAGGGCCGTCTGGTTGTGGTAAAACGACGACGCTGCGGATGATTGCGGGATTTGAGCATCCGACCTCGGGCGAGATTTTGATCCGCGATCGCTCGATGTCGAATGTCCCACCGTACAAACGTCCTGCCAATACAGTCTTTCAGAGCTACGCCCTGTTCGGTCATATGACCGTCGCAGAAAATATTGCATTTGGGCTGAAAATTCAGAAATGTTCGCGATCAGAAGTTCAAGATCGAGTTCGAGATGCGTTGAAATTAGTCAAGCTCGAAGCGCTTGCCAATCGATTTCCAGCGCAGCTCTCCGGTGGACAACAACAACGAGTCGCCGTTGCCCGTGCTTTAGTCAATCGCCCCGCCGTTCTGCTGCTCGATGAACCGCTAGGCGCATTAGATTTGAAGTTACGCAAAGAGATGCAGGTTGAACTCGCAACGTTACATCGAGAATTAGGCATGACCTTTGTGATGGTGACGCATGATCAGGAAGAAGCGTTGTCATTATCCGATCGCATTGCCGTGATGAACTTGGGGCAAGTTGAGCAAGTGGGAACGCCTGAGCAAATTTACGATCGTCCACGCACTTCATTTGTTGCAGATTTCATCGGGGATACGAATCTATTTCGCGGCAAGATTGAAGGCGCACATCCTGAGACGCTTTGGATTAGAACCGAGACGGGTATCAAAATGACCGTTCAGCAGGATACTGCCTCGAAATCCCTGACTTCTGGCTGGGTCACGGTGAGCGTACGTCCTGAAAAAATCCAGATTAGTCTAGTTCCTCAAGCAGCAGCAAACTGCTTTGAAGGCAGATTGCAAGATGTGATGTATCTGGGAACTCATGTCTATTGTGTGATAGTCCTGAACTCTGGCGATCGTGTGATTGTGCGTCAGCCAAAATCACCTAAACTTCCAAACGCAGACGCTCCACTCTATGTGTCTTGGGATGCAGCTGACAGTTTAGCGTTATCTGAGTTGTAAGGAGGCAGTTATGTCGTATTGTGCCTCTCGTCGCCGATTCATCAAAACTGCAGCTGCAGGAGTTTCAGGGTTTGCGCTGTCAAGTTGTGGTTGGACATTAGCAAAAGTTCAGACTGATCAGGCGATCGTGCAGTCTTCCGATGAACTCAATATCTACACTTGGTCGAATTACATTGATCAAGAACTCGTCGATGCATTTCAAGCCAAGACAGGGATCAAAGTTAAGTTTGATGTGTTTGATTCTAACGAGACGATGTTGGCAGCTTTCCAAGCCGGAAAAGCAAAAATCTATAGCGTCATTTATCCATCGGACTATAAAGTGACTCAGATGAGTAAGCTCGGCTATTTGAGCCAGCTTGATCACTTACGGTTAGAAAGCCTCCGTCATCTGATTCCGCGTTTTCAAACCTCACTACATGACCCCGGCAATCGTTACAGTGTGCCGATGAGTTGGGGAACGACCGGATTGATCTATAACAGTGAAAAAATCAAGGATGCACCCAAAGATTGGAACTATCTGTGGGAGAACAAAGAGAAGTTGATGCGACGCATGACCTTGATGAATGATGTGCGGGAAGTGTTAGGAGCAACGTTACGATCGCTTGGATTCTCCTACAATTCCACCAACCCAGCCGAATTGAAAAAAGCATACGATCGGCTACAAGAATTGAAACCTGCAATCGCGACTTTCACAACCGATGCCTGGCGGGATCAATTAATTGCTGGAGATTTGTCGATCGCGATGGCTTACTCCTCAGATGCGGCACTGGCAATGAAAGACAATCCAAAGTTGAAATATGTCATCCCGAGCAGTGGCACTTCTCTCTGGACAGATACGATGGTGATTCCCAAAACGGCTCCCAACCCTGATGGAGCTTACGCTTGGTTGGAGTTTATGCTTCAGCCTGAAGTCGCCGCCAAAATGACAGAACGGTTATCCTTTGCAACGACCAATCAAGCTGGCATTGCTCAACTCCCTGAAGCGATTCGGTCAAATTCTAGCTTGTTCCCCGCGATGGAGTTGTTGAATAGATCCGAATCGATCGCACCCGTAGAGCGGGAAACGCTAGAAGCCTACGAACGATATTGGACGAAACTCACGAGTAGCTGAGGATATTAAACTATGAAAGCGCCCTCGATTTCTGAATCCTCTACCTCTAGCGCTCCTCGCTGGTTGCAGCCAGTCTTGATGCTCTCGCCTGCGGGACTTTGGCTATTGTTGCTGTTGATTGTTCCGACCCTGATTATTTTCCAATTGAGCCTTGTTCCCAACATCAAACCGGGCGATGTCGTGAATCCATCAGGATTGGAGAATTACTTGCGAATTTTTCAGCCTGAGAGTTTCCCTGCTCTTTGGCGATCGTTCCTCTTCGCATCGGGAACGACGATCGCTTGTCTTGTCCTCGGCTTTCCCGTCGCGTATTGGATTGCTCTCACTTCTCCCAAACGCTGGCAAAATCTCATCTTAATGGGCTTTACATTGCCACTTTGGACATCTTCGCTGTTGCGATCGTATGCCTGGATTAGCATTCTGCGTCGAACTGGCGTACTCAATAGCTTTCTGATGAGTCTCGGTTTACCGACCTTAGATTTATTAAATCAACCGATCGCAGTCCTGATCGGCATGACCTATGGTTTATTGCCTTACATGGTTCTGATTCTCTATGCCTCGTTAGAAAAGCTCGATCGACGATTGTTAGAAGCCGCCGCAGACTTAGGCGCAACCCCTCAACAAGCGTTCTGGAAAGTGACTGTCCCCCAATGCTTTCCGGGCATTATTGCTGGAGGTTTGCTGGTATTCATCACGGCGCTAGGAGACTTTATCAATCCAGAGCTATTAGGCGGAACATCGAGCCGAACTGCGGCGCGTGTCGTTTATGACCAATTCCTAGGTGCAACGCAGAATTGGGGATATGGCTCAGCTTTGAGCATGATGCTGATTTTAATCGTCAGTATTGCGATCGCACTGCTCATTAAATACGGAGATCAGAATGCAAAGTCAATTTAGAAATCGCATCTCAGCAGGGTTTACCTTGCTGATGTTTGGCTTTATGTATTTACCGCTATCAGTGCTCGCGTTCTACAGCTTTAATCAAGCTCCAAACAGTGCTCAGTGGACTGGATTTACATTATCTTGGTACATCAAATTTTTCCAAGATAGTCGAATTCTTTCAGCGCTTCGAGATAGTTTGTTAGTTGCAAGTTTGGCAACTGCGATCGCAGCTGTCATTGGAACCTTACTGGCGATCGGGCTTGCAAAATATCAGTTCTTTGGCAAAAAGTTATTTCAAGGTGCAGCTTATTTGCCGTTGATTATTCCTGATATCGCGATCGCAGTTGCAACCCTTGTATTTTTAGCAGTCATTGCAGTACCCCTGAGCCTTTGGACAATCGTGGCTGCCCATGTCGTTTTCTGCCTGGCTTACATCGCATTAGTCGTTTCAACACGACTCGTCAATCTTGACCCGCATCTGGAGGAAGCAGCGTTAGATTTGGGTGCAACTCCGATGCAGTCATTGATGATGGTATTGCTGCCGCAGTTAATGCCCGCGATCGTCTCGGGCTGTCTCCTAGCTTTCGTGTTGAGCATGGATGATTTTCTCATCGCAAGCTTTACCGCAGGTGGAGGGATTACAACTTTGCCGATGGAGATCTTCAGCCGAATCCGAACCAGTGTAAGACCGGATATGAATGCATTGAGCGTCGTTTTGCTGGTGATTTCAGGTGGACTCGCTCTACTGGCTGAAGGGATTCGCTACCAGGGTGAGAAGAAGCGATTCACTTAGGTCGGTTCTAGTACAGTCCGCCGAAGCTGCATTCGGAATGAAGGGTCGAGATATTTTTCTTGTTGCGATCGCCATTGCTGCCAAGCGTTGATGATTTTCTCTTGCAGGCGATCGGCAAAAATCGGACAAGTTTTCTCGATCGCTTGCTTCAAGCTGCTCTCTAAGAACTCCTGCATCACAACGCTATCTTGAATCTCTCCCAAACTCTCTTGAATCGCTTTGAAATTTTCAACTTGAGCCTTGTAAGCCTCTCCGTAGAACTCGGTGAACAGCTCAGTTTGATAGCGCACCCGTTTCATTTGCTTCCGTAAATCGTGGAGCGATGCGTTCTGCTGCAATTGTTCTCGAATCGATTCGGCTGTAATTGGGGCAAATCTGCCAGATTCTTCTCGTCCAATCAGCCAAGCGGGATGCAGCAGAACGCCATGAATCAGAGGCATCAAGACATCGGGTAAGACGGATTGAATTGGGAGTTGCCCAATCACCCGATAATGTGGCAACGCTAACCAATTCTCCATTTCTTTCCGAAATGCCTTGTATTCATGCGATTTCAACGCCTTTTGCAGTTTTTTGAAATCTCGCGATCGCTGCTTCTGGAGTTTCTTCAACGCCCGTTTTAATTCTTTCTGCTCTGATTCTGGCAAAGTGGGCGACTTCAATTCAAGCTGCAACACATCTGCATCTCGCACTGCACCTAAAATTTGAGCAAACTTACGGATTTTTGCTTCACTCGCGGCTTTTGGCAGATCTGCTACAAATCCAAAAACCTGAATTGCGGTTCTCAGTCGCCGCAGTCCGACTCGCATTTGATGCAGTGCCTCTGGATCTTGATCCGCTAAAACTTCTTCTTCGTGCTTCATCGCTTTACGGAAATGTTTCTCGATCGCACGATAAGCAAAGTGACTCAGCGTTTCTGATTGCAGTGGGATATGGAGATTCATGGCGAGTTTTTATCAAGGGAATACACCTCTATTCTGAGTCTCTGTCACTCCCAGAATAGAAACATCTCACTTAAGTTAATGATTGCGGTTCTGACGCATTCAGTGGTGTTTTAGAGATATTTCGGAATCCTAAATTTCAGCTTCTTTCATAAAGGAATCTCTTGGATCTCTGCCAAGTTTAAGAACACTTCCGCATTGACTGCTTCTGTCGATCGCTGACATCGCACCGCAAAACTACATCCGCTACATTCTTCGGTTTGTGGAATTTGCGGGAAAGGCTGATTTTTGGTCTCATAGCGATCGAGCCATTCATCCAACTGGGCTAACAATTGCTGCAAGCTTTGCCGCGTTTCCTTATGCTGTTGCGTACTGTAAGCGAATCTCAAGCTCTGAGGAGATTCAGCGGCTCCCTGCGCTTGGAAAAACCAATACGTCATCGAAATCTGCTCTGGTGCGTATTCACTCGTCTCCGCTAAAACGAATGGATACAGGCGAGACTGCCAGTTTTGTGATAAGTCCTTTCGCGCTGGTTTTGGATAAGTCTTCCAATCTAAAATTTGCGCTGCTGAATCTGTTAAAAGTAGCAAATCATAGACCACAGTCAATAAATGCCCATTGAATTCGAGCGTCCGAAGATGCTCACTCTCCCGAAAGCTAGGACGCTCAATCTGAAGAATTGTTGGAGCAGCACCCGTAAAAGCGTGAAACCATTGGCGAAGTTGCGGATCTTCTTGCAGAAAAGGCTCGATCGGTAAATCCATTTCCCACTGTTGCATCAGCGCATGAAATCGACTTCCCGCTGCAAGTCGCTCCTGTTGCTCTGGTGAATTTGCTGATCCCAACTGCTCTATATAAGTGTGCTGAAATTTGCGCGGACACAATTCAAGTAAATTCAAATGTCCTTGAGAGATTCGCATTAGTTCTTCGTTAAAACAAACACACTGCCTTCATTGCCACGCCCAATCCGCAAATCCTCATCAAGATAAGTCACATCCAGCCATCCTTGTTGATCCCGGTCTTTGATCTGGAAATCGATCGCGGCAAACTTCTTCTCGGATTCTAGCTGTTGAATAAAGTAACTGGGAGATTGGTAATCGATTAAGCGTTGCAGACCAATGAACGATCGCTCAAATTTCACATCGACTCGGCGATCCGTCATCCGACGAAAGCGAGCAACCACAGCCACGATTCCTTCTAAAAACGGCACGCCCGAAACTTCCGCAATATTATAGAGTTTCGCTTCGGGAGCGTGAATACACTGATAAACCTGTCCCAATTTGAGCAACGGAAATTGATCAATCCCCAAAATGCCGCGACTGGTCGTGTAAATTAACCGCCAATTACCATCAAGTAAGTGAATTGCTTCAAGTGGGCGAGGGGTAGGATTGCGATCTTCGAGTTGAGCGATCGCCGCTAAAATTGCCTGTTTTTCGGACTCTGAGGCGAGAATGCCGCGATTCGTTCCCGCGATCGCTTCGAGTAAAGCAGCTTTCCCGATCATGATGCGCTCCTAGCGTAAACAGAATTAATCGTAATCGCTCTCCACGGCTCTGCTTCAGATTCAAAAAGTTTCTTAAATTCAGTCTTGATCCAAAAAATCCGAAATTCCGAAATTATTTACTTGACAATTTCAGAAAAACGTAGAAAATGCATTGAATCTAAACCGTATATTGCTAATTTGCGAAAGCAAAAGCAAATTCAATGTGCCAGCTATACCCGTAAGTGTTACACTCTGGGTGTTTCGGTCGATCTAAGATAAAGTAGAAGCTCTCTACTGTTGGAGTTACAACCGCTCAATGATTTACAACCCCTCTCTACGTCAAGAACCTCGAACCCAACGTGCCGCTGTGATCCCGATGCAGCAGGAATCATCGATCCTCGACTGGTTAGAAAGCACAGGACGACTTCTGGCACGCGACAATGCAGATTTCGACTATCTAGACGATGAAGAAGAGATCAATGAACTGATGGATGGCGAAGGCAGCAGTGCCTTTGACACAGACGATGACGATGATGATTTAGATTTAGAAGATTAGACGATGAGGCGCGAGATTCTTCTGAATCTTGTGCCTGATTTGATAATTAAGTGGTGAAATGTGCGGAGTGAATTGAGAAACCTGTGGACGCAAAACTTTTTACAGGAAGAGCCTTAAATTTTTCGGGTACGAAGCTATTTCTTCTACTCACGATTGGCATGACGATCGCAGCAATCTCGCTGGATCATTTTAGTGGACGAGTTTGGAGCCAGAATACATCACTGACGTTCCCCATGTGGATGAGTGGACTGGCAACGGCAGGGATCGGCTTTTGGGCTGTGCCTTTCCTCAAGGCACTGAAAGCTGGACAGATTATTCGCGAAGATGGCCCACAATCGCATTTGAAGAAGGCAGGAACCCCGACGATGGGAGGAGCCTTCTTTGTTCCCATCGCGGTTGCACTGGGTTTAATTTTGTCTAATTTTTCGGGCAATGTAATTGCCGTTTCAGCATTGACCATGGCGTACGCTGCGATCGGCTTTCTCGACGATTGGCAAATCATTCGCCGCAAGTCCAACAAAGGCATTTCTCCGCGGATGAAAATGGGACTGCAAATCTTCTTTGCAGTTGCGTTTTGTCTCTGGTTAGCCCTGACAAATCCGAGCGTCACTTCGATCGCATTGCCGTTGGGTCTAGTGCTGCCGTTGGGATCGCTCTTTTGGGCGTTGGCTTGTTTCGTTTTAGTTGCAGAAAGCAATGCGACGAATCTGACTGATGGAATGGATGGATTGGCAGGTGGAACAGTCGCGATCGCGCTGTTGGGATTGGGTGCTTTGATCGCACCTGAGCATGCTGATTTAGGTATCTTCTGTGCGTCCCTAAGTGGAGGTTGCCTCGGCTTCCTGGTTCACAATCGCAATCCGGCAAAAGTCTTCATGGGAGACACTGGATCGCTGGCGTTAGGTGGCGCATTAGCGGCAGTTGGATTACTAACGAATTCGCTGTTCGCGTTGTTGATTCTGAGCGGCTTGTTCTTCTTAGAAACTCTCTCTGTCATTGCTCAAGTGACGTATTACAAAGCCACAAAAGATGCAAATGGCATCGGCAAGCGTTTGTTCAGGATGTCTCCATTCCATAACCATTTGGAATTGACGGGCTGGACAGAAACACAGGTTGTCGGTTGGTTTTATACGATCGCGGCTGTCCTAGCTGGATTCAGTCTTGCAATTCACTAATTTCTCAAATCCGCACAAAAAACTTTGATCGAGTCACAAGAAAGCTGTTATGATGTGACTCGACAACTCTGGAGAGATGGCTGAGTGGTCGAAAGCGGCAGATTGCTAATCTGTTGTACGGTCTTGAACCGTACCGAGGGTTCGAATCCCTCTCTCTCCGTTCTAAACTTGAATTAATAGCTTTCTACCCCTCCAAAAAGAAATCTGAAATGTAGGAAGCATTAGAAATATGAGGATCGAAGCACTCCATCTGACTAATTTTCGCGGCTTCAAAGACTTCAAGCTTGAATTTCCAAAGTCTAATGCACTAGTTCTCATCGGAATCAATGGTGCTGGCAAGTCATCTATCCTCGATAGCATTAATAGCTTTCTTAATCTATTCGTTGAGCACCTAATTCACCTAAAACCATCCAAACCATTACGATTTCCAAGGCTAGGACTGGATGTTGACGACATTTATGATGGAGAAGATACCTCCACACTTTCTTCAACGTTCAGCCACGGTTCAGAAACGCAGACCTTTGAAATTGAAATACTCCAATCCATAACTCATGCTTCTGTATATGGTTTTCTCGCCGCAATAATGCATCGTCAGTTAAGAGAAGAACCAACTTCATCATTACCGATACTTGCATACTATCCTGCAAACCGACTAATTCACAGTTTAGATTCTAGAGCGAGATCGAAACCCAAAGCCTATGATTTTACGCAGTTCTATGCGTATCAGAATGCGTTTGCTAACGGGCTAATCCACTACGAAGATTTTCTCAATTGGTTCAGACTCGAAGAAGACTTAGAAAATGAAATTATTTCTAGAGAAGACCGTAGCTATGTCAACCCAAATTTAAAGACAATTAGAACTGCTCTAGAGACTTTTTTGAGCAGGTTAAACGTTTCAGAATTCTCTAATCTTCGTGTGGTTAGAGAAAGACGTGATTCGGATTACAGTTTTCGCTCAAGTATTACTGGTTCTTTAGAAGTTGATAAAGCTGGAGTCTCATTGAAGATTGAGCAGTTATCAGAAGGCGAGAAAAGTATCATCATGATCGTTTGTGACATTGCTCGCCGATTGACGATCGCGAATCCTGCTCTAGACGACCCCAAAACCGGACACGGAATCGTTCTCATCGACGAAATAGATAATCACCTTCATCCTCAATGGCAACGTCGAATTCTTCCAGCCTTGAACACTACTTTTCCCAATTGCCAATTCATCACCACAACTCATTCTCCTCAAGTTCTCAGCAATTTGCAGCCAGAAGAAATTTTTGTCTTGGATAACGGGAAAATCTCTAATAATGTTTCCTATTCCTATGGTAGAGACAGCAATTCGATCCTTTACGAATTTATGGGAGTCGAGAAGCGCCCCGAATGGATGCGGCAGCAACTCGATCATGCTTTTCACCTAATTGATGAAGGCAATACCGACGCAGCGAAGAGTGCCATTGAAGAACTCAAACAATTCCTTGGACAGAACGATCCCGATATCGTGAGAGCCAACACTTTGCTTCAATTTCTCTACGAATAGCGATGCGATACATTCAGAAAAATCAGGAACCCTCTTCCCTCACACAATATCGCAAGGCAGCAGATCCCAAGTCTAAAACAGTATTTGATGACTATCCAGACAAAGAGCCTTTGCGGCAGTCTCTATTGAAAGAACAGGGATATCTCTGTTGCTATTGTCTGCGTAGAGTAACGGGAAGTCTCGACCCTCTTACAGGAAAACCTGACACTCGAATTGAACATTGGTCACCGCAAAGTATCTACAACGGCGAAAAAGGCAAAGCCGATCTGCGGCTAAGTTACCGCAATCTCCTTGCAGCTTGTCATGGAAACGAAGATAGCGAGTCAAAAGACTATCACTGCGATGTGTTGAAAGGCAATCAAGAAATTATCCTCAACCCGACCCAGAAAAACTGTGAAACCAAAATTTATTACAGTACTTCTGGAGAAATCTGCTCGAAAAATCCTCAAATTCAACAAGAGCTGGGCACAGTTACTTCCAAAGGAATCCTCAATCTCAATTCTCAAACCTTTCGCGAAAATCGTAGTGCCGCACTCATGGCAACGATCGATAAGCTCAAACAACAAGCCCCAACTGGGAATTGGTCAAGCGCAATTTTGAAGAAAGCGATTCAAACAGTGAGTCAACGCCACAATAACGCTCACCTTGAATATTTTCCTTATGTTGTCTTTCATCTTGAGAAGCGACTCTCACGAGCTAAAATCCCGTAATTAATCGATTTAAGCTTGTATTTACTGCAAGTTACAAACGCTGTTGAGAACTTCAGCGGATATCATTAAATTCACCTTTGATCGGAACCTGTCGAAATGATTGTCTGTCCCAATTGCAATCATGCTAATCCTGACGGTGCAGTGCAATGTGAAGCGTGTTACACGCCTTTGCCCGTCTCGATCGCCTGTCCAAGCTGTGGCACGACCGTGCAAGCGGATGCCAGTTTCTGTGGACAGTGCGGCTATCACCTGAAATCTGTGAGCGCTCCTATGTTATCGACTCCTGAATCTTCGCTGCCTGATCCCTTAGAATCGCCTGAACCGATCGTGCCTGAACCTTTGGTTCAGCCCGATCCGATTCTTCTACCGACCCAAGCTGAAAGAATCCCTGAAGCTGCCGCCATTCAGCCTCCAGTCTTGGCAACTCAGCTTCAGCAATCCTTCGCCCGTTTGTTAAATCTACAAACCAGCACGGTGGTGGAAATCCCGCCAGGTCTAACTGTGGTGCATATCGGAAAACCCAACGATCAGATTCCACCCGACATTGATGTTTCGGGGTTTCCAAACTCGGAGATCGTTTCACGGATTCATGCCGACATTCGCGTCGAAGGTGAAACCTACTACATTGAAGATGTCGGCAGTTCTAACGGAACTTATATTAATAATTCGCCCCTACCGATGGGCAATCGGCATCGATTAAGACCGGGCGATCGCATTTCACTCGGCAAAGGCGATAAGATTTCGTTTCTCTTTCAAACCTAATCCATCCTCACCGTTTGCCAGTCACGATATAAGCCACCCGTTTGCCAATATTTGCAGCGTGATCTGCCATTCGTTCTAGATGGCGGATCACCAGGATTTGCAGCACAATTGGCTCGATAATGCCTTTTACGTCTTGCTGACGCGCCAGTAGGTTGTAAAGCGTTTCATAGTCAGAATCGACCGCATCATCTCGCTGGCGCACATCCATTCCGGATTCTGCATTCAGATCAGACAACGATTCTAGACTCAACGCCAACATCGCACGACAGCGATCGAACATTTGCAAAATCTGACCCATGTAAGGTGATTCTGCATAGGGAAATAGTTGCACTGCGACATCCCCTAAGTTTTTGGCATAATCTCCGATTCGTTCTAAATCTCGGACTAACTGCATCAGAGCACTTAACAGCCGCAAATCCTGCGCGACCGGAGACTGGAGCGCAATTAAATTCACACAATCGAGTTCGATTTGTTTATAGAGACGATCGATTTTTTTATCTTGTTTATTAATTTGCTCAGCCGCTTCAAGATTGCGATCGAACAAAGCTTCTCTTGCTAGACAACAGGAGCGTTCAACTAACGCGCCCATTCTCAAAACATCACGCTGAATGCGTTTAATCTGACGCTCGAAGTGAACACGGATCGGTTCCTGACCTTCTGGCACATTTCTATACAGCATCAATTAGAGGGATAAATTTTGGACACACAACCGAGTATCGAATGAACATCAGGAACAGCGGTTAATTTCAGCCGCCTCAATATAACAAGAGAAATTTATCTTGACAGGTATTACACAAAACGTTTTGACTCTTTTTCTATTGTAGAGTGATCGATCTGGAGAGAGATCCTGTAACCTATAAACTTTCATGGTCGCGGCAGTTTGCCCTTCTTCCTACAATAGATATGATTGCGAACCTCACTCCTGTTATGTTCTCTTCCTCTGAAGATTCTCTCAATTTGGCATCTCACTCCCAAGGACATAGTTTATTTGCTCAGTTGCGGAGCCGATTTCCGCAAGGAGCGCTGATTTCAGAACTGGTGCAGGTGCAGGATGGGCAATTTGTCGTTCGCGCGATCGTGCAAGTCGGAACGACTACCATGGCAACTGGGATGGCTGCTGCCGAGAAGATTGAAGTCGCAGAAGATCGAGCCAGAGTCAGAGCGATGGAAGTGTTGGGAATTTCACCAACTGGCGGTGCCGCGACATTTGATGTGCCAGCAAGACCGATGGTAGAAGCGCCAAAAGAAGTGGAACCCAGCTTAGACCCCATGGCAGAAATTCCGTTGCCGCCCGTTGAAGAGTTGGTTCCTGAAGGGGTTGCACCGAAAAAGCCCGCGCGCAAAAAGAAAGAAGATCAAATCGCACCTGCGCTTGAATTTTCCGTGCCAGACTTCGATCTTCCCGAGATCAAATCTGAACCTCTTGAATTTACTCGCGAACCTGTGCCGCCTGTAGCAGATTTTGCACCCGATTTTGAGGAAGATGATTTTCCAGCACCCGAACCCATCGACTTATCCGATGCGATCGCTCAGATTGGAACTGAGATTGAGCGCATCGGCTGGACGAAAAAACAGGGCAGCACTTACTTGCAAGATACATACGGCAAGAAAACCCGTGCGGAGCTTGATGAGGATGAACTGATCGAGTTTCTGCATTACTTGAAAGCCCTTCCCAGTAAAAATAGCCAAATTCCCTTCTAAACCTTATGCCTTCGATCGCCGCACAGCCTTACGAATACGAACTTCCGAGTGATTCCCAAGTCGCGTTAATCGTGATCGATATGCAGCGCGATTTCCTGGAGTTAGGCGGATTTGGTGAAGCCCTTGGCAATGATGTGAAACTCGCTCAAGCGATCGTACCCACCGTGAAACAACTGCTCGAAGGATGTCGATCGCTGCACCTGCCGATCTTTCATACTCAAGAAGGACATCTGCCGGATCTCTCTGACTGTCCGCAATCGAAGCTCAAGCGGGGAAAAGGAAACCTGACCATTGGCGATCAGGGCAAGTTGGGGCGGATTCTGATTCTGGGTGAACCTGGAAACGCAATCATTCCTGAACTTGCTCCCTTACCGGGGGAAGTTTTGATTCCCAAGCCCGGAAAAGGAGCGTTTTACAACACTGATCTGGAGATGCAGTTGATCAATCGCAATGTTACCCATCTTTTGATTGCAGGCGTAACAACCGAAGTTTGTGTGCAGACCACGATGCGAGAGGCAAACGATCGAGGATATGAGTGCTTACTCGTCGAAGATGCCACTGAGAGTTACTTTCCACAATTTAAACAAGCGACGTTAGAGATGGTGCGGGCACAAGGGGGCATTGTGGGATGGACGGCAAACACAGAGGCGGTGTTACAGGGTTTACGATCGTGGAAAGCCGGAGAATGATAAGTTAAGTCCAGTGCATCTCGATCAATACTTTCATCATTATTCCTTGCGTTTCGGGTGGCGGTTTGTCACCCTTTTTGTTGCCCTCTTTGAATCGGGAACTTGAGGCGCTACAATGTGACGGTTGAATTCGGCACCCCTACCTTGATTGAGCGTTACACCCTGCCTGAGATGGGCGATTTGTGGACAGATCACTACAAATTTAAAACCTGGCTCCAAGTTGAAATAGCAGTGTGTGAGGCGCAAGCCGAGCTAGGTTATATTCCGGCTGAAGCGGTTGAAGAGATTAAAGCGAAAGCGAAATTTGATGTGGCGCGGATTTTAGAAATCGAAGCGCAGGTTCGTCATGATGTGATCGCGTTTTTGACGAACGTGAATGAATATGTAGGCGATGCGGGTCGCTATATTCATTTAGGCATGACCAGTTCGGATGTGCTGGATACCGCTTTAGCCTTGCAAATGGTCGCCAGTTTAGATGTGATCATGACGCATGTAGAAGCGTTGATTCAAGCCATCCGATATCAGGCCCAACAGCATCGCAATACGGTGATGATTGGTCGATCGCATGGCATTCACGCAGAGCCGATCACATTTGGATTCAAACTGGCAGGGTGGCTGGCTGAAATGTTGCGCCATCGCGATCGTTTATGCCAATTGAGGAAATCGATCGCAGTCGGTCAAATCTCTGGCGCAGTAGGAACTTACGCCAATATTGATCCGCGCATTGAGGCGCTGACTTGTCAGAATTTAGGACTGGAACCAGATGCCGCTTCAACCCAGGTGATTTCTCGCGATCGCCATGCCGATTATATGAATTGCCTCGCTTTGTTAGGAGCTTCGATCGAGCGGTTTGCGGTTGAGATTCGCAATTTGCAGAAAACGGATGTTTTGGAAGTTGAGGAATTTTTCTCAAAGGGTCAGAAAGGATCTTCTGCAATGCCCCATAAGCGAAATCCGATTCGATCGGAGCGTTTGACCGGAATGGCAAGATTACTCCGAGGCTATGCAACCGCTGCATTAGAGAATGTTGCGTTATGGCATGAACGCGATATTTCTCACAGCTCCGTTGAGCGAGTTGCGTTACCCGATGCGTGCATTTTGACGCATTTTATGTTGGTTGAGACGACAGACTTGATTAAACACCTGCTGGTTTATCCAGAGAATATGGCTCGCAACATGAACGTTTACGGCGGGGTAGTGTTTAGTCAGCGGGTGATGCTGGCATTGGTGCAGAAGGGATTGAGCCGAGAGGATGCTTATGCGATCGTGCAATCTTGCGCCCACCAAGCCTGGAATCGGGAAGATGGGAATTTCCGTCAATTGCTGAGTGAAGACGATCGCGTGACCAAAACGCTATCGACTACAGAATTGGATGAGTGTTTTGACCCACAGGTGCATCTGAAAAATCTCGATCAGGTTTATCAACGGTTAGGGATTTAATCGGGGAATGTGGGAATGGGGAAAGTAGCAATGGTTATGCTGACTTCCCATTCCCCTAACGTGCCTCGACAGACACTCCATATTCATATCCTTTGAAGTTCGATTCAAAAATAACTGCGTAATCTCCGGTCGCAGCAACCTCACCCGTCCAAGATTTTCGGTCTTCTCTGTACTCAACCAAATCTTTCCCATCCGGCGCAACAATTCTGGGAAAAACTTGGCGATCGCGCGTCACCGTCAATGTCTGACCTTTGCTCAAATTGAAGGAATAGGTGTGACTGCCAGTTCCAATGAAGCGATCTCTAATTTCAATGTTGTCTTGTCCTCCAGCAAATTCGATCCGCTCAACTTTTTCACCACAGTTATTTTCTGTTCTAGATTTCGCAATCCAACCTGGCTTCTCACCCGTGATTTTGAACCAGCCGTCTTGTTCATTCTCAACATCGACAAACGTTCCATTTGGCAACTGTCCCAAAATCTGTGAGGAAGCATTGGGACTCGATCGTACATTCAGAGGTGACTCCGGATCGTTGACTTTCGCCATACGAATCACACATTTTTCGACGGTTCGAGTCGCTTTTGATCCAGAGGGCTTAGCGTCAGAAGCAGCATCCGATTTTGGGGATTCGGGCGACAGTTGAGGAATCGATTGAGGTGCAGCCGTGGGAGATTCAGTCGGTTTTGCAGGAGATTGAGGCGCTGCAGTCGGAGAGCTTGCACTTGGGGCAGAAGATTGAGGCGCAGAAGAACAAGCTGCCATCATCGCTAACAAGGTTGCACAAGTGCTTGAGCGGAACCAAATCAATGCTGAGGATCTAAAAGGCATATGTCGTAGAGAAGCTTGGGATCAAGAAATTACTTCAATACTTGCAAATTCAATCACGGAATGGTTCATTGAATTACAAAAAACCTCCAGACTTGAAAAAGCCTAGAGGTTTCAATTCAATTTTCGCGTCGGGTTGAGTTTCGGCTATGGTGAACCCGCACTGACCTTGACTGTGCAAAGACCTACTGAAAGTCTTGAGCATTGTACAAAGCTCAATGTGTCACCTTACTGAACATCTCTATCTGAACCGGAAAAATCGTGTTGCATCTGGATCGCCCGTTTTACAATCGGCGTGAGTTTCTCTCTCCAGTAGCGAATATCGGGATAATTCGTCGCGATCTTGAGAATATCGTTCCAACGGTTCTGCTCTTCTGCTGCTAGCGCCGTTGAATATTGAGTCACAGCTTTATCCCAGGATTTGGGCATCGTCTTGAGAGCCGATTGAGCTTGGGGATAGGCGGCACTGTTGGCTGGCACCGCTTTTGCAAGTGCGATCGCGCCATCTAAATTTCCAGCTTGGAAATGCGAAAGTGATTCACGGTAGAGGCGGCTGCCTGGATCATTCGGCAAACTCGCTAAAGCTGGATCATTCGCTCGTTTCCGATTGAGCGTTGCAACAGGACCATCACTTTCACAGGTTTTCCGAGTTAAATTCTCATAAATCCAGCCCACAACAGGTTGGCTAATTTGTAACCAGCCATCTCTGCGCCCAATCACGGTAACAACAATACCATTCTGTAGCGACCCCACAATATTTCCGACCTTCTCGATTGGAGCCGATCTCACATTCAATGGCGGCTTATCGTCAAAGACGATCGTTTGACAATCCTGCGCGACCGTTTGAATGACATTCGCCGATTCTGTACTGTTAATCGTCGCCTTGGGTTTCGCTACCGCATACAGAGTTCCAGACACGGTCATGACTGCGGTAATACAAGCTCCAACTGCCAAAGGAGATTTCAGAATCGTCTTCACGTTAACCGACATGGTGATGCCTCATGCTGATCCAAAATTGAGAATTCAAACTTTACAAGCGCTTGTTCAGTTCCGCGACTCGTCTTCACTCTTGTAGATTGCCCTAAAATTCATGCAAATGCGTTCAGGAGTCCCAACAATCCTAGAAAATTAACTCTTCTCAATTCATCGTGTTCTCCCACTTGACAAAATAATCTGGGTCAGACCCATGAGGGGTAATACCCCTCGACATTTGATTCTGTCTTGTCAGCAGCTTAATAAGACGCAACATCCTGGTAAACTTTTGGATGGTCAAGTATCAGAAGTGGCAATGGAAATTGGTCAAAAAGTGCGCGTTCGGCGACTGCGCGATCGTGTCCCCCAAGATGTGGTTAAAAAGCTCGGAGCAACTGGCGTTATCAGCCAATACAAAGTGGTTGATGGCAAAGGCATTGGTTTACTCGTCCAGTTTGAGGATAAATACTCAACCTGGTTTTTTGAGGATGAGTTGGAAACGATCGGCTAATCGAGCTAAGAATTCGACCAGTCGATACCATAGGGGTTAGGGAATCAAGCAGTTTGCCTTTTTCCCTGACCCCTCTTCTCATGAATCGCCCCTTTTTGCGGATTTGGATATGGCTTTTATATTGACGTTTTTAGGTAAAGGTGGAACCGGACGGACAACTTGCGCGATCGCGGCTGCCAAAAAGTTTGCTGCTCAAGGAAAGCGCGTTTTACTAGTCGGACAAGATCCGACTCCGGCTTTTGGTTTAGCACTCGGAACAACAGTTGGCGTTGATCCACAAGAAATTTCTGCCAACTTCAGCGCCGTTCAACTTCAGACAACAACGCTGCTCGAACGCAGTTGGGAAGAAGTGAAAAAGTTGGAGGCGCAATATCTTCAGTCACCGATCCTAAAAAATGTGTTTGGTCAAGAATTGGCGATTTTTCCAGGCTTGGATCAGTTGCTCGCTTTGAATGCCCTGCGAGAGTTTGATAGCCGCTATGACGTAATCATCTACGATGGCGGAGGCAATCAAGATACGCTGCGATTGTTGGGAACGCCTGAGACCTTGAGTTGGTATATTCGTCGATTCCGTCAGGTCTTTATCGATTCAGATTTAGGGAAAACGGTTTCGATGTTGATTCAACCGATCGCTGCTGCAATTTTCACGAACAACAATTTCGTCGGGGATAACTTTGCCCAGCCGACTCGTCAAGCCAATGATCTGTTAGATCAAGGGAAGCAAGCGGTGAATGATCCGAAACGCATGGCGGCTTTCTTAGTGACGACTGAAGATGAAGCAGCGATCGCGAGTGCAAAATATCTCTGGGGCAGCGCTCAGCAAATTGGCTTAACCATTGCAGGCGTTTTGTGTAATCGTTCCAGCGATGCTTCTGCGGTCAGCGAAGCATTTCAGCCTTTGCCAATTTCAGCGATTCCGGTTCAGCCCGTGAATGACTGGCAGTCCCTGATCGATGCATTGCCAGAACTCGATCACACTTCTGAAGCCCCGAGACCGATCGCGGTGAATGTCGCCGAAAGAAAAGTAAGCTTATTCTTGCCGGGATTTGATAAAAAGCAAGTCAAACTGACCCAGTATGGGACAGAAATCACGATCGAAGCGGGCGATCAGCGGCGCAATATCGACCTGCCTGCGCCATTACGCGGGCAACCTGTGACAGGCGCAAAATTCCAAGACGGCTATTTAATCATCTCGTTTTAGCGTGTCTTAGTCGTCCGCGATTATTCAATTCACGACCCTAACCTTATGACTGAATCTTCTGAACTTCAAACCGAGCGCTCTGCCAAAACTCGCCAGATTCTGGGGATGAAAGGCGCAGACGTGAAAGAATCTTCGATCTGGAAGATTCGGCTGCAATTGATGAAGCCGATTACCTGGATTCCGCTGATGTGGGGAATTCTCTGCGGTGCGGCTTCGTCTGGAAACTATCATTGGGCACTCGAAGATGTGCTGAAATCTGCGGCTTGTATGCTGCTGGCAGGACCACTGCTCACAGGCTACACGCAGATTATGAACGACTACTACGATCGCGAGATCGACGCCATCAACGAACCGTATCGTCCGATTCCATCGGGTGCGATTCCTCTGAACCAAGTTGTGATCCAAATTTGGTTCTTGCTCCTCAGCGGTGTGGGACTTGCCTATGTTTTGGATCGTTGGGCAGGGCATGAATTTCCAACGATTACGGTACTGGCGATCGCCGGATCATTCTTGTCTTATATCTACTCAGCACCCCCTCTCAAACTCAAACAAAATGGCTGGCTAGGCTGTTATGCGCTCGGTGCAAGCTATATTGCGATTCCCTGGTGGACAGGACATGCTTTATTTGGCGATCTGAATCCGACCATTATTATCTTGACCTTGTTCTACAGTTTTTCGGGCTTGGGAATTGCGATCGTCAACGATTTCAAGAGCGTCGAAGGCGATAAAGCGCTAGGACTCAAATCACTTCCGGTCATGTTTGGAGTAACAACAGCGGCTTGGATTTGTGTAGCAATGATTGATGTTTTTCAAGCAGGAGTTGCAGGTTATCTGATGACCATTCATCAGAATCTGATGGCGACGCTGCTGATCTTGTTAATCATTCCGCAGATCACCTTTCAAGATATGTACTTCCTGCGAGACCCGATCAAGAACGATGTTAAATATCAAGCCAGCGCCCAACCCTTTCTTGTGTTTGGCATGTTGGTGACGGCGTTAGCATTAGGACATGCAAATATTTAGCCTTGATTTGCGATCGCTAACCCCGGAATCAAAGGGATTGCGATCGCAAAATCCTGAAAGTCTTGTAGACTAAACGTCAGTAATTCTTCAAATTCGGTCATGATTCTGACCCCGCAGCAGAGATCATCCGTTTGAAGAACACGGTTGACGTAAGAATCGCTTTCCGTCAATCTAACAGAGATGAATTCCCTGGTTTCTGCGGATCTTTTCTTCTGCTTTGTGATAAGAGGCACAATCGTGGCACAGCATCGCTCAAAACGTAGAGAAAAACCGACTCGGATGGATCAATCTTCAACAGGGCTGGACTCTATGACAGACGGAACAGGAAAGAAGCGCCAAGTGAAGCCAAAATCTAGACGAGAACGCGCCCGCAACCCTTTATCCGCAGGAGTAACGAAGCTCATGGAGCATCCTCGGATGGCAGGGGTGCGAAGGTTTTTAGATGTTACCACTCGTCGCCTTGAAGCACTAGACCATAAGATACCTGCACCGATCAAAAATCCGGTGGTACAAAAGCGAGTCGCGATCGGGATTGTCATTTTGGGCGGAGCTGGACTATTCCGATATGCTGCGATTCAAGTCGATCAAAGCTTACCTGACCCGGCTGAATTAAAGACATTTGCTCGTCCCGGAACACTGACCATTCGAGCTTCCGACGGATCAGTTTTACATCAATTGGGTCCCGCAACGCGCGATCAAGTGGCGGTTGATCGGATTCCGAAGCGATTGATCGATGCATTTGTTGCTTCGGAAGACCGTAGATTTTACGACCATAACGGGCTTGATCTTCAGGGAATTGGGCGGGCAGTCTTTCGCAACCTGACTTCGAGAGATGTAGTTGAGGGAGGAAGTACGCTCACCCAGCAACTTTCACGAGTGGTCTTTCTCGATCAAGACGATCGCTCTCTCGGTCGCAAGGTTCGCGAAGCCCTGATTGCTCAGAAACTTGAGCGCACGATCGATAAAAAGCAGATTCTCGAAAAATATCTGAACTTTGTTTATCTTGGCTCTAATGCTTACGGTGTAGCAGATGCAGCGTGGATCTATTTTAGTAAGCGCCTCGATCAGCTAACGCTAGGCGAGATGGCAATGATCGCGGGATTGCCTCCTGCGCCCAGTTTATATTCCCCATTAGTGAGCTTAGAAAAAGCTCAAGAGCGGCGAAATACAGTGCTCGACAAAATGGTGGTGGCTGGTTACATCAGCGAAGCAGAATCTCAGGCAGCCCAGGCTGAGAAATTGGTTGTGAAGCCCAGTATGCCGAAAAATCTTCAAAGTACGTCGCCATACTTCACATATTACGTTCAGCAGCAGCTTGAGAAACTTGTACCGAAAGACGTACTTGCAGCAGGTGGCGTGACCGTTGAGACGACTCTGAATGCGAAGTGGCAAAAAGTTGCAGAGCGATCGATTCGAGAGGCGATCGGCGTAGACGGAAATGCTGAAGGCTTCAAGCAAGCCGCACTCGTTGCTATCGATCCGCGCAATGGTGAAATTCGATCGATGGTCGGTGGATATGACTTCTACAAAGATAGTCAATTCAACCGAGTGACCCAAGCTCAACGGCAACCTGGATCGACATTTAAGCCCTTTGTCTATGCCACTGCCATTGCAACCGGCAAGTCGCCTTATCAATCCTATTTGGATGAGCGTTTTAGCGTCGATGGCTATCAGCCGAAGAACTACAGCAATAAGTATTCTGGCTGGTTGAACATGAAAACGGCACTGACCAATTCAGTGAATGTGATTGCCGTTAAAGTGCTGATCGATGTCGGATTTGAGCCTGTGATCAAACTAGCGCAGGGCATGGGAATTCGATCGAAGATGGAACCCACTTATTCATTAGCGCTAGGCGCATATGAAGTGAATCCATTAGAACTGACCAGTGCGTATGGCGTGTTTGCTGCTCAGGGAAATTATGTTGAACCTCATGCAATTCGCAAAGTGATCGATCGTAAAGGCAAGGTTCTCTATGATGCAAACTACAAACCAAAACGAGTTTTAGATGCAGAAACGGCGGCAATTACGACTTGGATGATGCGTGGAGTCGTTTCAGATGGAACAGCACAAGCAGCCCGACTCGATCGACCCGTGGCAGGAAAAACTGGAACTTCAGAAAACGCGCGTGACCTTTGGTTTATTGGCTATGTCCCACAACTGGTTACAGGTGTATGGCTCGGCAACGACGATAATTCCCCCACTTGGGGAAGCAGTGGAACGGCTGCTTTTACCTGGCATGAATTCATGAAAGAAGCTGTGGCAGGAATGCCGACGCAAAAATTTGCTGAGATTCCAGAGAATTTGGACGATCGCAAAGGCACGATCAAGGCTCAGCCTGTAAAACCGAATCGGCTCCGAGCACTGGGCACAGCTCCAGATTCCCCTGAAGAACAACCTCGTCGTCGATATGAGGAAGCTCCACCCGAACCAACTTACTCAGAACCCCGCTATTCTGAGCCAGAGCCTCCTAGATCTGCTCCACCTGAACCTGAGGCTGCTCCACCTGAACCTGAAGCTGCTCCACCTGAACCTGAGGCTGCTCCAGTTGCGCCACCTCCTGCTGATCCTGCTCCCGCCGCTGCTGATCCTCTACCTCCTCCAGGGAATTAGCAGAAAGTACCTAATTCTGTAACAACGGATCGAACTGGCGAAAGATGCCCTGCTATGATGACTTTGTTAGTCTGGATTCCACAGTAGAAAATTTACAGGAGCAGTTTAGATGAATCTTCTATTAGAAGTGGCAACCGAAGTAGCAACAAAGCCTGGAATGCAGTTTCCGACCTCGTTCACGTTAGTTTATGGGGTTGGGTTTGTGGCAGCCGTGACGATTGGGTCAATCGCTTGGTACAACTCGAAACGCCCGGTCGGTTGGGAAGATAAAGAGCGCCCTAATATCGTGCCAGAAGTTGAAAAAGAAGAAACGCCTGGTATTTAGGCTTAAACCAAGCTCTGGATTACGATTCAGAGCTTTTCAATTTTTTGGAGTCCATGCTGATAGAGCTTACGCAGCGCTGAGACAACCTTGGTTTGCAGGGTTGGGACAGGTTCAGATTCGAGAATTTGCAGGCGAGTGAGAAGCTTGGCTTCCTCGCTGTCGATCATGCCATCGGTATAGATAATTTCACTAATGGCTTCGATGAGATGATGGCATTCTTCAGAGGTAGGATGCTCGCCCAGATAGTCTTGTATCCATTGGTAGCATTCCTCTGATCGAACCGCTCGAAGTTCGTGCAGGATGGGTTGAATTTCTGGATCTTTTGCCACTCCTTTTTCGATCGCAATTCGCTGTAAGTACGTTCTTTCTTCCGGCTGAATTTTCCCATCTAACCAAGCGACACCGATCAGAATTTTTACTAAATCTTTGACATCGTTTTTCATATTTGTTTGAGTCGAACCATAAAGAATCCGTCCATATTGTGGCAGTGCGGGAGGACTTTGATCCACCCTTGTTGGGAAGTGAGTGTGATCAAAGCTGGATGCGTAGGGTGTTCGATCGCCCAATTTGGATGCTGATGGAGGAATTTCTCAATCACGGATTCGTTTTCGAGCGGATTCAAGGTGCAAGTTGAGTACACAAGCACGCCTTGAGGTTTTAGCCAACTTGCAGCTTCGGTGAGAATTTCTTGTTGCAGTTGAGCAAGTGCTGTTGCGCTTTCAGGGGTTTGTCGCCAGCGTGCATCGGCATGACGATTCAGCGTTCCTAAGCCTGAACAAGGTGCATCGACTAAAACCCGATCGCATTTCCCTTTCAAACTGGGAACGTCTCGGCTATCACTTGTCAAAATCTGAATCGAAGTGACCCCTAAGCGATCGATGTTTTGCTGAAGCTTTTTCAATCGAGAGGCGGTTTTGTCGATCGCCCACACGGTTCCTTGATCTTGCATCAATTCTGCCAGGTGCAGAGTTTTGCCACCGGGAGCCGCACAAGCGTCTGCAACAATCTCTCCAGGTTGCGGATCGACTAAGTAACTGACGAGTTGAGCACTACTATCTTGAACAATCCACCAGCCTTCTGCATAGCCTGGTAAGTTCTGAATGGCTCCAGCGTTGCTAGGTAATCTCAGTGCATTTGGCACGTTGGGAATGCACTGCGAGTCTGGAATTGCAGATTCAACTTGCTCGATGTTGGTCTTTAAAGTATTCACCCGCAGATCAATCCGAGGGGGTTGATTCATCCATTCACAGAGTTTAGCTGTATCGTCGATTCCAAATTGCTCTAACCAAACTTGAATGATCCAATCGGGATAGCTATGTAGTGTTCCAAGTTGTTCGACTGGATCATCGCAAAGTTTTAATGGGTCAGCGTGAAGAATCAGTTGCGATCGCAGATACTGCCGCAAAATCCCATTGACGACTCCTGTGAGTCCACTCAGCTTATTTTTCTTCGCAAGTTCAACGCTGGTATCGACTGCGGCGGATTCAGGAATTTGATTGAGATAGCGCAGTTGATACAGTCCCAATTGCAGAATCAATCTGAGATCAGGCGGTTGATCTTTCTTTTTCGCAAACTGATCAATCAGCGCGTTTAAGGTTCTCTGACGACGAACAGTTCCATAAACGAGTTCGGTAAACAATCGTCGATCGAGGAGATTCAGATCAGATTGATGCAGCACTTGATCAACTGCAACATCAGCGAAGGCTCCTTTCTGAATCGATCGGAGTGTCGTAAAAGCAAGCTGGCGAGAGGACTGATTCAAAGATCGAGGAAATGCGAGAGTGGCTTATCTAGGATAACAATCGGTTGATCGATTTCAGTTGAAAGTGACATTGCTCAATGTCTCGATCGCTGCAAGAAGCATATAGAGATTCAATCATCGTGAAGCGTTCCGCAGTACGATTAAGAATGCAAAAAGACTTGTTGTGTTTGTGACTATGCCGAAAGCTTACGTAATTGGTTTGGGAAGATCTGGCAATGCTGCCGCCCGACTTCTGAAACGTCAAGGATGGCAAGTCATCATCAGCGATCGTGGGTCTTCCGAATCGCTCCACTCTCAACAGCAAGCCCTGATCGCAGAAGGCATTGAAGTACGGTTAGGGGATAACTTTGACCCTGAATCAGCCCGCCCAGATTTAATCGTAGTCAGTCCCGGTGTGCCCTGGGATATTCCCAGTTTAGTCAAAGCGCGATCGCTCAACATCGAAACTATTGGCGAAATGGAACTCGCTTGGCGATCGCTCAATTCTTCTCCTTGGGTCGCTATCACCGGAACCAATGGCAAAACGACAACTACGGCATTGACTGCAGCAATTTTCCAGAAAGCCGGACTTTATGCTCCTGCTTTTGGCAACATTGGCTATGCCGCCTGCGAAGTTGCATTACTCGACCAAAAACCCGATTGGGCGATCGCGGAAATTAGCAGTTATCAGATCGAATCGGCTCCTTCACTTGCACCTGAAATCGGCATCTGGACCACCTTCACGCCCGATCACCTCGCCCGCCACAAAACCTTAGAAAACTATTACAACATCAAAGCGAGTTTACTAAACCAAACTAAGCAGCAGATCTTTAACGGCGATGACCCCTATCTTCGGAAGATTGGAACAGCCCATGGTTATCCAGTTCAAGAGACTGCCTGTTGGACAAGTGTCAAAGGACGGTCTGAGTTGATTGGAAATCCCGCATTCGGAGCGTATATCGAGAACAATTGGGTCTTTGTCCGAGATGAAAAAATCGTCCAAGCAGATGCGCTAAAAATGCCCGGAGCGCACAATCTACAGAATTTACTAGCTGCTGTTGCAGCCGCACATTTTGCAGGCATTGAGAAGAGTGCGATCGCCGAAGCCGTTGCAGGATTTCCTGGAGTGGAACACCGTTTAGAATTCATCTGCACTTATCAAGGGGTCGATTACATCAACGACAGTAAAGCAACAAACTACGATGCTGCCGAAGTTGGACTCTCTGCCGTCAAAGCTCCAGCAATTCTGATTGCAGGTGGAGAACCGAAAATTGGCGAGGATCAAGCTTGGCTGAATGTCATTCAATCCAATGCTGCCGCAGTGCTATTAATTGGAGAAGCAGCCCCGACCTTTGCGAAGCGCTTAGATGAGGTGAGCTACTCGAATTACGAGATTGTCGAAACCATGGATCGCGCGATCGCACGATCACCCCAACTCGCAAAACAACATTCCGCTAAAGTCGTGCTTCTCTCTCCCGCTTGTGCGAGTTTTGACCAGTATCAGAGCTTTGAGCATCGCGGCGATCACTTCCGTCAACTCTGTCTAGAATCCTTCCAATGAAGCCACCTGAAGAATGCCAGAACATGACTGAGATTCGATCTGAGATTGATGCTCTCGATCGACAAGTCATCCAACTTCTTGGTCAACGTTTCGCTTATGTGAAAGCTGCGGCTAAGTTCAAAACCGATGCAGCTAGCGTCAAAGCGCCGGAACGATTTCAAGCGATGCTGCAACAGCGGAGAATTTGGGCAGAAGTAGAAGGATTAAACCCTGATGCGATCGAAAAGCTATACCGAGATCTCGTCAATCACTTCATTCAGGAAGAACTCCAGCAATGGAAAACCCAACACCCAGATTAGTTAATCTCAACCAAAGAAACTTCAGGAATTTCTAAAAGCTTTGGTTCATCCGATTTTGCTATTTCCGAGTTCACATCTTTCTCTAGCTTTGCTCCGATTTCTAAAGGAGCTTCCTGTGGAGCAGGCAACCCATCTAGCGGAGTTGGAGTTGGGACAGGCGCAGAAGCAGAAAGCGGCGTTTTCACCAAACGATCAACTGCCTGTTTGACAAACATCTGCATAAAAGGCAATCGTCGATTCTGCTCAAAGACTTTCTCCATAATCTGTTGCAGAATGTCAGGCTTAATCTCTTCTGCTGATTCCCCTTCAAAATATTCAATCAACGTTAATCCAGCTAATCTGGTCAAATACGCTGCACTCACGCCCTGAATCAATCCACCTGCGACAAAGGTGATCGCATTCGTTTTCATAATTGCCGCGATCGCTTGTGTAGAAACCTCCACTAGCCCCAATTTCACCATCACACCTGCCATCGTCGCAGCGACAGTCTTCGCTTGTTCTAACGTGAATTTGCGCTGATACAAATTACTCAGATCCATTACCATCTGACCGTTGATAGCAGCAGTTGCTAACAGATCCAATGCTGGAAATGGATTGGCAAATGCTGTACCTGCCACAATCCATTGCGCTTGATCAATTCGGGGCATTGCGCGATCGCGTCGAATTCGATTTAACGCTGATTTCGCTTCTGCCTGAACCGCAGTCACATTGCTAAGAGAACTAGACAAAACAAGTTGCTTCCCTTCCTGGATGAGAATTTGATTTAACCGCTCCAGTAAGGGCAGAATCTGCGGTTCGACTTTCTCCATCCATTCCTTGAATGTGCCGTCTGATCGATGTTGTCGGATTTTCAAAGATTTTGGATTGGTTGCAATTCCAATGACATCTTGTGGGCTGAGAATGCCATCAACTCGTTCACGCAATTGCTCTAAAACGATTTTTTGCTCCTCTGGTAAATACTGATCTTGTTTGTTGAATACCAAAACTAGCCGTTTACCCACAGAAGTAATTTTTTGAATGGCTTGAAACTCCGTTGCTGTCAAATCACCAGTCGTCATAAATAAAATGACATCTGCCGATCGCGCTAATTTCCACGCATCCCGCTCTGCAATAATTCCGCCTTCCGTTGCTGCAAAGAGTTCAGGAGTGTCCTGCAAAACGAGCTTTTGTGAAATGCCTCTTGCCCATTTGATCTCGAGCAAATTCATCAACATGGTTTTGCCAACTGACTTACCGCCCATCACAGCAAACCGAATCTCATCTCGCTTCAGATCCGCAGTAATGTTTTGAATTTGCGATCGTAGGTCAGACAATTGCTGAGCACTGCCATCGATCGATAAATCTTGCGACTCGATCGCGAGTTGGTCTAGCAGTCCTTTCGCCTCGACCAATTCAGTCTGAACTTTATTCAGCGAAACTGGCTCGACTCGAATCTTAGGCGTATCGCTCTGTTGAAATTTTAGAACAACCCAGGCAATTCCACTTCCAATGACAATGGCGGGCAGCCAATCTCCCAAGGTATGCGTCAAATTTTCGAGGACCCAGAGTGAAAGCGTTGCGCCGACACCCCCTAAGATTAACGATCGCTGCCACGGACTAGTCATTCTTAACCCACTCTTGCAAATCTCTGACTTCCAGGATAAATCAAAGTCTCGCGATTGACTTGCCCTAGCTGGGATCAATCCTCAAATACGAAAAAGCCCCCCATTTCTGGAGGGCTTCATTTTGCTCAAATCAGTTAAAGATTAACCGTTGATTGCAGGTGCGCTCATTGCAACAGGTGCAACTTCACCAGCAGCCAAGTCGAGCGGGAAGTTGTGA